>JAGFIY010000048.1 GCA_024103215.1 Melioribacteraceae bacterium | reverse complement strand
CAAATCTAAAAATGATTGTGACCAAATTGTGTCATTTTTTGCATCAAAAGTAACCAAACCTAACCATTTTCAAATGTTCATTAAAATTTAAGGCATAAAAAAACCCCGATTATGAGCCATAATCGAGGTTTAATTGTCGGAACGGCGGGATTTGAACCCGCGACCCCTTGAACCCCATTCAAGTACGCTACCGGACTGCGCCACGTTCCGAGATTATAATTTAGATTTCAAATCTACTAAAAATTCTCGGATTTCTTCAAGGTCTTTTTTATTAATACTTCTGGTTTCTTGCTTTCGGTTTAATTTCTGAGGTGTTGATGTGATAGATGGTTTTGGTTCGGGAATGTTTAATTCAAGAGGAGCAATATCTGAATCTTTTTGCTGCATTTCCGAAAGGATTTTTTTTGCTCCCTCAATTGTATATTTCTCTTTCCTTAAAAGATGTTTTATCTGTAAAATTATCTTAATATCCTTGCTAGTATAGATTCTATTACCAGCTCGGTTTTTTGCGGGTTTTAATTGATCAAATTCTGTTTCCCAATAGCGCAGTATGTATTGTTCAAGATCGGTTAATTTACTTACTTCACTGATGGAATAATATAATTTTTTTAATCCAAAATCTTTCATATTAAACACCTGTGTTTTTACTTCAGTGAAGATAACTAAACATATGTAAAATATCAATGATAGTTACTTTAGCTAAGAGGGTACTTTATTTGATTTATAAAATCATCTAATTGATAATAACATATTATAACGAAATGGTTTACTATAATTATTTTCAAAAAAAAGTTTGAACATTGTCTAATCAACAAATAGCACAATAATGTAAAGAATCGTCAAATTAAAATGTATGCTCCCGTGGAAATAACTTTCAGTAGTGTAATGCTGTATTAATTTTTGTTTAGTATTGTTTTTAGGAGAAAAACAGCTGCAATATATCCAAAATGTTTAAATCCGGAAATATAACCATCACATTTAGCTGTAGTTATCTGATTTTTCCTAAAGTCTTCTCTAGCTGTTAGATTGGATAAATGGACTTCTATTTTAGGGATTGTAAGTGTTTCAAGAGCATCTCGTATTGCAACAGAAGTATGCGTGTAACCGGCGGGATTAATTATCAATCCATCAAATCCCCGTGCTCCTTGGACATGCTCCACAATCTCGCCTTCTAAATTGGTTTGAAAAAATTCAAATTCAACGTCTGGAAAAGAATTTATGATATGCTGATTAATTTCTTGAAGTGACAGATTTCCATACTGCTTGTTATCTCTTTCTTCAAGCAGATTGAGGTTGGGTCCATTTATTATCTTTATTTTCATAATCAAATATCCATTTCTTCAATAGCTTCTCTAATATTGGGAGGGAGATAAACTTCATCGATTCCGAGTTCTTTCAGTGCAGCGGCAAGTACCATGACTTTCCTTTGAGTATTGGAAAGTTTATTAATCACGATTAGTTTATCGTCCTTCATCAGACAGTAACCGCCTTTAAAATCACCTCTTTCAAATCTAACTTTCGCCCCCATTTGTGCAGCAAGTGATTTTAAGTCATTAAGCAGGTTCTCGAATTCTTTTTCTTTAAGCTTCATTTTTCGTAAAAGGTCTTGTGATGAACATATAAAATATAGCTATAATTGAGAAAAAATGGATCGGAATCAGTGCACTGAGTGATGAGATTTTATTTTTAATTATTTCAAACCGAAGATCATATTCTTGACCAAAGAAAACTTGATTAATCATTTTGATGTCATACTTGATGAGAGAATAGATTTCGAAAGAGACAATGAAAAGAAATAGTATAACACTGATAAAAAGCCATCCATTTAAACGGAGATTTAATCTACTTTTGGCAATAAAGAGAATGAACAGAAGCAATGAGAGGGCTCCGAGAAATAATGCTAAATTTTTGGTTACTCCGACTAAATAAAACATACCAAATAAATCGGAATCGGTTAACCTCTGATTGAGAATAAGTTCCCCCGGTTCAAAGAATGCAAATACGCTCAGAATATGGCTCAGCAAAGCCCCTCCATATAGTGCGATAAGTCCGATGAATAAATTGTTTAATGTTCTCAAATCTTTAGTCATTTCTCATTAAATTTATTTTCAAAAATAGGCAAATTAGATGAATGTTGCTTCTATTGATATAGGCTCAAATACTGTTATTCTTTTAATTGCAAATGTGGATTTAAATAAGAAAAAAATAACACCATTGCTAAATCTCTACAGAACACCTCGTATCAGTTCAAACCTTTCTAACAGCGGATTGATTAGCAAGGATTCGGAACAAAAATTATTAAAAGTACTTGATGAGTTCTTGGTTAAAATTCTTGAATTTTCTTGTGTTGAGATTCTATGTACAGCTACGAAAGCTTTACGTTCTGCAGAAAACTCTGATTCAATTATTAATTCTGTCGAGGAAAAAACTGGAATTAAAATTGAGGTAATATCAGGTGAACGTGAAGCAGAATATTCTTTTTTCGGATCAGTTAAAGATTATGAACCAACAAGTAGCTCTGCTGTAATTGATATTGGAGGCGGTAGTACTGAAATTATTATAGGAAATTCAAATTCAATCAATCGACTTTATAGTTTCAATTTTGGTTCAGTATCTCTTACTGAAAAGTTTATTAAGAATAATCCGCCGTCTAAAACTGAACTTGAAAACCTCCAAAATCATATTATTGATCGTTTGGATGAAAAGAAATATTTATTCGAAAAAACAATCAAAAATATTATTGCGGTTGCGGGAACACCAACTATCCTTAGTGCTATTATACAAAACTTATCAGAATATGATGAGAATAAAATTGATAATTCAATAATTCATTTTTCGGAATTAGAAGAAATCTGCCATCAACTAATCAAAATGACATATCATCAGATACTTGAAAAGTATGGTAAAATAATCGAAGGACGCGAAGACGTAATTACAACAGGTGCAATCATTCTTAAAGCCATCTTAGGAAAGATGAACTTCCAAGATCTTATTGTAAGCACTAAAGGTTTGCGTTATGGTGTGATTGTTAGAAAGTTCTTTACAGATTAAAATAGATAGAGATTAGTAAGAATTGATCCGCCGAACAGAAGGCTAAAGAATATAGTTGTTGCTATTATCGAAATCCACTTTTTATCATACAACCTATTTTGAGAGATAACCATCAAAATCAGATTCCAGGCAAAAAAGCAAAACTCAAAAAAGAACAATATATATGAAGGTATTGGTTTAATCAAAGTCGGGGGTGGATTAAATAAAAACCAGTAAGCACCAAACAACGCAAACTCAAGCGGTACAAATATGATCAAGGAGATTAACATTGGAACAAAAGAAAATGTAATTATAGTAAGAATGTCTTTATATCGATATTCTCTCTTGAAAATTTTACCCAATAATTTTATTAAAAATGGTAAGAACAGAAAAATTATTATACTGATTAAGTAAGTGACGCCAAGCGATAGGAAGAAAGTAGAAACTTCTGAATGTTTTGCGAGAATGATGTTGGATATAATCTGAATTGTTAATGAAATTTTAAGAGTTACTGCAAGAAGTGTTGGAATGGTAAAATTTTTATGTTCGGCTTGAATTATCTTTATAAATGCTTTTTTCGGTTCCTCCATTAACTGCCATAAAATAGAACCAAAATCAATATTCGTTACTTTCGCTCTCAGAAATGTTTTGCAATTTCCGCAAGTTAGTTTGAATAACGGATTAGAACTGCCGCAATTTGGACAATCATTATAATATTTCATTAGGTTATCTGTTAAAATAAAATTTAAATTGTAATTCTTTGCTGCCCAAATCTTTGTTTTCGCTTACGGAAAAATCAAATAGATGTGCATCGACATAAGCATCGACCAAATTTAAAAAATACACGAGACCAATATATATTGCAAACAAATCTCTGTTATCAAGATGCAGATTTCTTTGACTTAAGTATGCTTGATTACCGCTGCCTCCGTCACTAAGACTTTCAGAATACAAATCTTTGTAATCATGGTAGAGATCATTGTAATAAATCCATCCGTAAACTAATCCTCCTATAGCACCTAAAAAGATTGGCGCTTTCCAATAGGATTCGTTGTAGAATTGCCCCCACCCCGGAAGAATTGCACTGCGGGCAACAGCTCCCCAAGGAGATTTAGTCATAACAAATAATTCCGAATTTTCACTTTTGACGATTTCCGATGAGTCAGGTTCCGTTTGTCCGAATGAAACCGAAGTGAAAAATAGTATAATAGCGAGGATATTAAAAATTTGCTTTTTCAATTATATCAAATAATTCGAATAATCTTTCGAGTTCATCTTGGGAATAAAATTCAATTGTTATCGAACCTGCACCGTTTTTTTTCTGCTTGCATATAACTTTTGTTCCCAAAACATTGCGCAGTTTACTTTCTATATCTTTTTGAGAAGCAGTTTCAGTGCTTGATTTTCTATCCGCTTCTTTTCCGGTCGACTCGGATTTATTTACAAATTTACGTACTAACTCTTCAACTTTTCTTACAGATAAACCCGTTGAAACAATTTTGTCGTATAATTTTATTTGAAACTTCTGATTTGAAATTCCTAACAGTGCTCGTGCATGACCGGCAGAAATATCATTTTTAATAATCCCAGTTTGAATTTTATCGGGAAGTTTTAGAAGTCTTATTGTGTTTGTAACAGTTGATCTTTCCTTTCCAACTTTCTCAGCAACCTCTTCCTGTGAAAGTCCGCATTCTTCTATAAGTCTTTTGTATGAAACGGCAACTTCAATGGGATTAAGATCTTCACGCTGAAGATTCTCTATTAGCGAAAGTGCGACCATTGCTTCTTTTGTTTGTACTTCGATTATATATGCAGGTATTTCTTTATATCCGATTTCTTTACAGGCGCGAAGTCTTCTTTCACCCGAGATAAGTTCGTAATGCTTATTTTCCAACCTTCTTACTGTTATTGGCTGAATAAGACCATTCTGAAGAATCGATTTTTTAAGTTCATCAAGCGAAGATTGATCGAATTCGCTACGCGGCTGATATGGGTTGGGAGAAATATTGTTTAAACTAATTTTGGCAAGTATATCAACAGAATTGCCGTCGTCTTTTTTTATTTCAGTTTGGGACAAGGCAATGGGTTCATCCTCAATATTTCTTGAACCTGGATTTATAAGTGCACCCAATCCTCTGCCGAGTCCTGGTTTAATTTTTGTCATCTTCTCTCTCTTTCAAATTATCATTTGATTTTGATAACAGTTCGGCTGCAAGTGATAAATAATTTTTTGCACCCATAGAAATTGCATCGTAAAGAATTATCGGTTTTGCATGACTCGGAGCCTCCGAAACTCTAACATTTCTGTGAATCACAGTTTCAAAAACTTTATCGCCGAAATATCGTTTTACTTCTTCAACAACTTGTGAAGAAAGACGCAAACGTTGATCGTACATAGTTAAGAGCACGCCTTCAATTTTCAAATCCGGATTTAGATTTTTCTTAACAATATTAATTGTGTTCAGCAATTGTCCTAATCCTTCTAATGCAAAATATTCGCATTGTACAGGAATGATAACTGAGTCTGCAGCAGTTAACGCATTTAATGTTAATAAACTTAGAGAAGGCGGACAATCGATGAAAATATAATCGTAATCTTTATTTACGGAAACAACGGCATCTTTTAAAAGGTATTCGCGATTAGGAATATTTACAATTTCTATTTCAGCACCGACTAAATTTATATCCGAAGGAAGTATATCAAGGAACGGCATATAAGTATTGAGTATTGCATCAGAAATATCTTCAGTTCCGATTAGGACTTCATAGACAGATAGATTTTTATCCTCAACCCCAAGCCCTGAAGTGGAATTAGCCTGTGGGTCGATATCAATTATCAAAGTTTGTTTTTCGCTTGCAGCAATTGATGCCGAAAGATTTATTGCGGTAGTTGTTTTACCAACACCGCCTTTTTGGTTTGCAATTGCTATTATTTTTGCCATATAATGATCAGTTACCGGAAAGTTTATAATTCAATTTCTTGACCGAATTCAAGAACCATCGCCTTTTTGCCAATTGCCTCTACCTTAGATTTGAACTCATAAGGATCAGCTTCAATAACAGGGAACGTATTATAATGAATTGGAATTGCAACTGCGGGATTTACAAACTCTACAGCTTTAACTGCATCGGAAATTCCCATAGTAAAATTATCCCCGATTGGTAACATCATATAATCGATTTTATTAATTTCCCCGATAAGTTTCATATCTAAAAACAAACCAGTATCGCCGGTGTGGTATATCGTTTTGCCATCCATTGAAATTATAACGCCGGCGGGTTCTCCGCCATAGTGGTTATCAGGTGTTAAAGAGCCGTGATGAGCAATCGTAAATTTTACTCTCCCGAATTCAAAATTGTAACCGCCGCCTATATGCATGTTGTGAGCTTTAAAACCTTTATCGGCACAATAATTTGCAAGTTCGTTAACACAAATAAATAACGTCTTCTCTTTGTCGGCAATACTGAACGCATCGCCAATATGATCACCATGAGCATGAGTAAGAATAATAAAATCTGCTTTTAGTTCCTCCGCCTTAACCGGCGAAGTTGGATTTCCGGTAATAAAAGGATCAATTAAAATAATTTTTCCTGAGTCGCTAGTAATCTGAAAAGCCGAATGTGAAAAGTACCTTAATTTCATAGTCACCTCACTGCCTTTTAAAAATACTTACAAAGTTTTAAGATAGTAAATATACTTACTTCTCAACAAAGTTTACTAAGTTTAGAATTCAAATGCAATGAAACAGACTGAGAGGAAAAAAGTAGTTAATTATTCTTCTTATTAAATATATTAAGGAAGTTCTGAATTTTCTTCTCTGTTTTCGTGGACAGTTTTGCGTTTAGATATTTTGTCAACATATCTTTGCTTAATCCTCGAGTTAACTTGCCATTTTCAGCCACCGCAATGCTTCCAGTTTCTTCAGAAACAATGATGCTTATTACATCAGCTTGTTCCGTGATTCCCAAACCTGCTCTGTGTCTCATCCCGAGTGTTTCACCGTCAATTTCCGTTACGGTGGATAATGGAAGCGTACATCTGACCGATTCAACAAGGTCCCCCTTTAAGATTGCTGCACCATCGTGAAGCGGTGATCGTGGGAAAAATATTGATCGTAGAAGATCTTTTGTTATTCTTGCATTTATCAGGTCTCCGGTTTCAGCAATACCGGCAATTCCGGATGATTTTACAATAACCATCAAAGCTCCATGTTGATGCTGTGCCAATTCGAATGAAGCATCAACAATTTCATTAATTACGACATTCTCGGATTTTTTCTGAAATGATTTTACGATTGGATTTCTTCCGAGAGAAACCAGCAGTTTTCTTATTTCTGGCTGAAAAAGTATTATGAAGGCAATTACCCAAATATCTCTAACTAAAGTCAACAACCATCCAAGTGCTTTTAGATCTATGGCTTGTGTGATGAATGATAGAATTAAAACTATCACCAGTCCCCAAAATATTTGACCGGCGATTGTTCCCTTCATAAAATCGTAAAGTTTATAAACAAGAATTGAAACAAGTGCAATATCGATTATATCGATAAGAGTCACAGAAATGAAGCCGATTTTAAAAAGTTCAAACATTAGAGTTGTCGTTTCCGGATAAATATTTAAGGTAATTTATCGCATCTTTTGTATAAGCGCAATTGTGTGTCCTTATAATTTTTGCACCGTTTTTCATTGCGAGTGTTTCGGCAATAATTGTAGGTACCTCTCGTTCTTCAACTTTCTTATTAAGTGATTTTCCAATAAAAGATTTATTCGAAACGCCAATCATAATAGGCAGCCCAAAACCTTTAAACTCACCAAGTCTGTCAAGAATTTCATAATTATCTTCAATCCTTTTTCCGAAGCCGATTCCTGGATCGATGATTATTTTTTTAACTCCAGTGCTCTTGATCCTATTAATTTTCTCATTAAAATAATCATACAACTCGGAAACAACATCTTCATAATGAGGATTATCCTGCATATTACTAGGATTTCCCTTTATATGCATTAGTATATAGGATGCATCATATTTTTTAATAATTTTCATCATTTCATTTTCGGAGCTCAAACCGCTTATATCATTCACAATCGATGCACCTTTCTCTAGAGCTGTTTCTGCAACCTCAGCCTTTGTTGTATCGATTGAAATTATTTGATCTTTTTTCATTTTTTTAATCAACTCAATTATCGGAAGGACTCTCTCCTTTTCGATCTTGGCACTCACCGGTTCGGAACCTGGACGTGATGATTCTCCACCAACATCTATAATATCAACTTCTTGTTCGATTAATTGTTCGATTCTTTTTTCAGCATCCTTTATAGCAAAATATTTCCCGCCATCGTAGAATGAATCTGGAGTAATATTGAGTATTCCCATAATTTTCGGGTGAGATGAATCAAAAATTTTTATGTGATTTTCGTATAATTTATAATTATGAATTACAAAGTTTATCTTATAACCAAGGTCTTCATTCCCGTTTGATGTTATGAGTTTTGCAATTTTACTTAATTTTCCAAATGTTCCAAGAATCAAGAGACTGCTGCCGCCATTTGCCACATCCTCTTTTACATAACAGATTTCATTGTTTGAAAAAATTATTGCGATTACATTCTCTTTCAATTCATATTTTAGATTACGTATTTCCAAACCGAGCAAATCTAGTTCGTATAAATCCCGAAAGATATTGTACTTAAGGCTGTATTTTCTGAATACATTTGGTTTGTAGAGTGATATGAGCTGAATAATCATATATAGTGTTGATTATATTGTAATCAAGTTTTTTAGTTCTGCGGTTGCAGCCGAAATATTATCCGATCTGAAAATTGCAGAACCCGCAACAAAAATATCACAGCCAAGATCGCTTATATTTTTGATGTTGTCTCTGTTTATTCCGCCGTCGATTTCTATCAGAAAATTTTGAGAATTTTCTTTTCTGATCTTATTTAGCTTCATAATTTTTTCAAGTGAAGAATTGATGAATTTCTGTCCTTCAAAACCTGGATTGACCGCCATTATCAAAACGAAATCTATTACATCGATAACACATTCGAGAGTTTCAACCGGGGTAGCAGGATTTAGAACAACTCCCGCCTTCACGTCATAAGACTTTATTTGTTCAATCACTCTGTAAAGATGATTTACATTTTCTTGATGAACAGAAATATAATCAGCCCCGGCTTTTGCAAAATGTCCTATAAAATTCTGCGGATTGTCGATCATTAGGTGGCAGTCGATCGGCAGTTTGGTCGATCGTTTTACAGCTTCAACAATCAATGGACCAAACGTAATGTTGGGGACAAAACTCCCATCCATTATATCGCAGTGAATAATATCGGCACCGCCGATTTCAGCATACCTAATTTGATTTGATAATTCTTTAAAATCTGCGGATAATATTGAAGGAGCAATCAATTTCATTTAGTTTACCTTTGCCTTTGTTACCCAAACATCAACACTGTCGCCAACACTTAATAATTTCCCTTCGCTGGGAATTTGATCGATAACGGTATTGGGAACGAGATTTGGAGAAACTTGATAATTTACGCGACCGATTTTAAGCGAGTTGCTTCTTAAAATTTGCCCTGCTTCTGTAAGTGATTTTCCATATATGTTCGGAACCCTTATCATGCCAACTCTGGGTCCCACACTCACTTTAAGATTTATAATTGTCCCTTTCTCGATATTCGAATCTTCTTCCGGGTCCTGACCAATGACCGTGTTTGCAGCAAATTCCGAGCGAACATTTTCTACTTCTCCTAATTTTAACCCTAAACGTTCAATTGTGATTTTCGCATCACGAAACGTTTTCCCTACTAAAATTGGAGATTTAAGGAGTGGATCCCCTCCGCTTATAAATAGATATACCCTCCTCCCCTCTTTTACTTTTGTGCCTGCTCGCGGACGGTGATAAATAACTCTATCCTTCGGAACATTTTCATCAAATTTTGGACCTTGTTCGATTGGATTCAAATTCATTGATTTGAGAATATTTATCGCTTCAACCTTGTGCTTATTTATCAAATTTGGCATCTCAAATTCCGGAGCAGAAACATACCAGGGCAGAATTATCCAATCTAAAACAATAACCACAAAAATTAAGAAGGCAAGAATTGACAGCGGGATGAGTACTATTTTTTTCTTTAGATATTTCATTTATCAAATATATTTATTGAGTTATTTTTTAACAACTTATATTTCCGATTATAACACTATTTTTATATTTTTATGCAATCTATAGAAAATATAACTGATTTTTGCACTAAACTTAATTCGGCATTATTTGAACCTACCAATTAAAATAAATTAGGAGACTATATGTTTAAAAACCATCCAAGAGGATTACCCGTTCTCTTTTTTACAGAGATGTGGGAACGTTTCGGGTTTTACACAATGCTTGCGATTTTTGTGCTTTACCTCCAAGAAAACTTTAAATGGGATGCCGCTTCCACAACCAATGTTTACGGAATATTTTTAGCTGCTGTTTATTTCACTCCTATCGTCGGCGGATGGATTGCCGATAATTTATTAGGCTATGGTAAAACAATTACTTTGGGTGCAATTACAATGGGTGTGGGTTATGCGTTGATGGCTATTCCAACCCAATCGGAGTTTCAACTTTATGCTGCACTTGCTGTGGTTGCAATAGGAAATGGTTTATTCAAGGCTAATATCTCGGTATTGGTCGGGAATCTGTATTCTCATTCGAGTGGTTCAATTAAAGATGCCGGATACAATATATTTTACATGGGAATAAATATCGGTGCATTTTATGCGCCCCAAGCCGCCAATGGTATTAAGGAGTTTTTTGTTAATTCAATGGGGACTTCGTTAGCTCAAGCTTACAATGCCGGTTTTGCAATAGCTGCAGTGGGAATGATTTTTTCCTTAATAATTTTCCAAGTATTCAAAAAGCATTATAAAGATGCAGATTATCAGTCAAAGAATGTAACAAATACAGAGAAGGATTTACAATTATCCAAGGAACAAGAAAAAGAAAGAATCACCGCACTTCTTATTATTTTTGCGATCGTAATCTTCTTCTGGATGGCTTTCCATCAAAACGGAGCCGCTCTTACACTGTTTGCAAGAGATTATACTGATATTGTCGTAAGTAAATTCACTTATCTATTGTTTGATGTTATTGGACTTCATGCGGTATTAGCTGTTCTATTAGGCGGTGGATTTATGCTTAACAGATCTGCTTCTTCTAAATCAAGGCTCTATGCCGGAATAGCAATTGTTGCGGGTATTGCAATAATCATTTACAAATTAAGCACACTTCCTGAGGGTGGAGGGAAAATATCACCTGAACAATTCCAGTACTTTAACCCGATGTTTATTGTATTACTAACCCCTCTCATTGTAGGATATTTTAGATTTCTTAACACAAAAGGAAAAGAACCTTCATCTCCGGGTAAGATTGGAATAGGAATGGTGATTACCGGAGCCGCATTTGGAGTTATGATTCTTGCTTCGATGGGATTACCTTCTGTATTATCACTCGAAGGAGGAAGTTCATCATTAACAGTAAGTCCTTATTGGCTTATTTCAACATATTTTATGCTTACAATTGCGGAACTCCATCTTAGCCCGATGGGACTTTCTTTTGTATCTAAAGTTGCTCCTCCAAAAATGAAAGGATTAATGATGGGAATGTGGTTTGGCGCAACTGCTGTAGGAAACTATCTTTCGGGTTTTGTTGGAAGATTTTATCAAAATTGGGAACTTTGGCAATTCTTTGCGCTTCTTGTTGTGACTTCTCTTATAGCTGCATCTCTTATCGCTCTGTTCTTAAAGAAGCTTAAACACGCCACCAGATAAAAATTCATTTAAAAGGGATCAAAACGATCCCTTTTACTTTCCTTCCTAAAAATTACGTATATTAAAGCAAAGTAATACAGAATTAATATGAACACACTGTTTATTTTATACGAAGACTACAAAATCAGCAATTTCAATCCGCTAGTTCACCTTAGACCGCAATTTGATCTTCAATGCGGGGCATTAACAATTTTAGATAAGTTAAAATTGAGATCAGATGAACGAAATTTAGCATTGGTCGTAAGGGATGAGATGCGAAAATATACCGAAAGTTTATATGATAATATTCCAGTGAATAGAATTCCAACCGAATATGAAAGAAGAATATTTATAAATTCAAGACTTCTCCTTGATAATTTCGTTTTCAATCAAATTATTCAGTTGGATAATAATAAAGCATTATCATCGAAAGGACAAATTCTGGCCTTTCGGAATGATGACTTTTCCGAGAATGAAATCACAAGTTTAATGACCCCCGATTTTGAAGCTTCATTTTTAACATCAGATATCCATGAAATTGATGCAGAATTATTGAATTACATCTGGGATTTGATTTATGCAAACGGAACCCAGCTTGATAAAGACATAAAATTTTTAGTGAACTCGGACAAATTTTCCACAGAAAAAATTGATCAAGAATTTTTTAAAATAAACGAACAATTAATTTTTTTGGGAAACAATGTTAAAATTGCGCCTAATGCTTTACTCGATGCATCCAAAGGACCTATCCTTATTGATAATGACTGCGAAGTAATGGCGGGAAGTGTTATCTATGGACCCTGCTTTATCGGTAACAATACTAAAATAAAAGCCGGCGCTAAAATTTATGGTCCCGTCAGTATTTGCAGTACGTGTAAAATTGGTGGCGAAGTAGAAGACAGCATAATTCTCTCCTTCTCAAATAAGCAGCATGAAGGATTTCTTGGTCACTCTTATCTCGGCTCCTGGGTTAATATTGGTGCAGATACAAATAACAGTGATCTTAAAAATAATTACGGTGAGATTACAGTTGTCTTGGACGGTAAAAAGATTAATTCGGGAAAACAATTTCTTGGATTGATTATGGGAGATCATTCTAAGACGGCAATAAACACACAATTTAATACTGGAACAATCGTCGGTGTTTCTTCAAATATTTTTGGAACAGGTTTTCCTCCAAAGTCAATTCCATCCTTTGCATGGGGAGGTTATGATGATTCAAAATATGATATTGATAAGGCCATTGAAGTTGCAGAAAAAGTGATGATTAGAAGAAACAAAACTTTAAGTATATTCGAAACCGAATTGTTGAAAAACTTATATTCTCAATCGTAATCACTCTCCGATTTTTACATGATTAAAAATTACTATTATTTGAATCGTGCGGTTATTGAACTGCAGTCCCTCGTAAATTCACAATTCAACACTCCGTTTGCTCAGGAAAAGAATAAACTGGCTTTCTCAATTGAAACTGATCAGTTCGATTCAAAATTCTTATTGATGAGTATTGATCAAAATTACCCTTTTATTTTGCTAAGAGAAAATTATTCACGCTCTAAAAAGAACAGTATTGATTTTTTCGATGGATATTTCCCGGCAATACTTACAAAACTTGAAATTGCATACCGGGAAAGAGTGTGTAAATTTTCATTTGGAAATTTTGATATTTACTATTCAATAAAAGGCAATGATTCAAATATTTGTGTCATTGATAAATCTGAAAAACTTTTTTCATTCAAATCACCAAAGAAAGAAAAAAATGAATTGAAGAATTTCTATCTTTCTCAAAGTTATTCTCATGTTTATAATCTGCCATTGCAAGAAATTGAATCACTTGAAAATGATACTAACATCAAAAAAGCATTTCCTGAATTCGGATCCAGAATCAACAGTGAAATAAAACTTCGTTTAAAGAATTTTAACAGAAAAGAAATTATCTCTCAAATCCTTTATGAGGTTCAATCGGAAGATATTGCAGTTTGGCACAATAAAAAAAGTAATGAAATATTTCTCCAACCGACTACATTTTTCGGGTTTGATCATTTTGAAAGAGAGGTGTTTTCAAGCTATCAGGATGCGATCAATTTTTATTTACGTAAAAAGTATTCAACTGCTTCTTTTAATGAAATTTATAATCAAATAAGCAATCATCTTTCGAGGGAATTAAATGCATTAACAAAAAAATTAAATAACTTACGGATGAGAATTGATAAAGGTGACAGATCTACAGAGTATAAAAAAATCGGTGATTTAATTTTGATGAATTTGAATGAACTAAGTAATGCTGAATCACAAATTAACCTTGTGGATCCTTCAGACGAAAAAACGTATTTAATTAAATATGATAATGCTTTAACTCCTCAGCAGAATGCAGCTAAGTATTATGTAAAATCGAAAGATGAAAAAACAAATTATGAAATTAGCAGGCAGCTTTTTATAAGGTCGGAAAAGAGATACGGTGAGCTATTGGCGGTTCAAAATAATCTCGAAAGATGTAATACATTAGATGATTTAATTGACATAAAGAAAGAATTAAAAATTGATAAAAAAATTAAAGATAGTAAATTGGAATTGAATATCAATTACAGGCATTACGTTATAAGCGGCAAATATCACGTATTCGTCGGAAAGGATTCGAAGAGTAACGATCTTCTTACTACTAAATTCGCAAAGCAGAATGACTATTGGTTTCATGCAAGAGGTTATTCCGGTTCGCATGTTGTGCTGAGAGTCAATAATCCAAGAGAAGTAATTCCAAAAAACATTTTAAAAGATACAGCTTCAATCGCTGCATTTTTTAGCAAAGGTAAAACTGCTAAAACAACACCTGTAAGTTACACATTTAGAAAATATGTAAGAAAGAATAAAGGAATGGCTCCCGGTAAAGTTGTGTTAATGAAGGAAGAGGTATTGCTAGTCTCGCCTCAAATTCCCGAAAATTGTGAAATTGTAGATGATTGACAACAAAAATAAATTGATAAAAGTTAATGTTCTGATTGCTCAAGGTGATAATGAGTTAAAACGAGCTAGAGATGAAATTTCTTCCGGTAACTTCGGGAAAGTCAGAGTTTTGGCTAGGAGAGCTGCAGGATTTTATTTAACTGCGCTAAATGAGATGTTTCCGGAATTGAGATTAGGTTCAAACTTTATCGCACAAATTCGCAAGATAAGTTTATTGAAAGATTTGGGTGAAACTGTAAAGAAAGCTTGTGATGATTTATCGGTAAGAATCAGCGAAAAGGAAATTGATGCCTCAGCTTCAATAACTAACGCTGCGATAATCATGAATTATGTTCGTGAAGAGCTAAAGCTAGAAAACAAAAACTAATTTATTTGTTAATTGCTATATTTGTGCACATTATTGAAAAATTAGAAAATGAAAAACAAATTTTTCCTCAACATAATTAAGATCCTTTTTTTCAGCGCGATCGCTGCTCTGCTGTTTAACACATTCAATGAAAATGGTATTCCTGTTCTCGGGGAAGAAAAGACATACCCAACATACGAATCCGGTTCAGGTTCAGTTGAAAATCTTCCACCACGCCAAGTTACTTTATCTCAAGCTTTTGAAATGTTTGAATCCGGCGAAGCAACAATGATTGATGCGAGAGATAATTGGGACTTTGCGGATGGACACATCGCAAATGCAATCAATATACCGGAATTCAGTTTCAATCCCAAAGATGGAAAAGTCTCTGCACTCGATAAAGAAAGAACATATATTATTTATTGCGGAAGTGATGATTGCGATATAAGCAAACGTCTTGCGGACCAATTATATAAATTAGGTTTCTCAAACATTCTTTTTTTTGAGGAAGGTTTCGAAGGTTGGATGAATTCGGGTTTTCCTATTAAATTAGGAGATGGGAATGTGGAATAATCTATTGACAAATTCTAACTTTCAATTATTTCTTAGGATAATATTTGCTTCGTTGTTTATATTTTCGGGCGGGACTAAAATTAGTGTACCTGAAGAATTTGCTGTTTCTATCTCAAACTATAGATTGCTTCCAATCGAACTTGTGAATTTTTTCGCAATCATAATTCCGTGGATAGAAATTATTACGGGTATTCTTCTTCTATTCGGTTTTTTCGTAAAAGAAAATTCGTTCATTCTTACATTCTTACTAGGTGTTTTTACTATAATGGTCTTTATAGCAATGATTAGAGGACTTAACATCGAATGCGGTTGTTTCGGGACTAAGGGCGGTCAAAAAGTGGGACTTCTTAAAATATTCGAAAATCTTATCTATTTAGTAATCGGTATTTTGATATATAAGTTTTCTAAATATCATAAAATCTTATTGAAATGAAAACACTTCGCGGTATCGACCCAACGAAGGTGAAAAGAATTTTAATCATCAAACTTCGTGGAATCGGCGATGTTGTTTTATCAACTATTGTATTAGAACCACTGAAAAAAACTTTCCCTAATGCTTCTATTGACTTTTTGACTGAAAATCCCGGGAAAAAATATTTAGAATTCATCGATGAAATTGATGAAATAATTATTTTCAACAGAAAAAGTACTTCAGCTAGATTTATTCAATTATTTGAAGTAAGAAAAAAAAGATATGATGTTATTATCGATTTATTTTCAAATCCGGCAACTGCATTAATTACTTTTTTCTCCGCAGCAAATTTTAGAATTGGTTTTCCCTACCGTGGCAGAAAATATGCTTATAATGTATTTGGTCCTGAGGAACGTTCATCCTATCACGCAGCTGATCTTCATTTGGAATTATTGAGAAATGCCGGGTTAGAAATAAACAAAAAAAAATTACAGTTCAAGTTATCTGCTGAAGATTTAGCTTTTGCGGAACAATTTATAAAAGCTAATGATCTAGCTGATTCGAATATAGTTTGCTTGTTGCCAAGTGGTGGATGGCAGTCAAAGAGAATCCCTCCAGGAAAATTTATTGAGATTGCCGATACACTTAAATCAAAATATAAATGCAAAATACTTATTGCATGGGGACCCGGTGACAAAGAGGATGCTTTAGAAATCTCAAGAAATGTTGTTGAATCAATTATAGCTCCGAATACAACAATTTCACAATTGAGTGCGATTATAAGTAAATCAAAAATAGTAATTGCAAACGATAGCGGACCAATGCATATTGCAGTCGCTGCAGGTGTGCCTACACTAAGTATTCATGGCCCTACAAATCCAATTCTGCAAGGTGCATACGGTAGTAATAACGAAACGATAAATTATGAGGAACTGCATTGTATAAATTGTAATTTGCTCGAATGTCCTTATAATCAAGAATGTTTTAGAGATCTTCCTGTGGAACGAATAATGAACAAGATCGAAAATCTGATCGTGAATAATAATCTAAAAGTGGATCATGCTTAAAAGTCTTGAAATATTTTTAAAGAATATTCTTTTGAGGATTTTTCTTCTAATAAATCCCTCGAATAAAAATATTGAAGAAATAAGTTTTTATTCAAACAGCAGAATCTTGTTCATTAGATTAAATCGTATCGGTGATGCGCTTGTTAGCACTCCACTTCTTTCTTACATAAGGGAAGAACTAAAATGCAAGATTGATATTTTGGCAGACAGTAGAAATTATATTGTATTTCATAAAGCTGATTTTGTAGACAACCTATATGTCTTCCCGAAAGGTATAAAAGGATTTAACTTTTTTAGAAGTATTTGCAAGCAAAACAGTTATGATGCAGTCGTTGATCTCCATGATGATATTTCTGCAACTGTCAGTTTCTTGATAGCAGCCTCGCCAGCCATAAATAAATTCGGATTTGCTAAGGGAAATGAAAAAATTTATAATAAAACAGTAAAAAGACCGGATTCAACAACAGTTCATATTGTCGATAGAGTTTTGACTTTAGCAAAATTATTTGAATTAGAACTTCCAAAAGAAAAATTAAATATCATTTACAAATTGTTGCCGGAATCTCTTAAGTACATTGACAACTTTCTTGCCATTAATTTTCACACACCAAGATTTCTCGTGGGAATAAATATTTCAGCAGGAAGTGATGCTAGATTTTGGGGAGTTGAACGATACGTAAATCTTATAAATGAAGTAAAAAAATTTAATGTAAATATCCTAATTATTACCGCTGAGAAAGATTACAGATATGCTGAAGAAATAAGTCGAAAAAAAATACCCATCTTCTGTGAGAAGGATTTTAATAAGTTTGCTTCAGTTGTCAGTAAACTTAATTTTTTAATAACTCCCGATACCGCTGTGATACATCTTGCATCTGCTTACATTGTTCCTGTATTCGGCATCTACGTTAGATACAACACAACGGATATGATTTGGTCGCCATACAATACTCCTTTTGAATATATAGAAACTACACAACCTAATCTCGACAATGTTTCTTTCGAATCGGTTCGAGACAAACTTATTCCGTTTTTATCAAATTATCTAAAGTGAGATGATTTCAAAATATGATTTAATGGAAAGAAGAAGCAAACTAAATCGACCGTTTATTCTTGACGGTGCTCTCGGTAGTTTGTTAACTGGTTCATTGAAAAATATAGACAACAAACTATGGGGGACAATAACCGAAGATAAACATATATTTTATTTGGAAAGTCTATATCTTCATTACGTTCAAGCCGGCGCGGATATTTTGACAACAAACACTTTTAGAACTAATCCTTCATCTGTAAGAAAATATAAGTATGACTCAAAAACACTTGTTCAGTTAAATTCTGATATAACTATTAAAACAGCCCATAATAACAAACTTCTTGCAGCCGGTTCAAATCCTCCCGCTGAAGACTGTTATTCCTCAAAAAGAACAATCACAAAAAAAGAATTAGAAAGAAATCATAAATCTCATATTGATTATCTTCTTGAAGCGGGAGTTGATTTTATTTTAAACGAAACTCAAAGTCATTTTGATGAAATCGAAATCATATCAGAATACTGTTCAAAAAATTCAATTAACTATTTGATAAGTTTATACTATGAACCAAATGGTAAAATATTGAGCGGAGAAACAGTGTTCGAGGCAGTAGATTTTTGCTTAAATTACGAACCGACAGCTGTCCTCATTAATTGTATAGAAAAGAATACATTTGCAGAATATTGGGATAAACTGCGAGTAACCGGAGTTAAGGGATATTATTTGAATTGCTTTCCCAAGTCAAGAATAGGAGATGAAGAAAATTTTCCAGATGAAAAATCATACGGTAAAGTTGTGTTCAATAATTATGATAATGAGATTTTTTTGATCGGATCGTGCTGTGGTTCTGACCACAAATATACTGATGAAATTAAAAGAGTAGTAGATGAATTCAATCAAAGTTAAGTCCCAAGCAAAAATTAACTTAGGTCTCAGGGTATTATCGAAGAGAAAAGATGGTTATCATAATCTAAGTACTATATTTTATCCGATAGAGTTTTTGTATGACGAAATTGAATTTAGTAAAAGTAGTAAGACTAAAATAAATTGCAATATAAAAGAGTTAAATGGTAATGATAACTTAGTAATTAAAGCAATTGAAATTCTCGAAAGTTCGTTGAACGTATCTTTACCGACTTCTGTAAATATTGAAAAAAGGATCCCTGTCGGAGGCGGACTCGGAGGCGGCAGTTCAAATGCAGCGTCTGCTCTTAGTTCCTTAAATAAATTGTATGATCTTAAAATCTCTGATTCAAAGCTAAAGAAATATGCGTTGCAGCTTGGTTCAGATGTCCCATTTTTTCTCTTAAACTCTCCAGCTCTCGGTGAAAGTCGCGGGGAGAAATTAACTTTACTTAATTTTTCAATCGACGAACAGATTCTCGTTGTAAATCCGGGGATTCATATATCGACAAAGGAATTTTTCTCAGAAGTCAAAAAAGAAAAAAATAAAATTGATCCAAATGAATTTATAGAATCGAACAGATTGAAATATGAGAAATGCCGAAAAGAATTGATAAATGATTTTGAAGAAATAGTTTTTAAATCTTACCCGGAAATTTATCGAATAAAAAAAGTGATGAGTGAACATGGTGCTTTGTTTACTCAAATGACTGGCACCGGTTCTACTGTTTACGGAATATTTAATAATGAAAGTCTATTGCAGAATGTGATAGATGCATTACCCGAAAACTATCTTTATTTTAGTTCCGATAGTTGAGTTACTCTCTTAATTCGATTGTTGGAAGGGTTATTGTAACTGTAGTTCCGGGAAATTGCTCAGAACCAAATTTCGATGGACTGCGCAATTCGATACTCCCCTTTTGCTTTTCAATAATTTCTTTTACAAGTGATAATCCTAAGCCGCTTCCCTCAAAGCTTTTTTTCTTTGCATTCGAAGCACGGTAAAACTCTTCGAATACTGTTGTAACTTCCAGTGTAGGAATACCAATTCCATCATCGTGAACACTTATTTGAACCGAATCCGGTAACGGATCATTTAATTCGATTAGTATTGTTCCGTCTTGTCTGCCATATTTTACACTGTTTCCGATTATGTTTGAAAAAGCTAATTCAAGCAAAGTTTTATCAGCAGAAATGATTTTTTTTCTTTTTCTTTTATCCGATAATTTTATTGTTATGTTTTTGATAGAAGCAGTCTCATAATTTTTATCGAGCAAGGTATGCATCACCTTGGTTAAAGCTATTTCTTCCTTTTTAGAAACTTCAAGCAATTTTAGTTTAGAAATATGTAGAACATTATTTATTAACTGAAGCGATTCCTCAGATCTTGATTTAGCTCGTTTTAGTTTTTCTTCAATCTCCGGAGTTACAGGCCCCAAATATTTGTTAATTACCAAATCTAAAATCGATTGAACAGCATTTATCGGTGATTTTATTTCATGAACTACTCCCATAATATATCTTTGTTTTGTGATTTCAGCTTCGTCTATTTTTATTATATAATCTCTTAACTGCTGCTCTCTCTTATAAAGTCTTCTGGAAATTGTATTGGCAAGATAAACTGAACAGAGCATAATAAAAGAGAAAATTGTCACAACTAATATATCATACGTGAAAGTGTGTTCCATCATATTGGGAGTAAGTCCAATAATCAAATGAGAGGGAAGATAATCGAAATGCTGAAGGAAAACCATTGCAATAAATACTATACATGTAGTGGTTGTTATGGTATATACAACTACACCTGGTAAAATCATTGACCCAATGACAGTCTGAAAGATGAATAACATATATAAAGGGGATTCAATTATTCCGGTATAATATATAAGTACAAAAAGAGCTGAGATATCAAGTACGGTCTGAATAAGCGATAAATACATGCAGTTAAATTTTCCGGGTTCACAGCCGACATGTTTTCTTGAAGCATGAATTATAACATTGTAAATCAGAATATAAGATGCTGTTAAGAGGATGGCTCTAAATTGGAGATCGGTAAACCGGAAATCCAAAAAATATTCGCCAACAAATACAAATAAAAGTAGAATAATAAAAAATATATATCTTAGATGGATGAACCACAGATTCCTCTTTCGAATTGCTGCCCAAAATTCATCATAATGATGTGCCCATTCGGGGACGAGCTTTAACATAAGTTTTCCACTCTCGTTTGTGAGCGAACTTCTTTCGATAATATAACAATAGTGCAGAATAAATAAAACAAATAATAAAGAGCCGATAAATTTTTACCGGCTCTCTCAGAAATTAAGCTATATACTTCCCGCGTTTTACGTACTGTGTATGAAGCAGTTTATGTGATTTGTGACTGCACGGACCCTCGGTTAAGAAATTCTCATAGATGTAAAGTATATGAGGATTCTCATGAGATTTTCTAATTGGCAATCCTTGGTCTTCTGCATAAATTGCTTCTGCGCGTTTTTTACGAATTTCTTCGTTTGTCGGTATGGGTTGACCACCGCCACCTAAGCATCCACCCGGACATCCCATAAACTCTATAAAATGACATTGACTTAGTTTGCCGCCTGCTTTTATGTCTTCAAGCACTTTTTTAGCATTTGCAGTTCCGTGAGCAACGGCAACTTTAAGTGTTACACCTTTAAGCCAATTCCAATCTTTAAAATACGCCTTTAGTAAATCCGGAACAGGACCAACATTTTCGACAGGAATTTCGGCATAGCGTATTCCTTCAAATCCGCGAACAGGAACGATGTTCATATTTTCAAAAATATCTTCCACCTTATTACCTGTTACAAGTTCGAGGACGGTTCTAAGAGCTGCTTCCATAACACCTCCAGTAGCACCGAATATTAATCCAGCACCGCTCGCATTTCCGAATGGATCATCAAATTCTGACTTAGGCATTTCAGGCAAGTTTATTCCTGCTTCCTTTATCATCTTAGCAAGTTCGCGTGTGGTTAAACCATAATCAACATCTTTAAATCCACTATCCTGCATTTCCGGTCTGTTGCATTCAAATTTCTTAGCCGAACATGGCATTACTGCAACAGTCACGATATCTTCTGGATTTACCTTTACTTCTTGTGCATAGAATGTTTTTATCAATGCTCCGAACATTTGCTGAGGTGATTTTGCGGACGATAAATGATCGATAAAATCGGGATAAAAATGTTCTAGATATTTAACCCAACCGGGCGAACAAGAAGTAAATTGTGGAACTATTGCTGTCGGATCGTTTTTAACTAAAGCATTATAAAGTCGAATAAGTAATTCTGTACCTTCTTCAATTATTGTTAGGTCAGCAGTAAAATTTGTATCAAATACTTTATCAAAGCCTATTCTTCTTAATGCGGTATTTAATTCTCCAGTTACAGAAGTTCCTGGAGGTAGTCCAAATTCCTCACCTATTGCAGCACGAGGCGATGGTGCAGTTTGAATTACTACGTGTTTATTTGGATCATCTATTGCATTCCATATTTCATCCGAAGGATCATTTGCTCGTAATGCACCTGTTGGACATCTGTTTATACACTGACCGCAATTGATACAGATTACATCGGCAAGAGGTTTTTCCAAGAAAGTGCTTATATGAGTATGATCGCCTCTTCCGATTGCTTCTAAAACGCCGACTTCCTGCAAGTCGATACATGTTCTTACACATCGCTTGCAGAGAACACATTTGTTCATATCTCTTACAACTGAAGGAGATGATAGATCAACTTCAAATCTTGGTGATTGAACGTGACCAAAGTTAAAAGTATCAACACCATATTCCTTTGCGAGAGATTGAAGTTCACAGTTGTTGTTTCGAACACAAGCATAGCATTCGCCGTAATGTTCGCTTATCAGCAAGTCTATGATATTTCTTCTTGCTTTACGAACCATTGGAGATGAAGTTTTGATTTTTATAGGAGAAGTTATTGGATAAGCGCAAGATGCTTGAAGTGTTCTCATTCCTTCAACTTCAACTACGCAAATTCTGCAAACACCCGCAACACACAAATCATCGTGATGACATAAAGTAGGAATATGAATTCCATGTTCACGACAAGCTTCAAGAATTGTTGTTCCCATAGGCACGGAAATCTTTTTCTCGTTTATTTCAATGGAAACTGTACCACCGATGTATTCCGGATTTTTTGGTTTTTCGACAGTATGAGCTTTTTGACTTACAGGTGCCCTTTTTTCATTTTTATTTTCCATTACGACCTCCGTGACTTCCATTGAATATTTCTTCCCTAAAATTCTCTATAATCGACAAGAAAGGGTTTGGACTTGACTGTCCAAGTCCGCACTTTGAAGCAACTTTCATAGTTTCAGCCAAACCTTTCAACTTATTGATGTACGAAAATGTGTAATCGTTTCTTTCAATCATCTCAATTCCTTCAAGCATTTTTACGTTTCCTATTCTACAAGGTGTGCATTGACCGCATGATTCTTCTACAAAAAATTCCATAAAATTTTTAAGAATATGGAGCATATCTCGATTTTCGTTGAAAATCATTATAGAGCCGCCGGTTGCAACATCTTCGTAACTAATTGTGCGATCGAATTGAGTTTTATTTAGACAAATTCCGGATGCACCTCCAACTTGAACAGCTTTAGTATCTTTAGCATCAACCAGTTTTAGTACTTCTTGAATTGTGGTTCCCCAAGGAACTTCATAAACACCGGGTTTGTTGCAGTCACCAGAGATTGAAAGCAGTTTTGATCCGGTAGATTTATCTGTTCCAACCTTCTTAAACCAGTTGCCGCCTTTGATTACAATATGTGAAACCGCAGCAAGAGTTTCAACGTTGTTTACTGTGGTTGGATGCCCCATATAACCTGTATTTACCGGGAACGGGGGCCTGTTTCTTGCTTCACCACGATGTCCTTCAAGCGATTCGATTAAAGCAGTTTCTTCACCGCAAACGTAAGCGCCGGATCCCATTACAATATTAATATCAAAATCAAATCCAGTCACACCGGCAATGTTGTTACCAAGCAAATTATCTTCCTTCATAACTTGAAGGTAATCCTGCAACGGCTTCATTAAGTATTCATATTCACCACGGAGATAAACAATTCCCAATTTCGCACCGATTGTATAACCAGCAATAACCATTCCGTCAAATACTAGCTCAGGATATTCGGTTAGTAAAACACGGTCTTTAAATGTCCCGGGTTCACCTTCATCGGCGTTGCAGATCACGAATTTCTTATCGCTTTTAGCAGCAGCTGTTAACATCCATTTTGTTGCTGTTGGAAAACCTGCTCCTCCTCTACCCTTCAAACCGGATTCTTTCAGTTCGAACAATACATCTTCCCGGGAAAATTCCTTCAATTTGTTTATGCCCGCTCCGCGAGTGTATTCCGAGAAAATTACTTTTCCTTCTCTCCTTTTCTTTATCTTTTCCATGTCACCCCCTCACCTCACTTAAAATTGCAATTGCCTTTTCAGGAGTTACTTTAGTATAAACTCGATCGTTAACTGCCATTGCGGGACCTTGATCACACATTCCAATACAATTTGCATATTCTAAAGTGAATTTTTTGTCTTTAGTTGTTTCACCAACTTTAATACCGAGTTCGCGTTCAATAGCTGCAACGACTGCACTTTTATTCTTAGTATCGCACACAATGGTTCTGCAGATTCTAATAATATTTTTTCCTTTTGGTTCAGTGTTAAGGAATGAGTAAAATGAAATAAAGCTGAACACTTCAACCGGGTGAATATCAAGCAATCGTGCAACTTCTTGTTGAGCATAGTCTGATATGTGACGATGCTTTTTCTGGATTTCTTGAAGTATCGGCATAAGTGCCGATCTTTCGGATCCGTAAGTTTTAACTAGGTTTTCGATTTCTTCTGTTACTGCATTTTTTTCTTCTACAAGCATTATGCCTCCTATTCCTTATTAAGAAGAAAATGAACTTTGCTGAGCAATTCATCAGGTGATATGGGTTTTTCAACAAAATCATCCACGGGAACCATCTCACCGGCTCCAAATTCCATTCCGATAGTTTTAGAAACAGAAGTGTACATAAGAATAGGTGTCTTAATTTTTTCGCGTCTCAGTTTCTGAGCCAAGAAAAATCCATCATCGGGTTCATCCATCATAACATCGAGAATAATTAAATCTGGTTTCTTTTCTTGAATAATCTTGTAACCGTCATCTGGATTAGTGGCGGTTACAACGTGATAACCTTTTGATTTTAGAACCAAGGAACTCGCTTCGATGATATCGGGATCATCATCAATTACTGCGATTAATGCCATTTGGTACCTCTTTTCTTTGTTCTTAGTTAGTTAATCATTTATTGGAAATTGAATAATAAATGTCGTTCCTTTTTCATACTCGCTTTCGAACCTTATTTTTCCGTTATACGAATCAACAATTCTCTTAACAATCGATAGTCCAAGTCCGGTGCCGGAAATTGATTTAGTAAATTTATTTTTTGCGCGGAAAAATTCAGTGAATATTTTTTCTCTTTCCTCTTCCCGCAATCCAATTCCTGAATCTTTGATTAAAATTTCGATGAAATTATTTTTATTTGAAATATTTATAACAATTTTACCGTTGTCGTGATTATACTTTACAGCATTACTAATCAGATTGGTGAAAACTCTTGAGATTTCACTTTTATCCATATTTATAAGAGATAGATTTTGATCTATCCTTTTTTCAACAACAATATTTTTATTTTTAATATCTAGTGAAAAAAGTTCTAATGTTGAGTTTAATATTTCTTTTAAATCTATTGGTTCGATAATTTTTTGTTTTGTATTAATTTCCATGCGAGAAATATCGAGCAGATCGTTTACGAGATCGAGCAGACTTTTAAGCCGCGTGGTAGAGCGTTGCATAAATTCAAGCTTTTTCTCTTCAGGCAGTTTAACATTTTCATCCATCGACAATTGTAAAAATCCTATAACAGCTGAAACCGGAGCCTTCAATTCATGAGCAACCATCGATACGAATTGGTTCTTAATATGCTCAATTTTTTTTGCTTCGGTTATATTTCTTAAAACTATAACAACTCCGGCAAAACTATTTTCTCCTTCCGGAACATGGGAGACAATTCCTTGTATTACTAATTCTTGATTTGGTTTAATTTCAATTTCCAAAGATTTTGCTCCGGAAATGAAAATGTCAGCATTAAGATATTCCGACGCAATCTCTTTAAGTTCTTCGGGGAAATTTTCCGGAAGCGGTTTCCCGGTTTCGAATTTATCTGAGTCTGCCAGTTTTAGTGCAGCATTGTTGAAGTAGACTATCTTACCCAATCTATTAACTACGAGAACTCCACCGGCAATTGAATTAAGTATTGTCTTTAATCTACTTTTTTCCGAAGCTAGTTCAAGAAGATTTTTTTCTCTTTCCAATTTTAATCGCTCGGATTCAAGCAGAAGATTTCTTTGAAGCATTCCTTTTTCTACGCTGTATAAAAGTTCATCGGGAGTAAAGGGTTTTGGAATATATCCATATGCCCCAATTCGTGTTGCCTCAACCGCTGTGTCATAACTTGCGTAAGCCGTTGCTATATAGCAAACTGTATTTGGTCTTGCTTCCTTTATTTTTTTTAATACTTCGATTCCGTCATAGTCGGGCATTTTTAAATCAATAAAAGCAAGATCATATTCATTGGTTGTTCCGAGTTTAATTCCTTCCGAACCGTTTTCGGCTGCATCGACAAAATAATCTTCAAGTTCGAGCAAACGCTTTGTTCCTAGTCTTAAACCTTCTTCGTCATCTATAATCAATATCTTTGCTTTATCAATCATGTTAATTTTATTTCAGTCTTGTTTAATTTCTTCAAACTTTTCCAACAACTCTTCTATTACAACAGGCTTGTTAAGGATTCCGTCGCATTTTATCCACTCTCGTTCTTCCGCAGTAGTTGTGCTGAATTTGAACCCGGTTTCGTAGGTTGCAGATGTTAAAATAAGGACAGGAATCATTTTCCCTAATTCGGTCTTCTTGATTTTATGGCAAAGGATAAAACCTGAATCATGATGTTCCATTATTAGGTCTATTACACATGCGTCGGGATTTTCTGAGATAAATTTTTCGTAACCTTCTTCAGCACTTTCTGCTGTTATTACATTGAAACCTTTTGATTCTATTAATATTTTGTTTTGTTCTAAAAGATCAATATCATCATCAACCAGCAATATCTTTTGTATCTTCATTTCATTCACCTTTAATTCAAATATTTTTAGGAAGTTTTACAATAAATTCAGCACCTTTTCCAAATTCACTTTCCACTTTTATATCACCTTTGTGCATTTTAATTATTCCATAAGTAATTGCAAGACCAAGACCTGTTCCCTTACCCATTTTTTTTGTGGTAAAGAAAGGTGTAAAAAGTTTACGCATATTTTCTTCCGGAATTCCGATTCCAGAATCGGCAACTGATATTGTTACGTAATTTGTGTTTTCAGTTAATGTTATATTTACTTCTTTTATTTTTGTGGTCTCAACAGCTTCCACTGCGTTTGAGATCAAGTTCAATATTACTTGCATTATCTGATCTTCATCAGCGGAAATAAGAATTCTATCACATGAATATTTCAAATTAATTTTAACATCATTAAAAGCATTTTCTTGTTGTCTTACAATTTCTTTAGTTATCGACAAAAGATTTATTTGATTTATTTTTATTTTTCCCTGCCGGGCAAAATTCAATAAGTTGGCAACTATATTTTTACACCTGTTTGCTTCTTTAATTATTAGGTTCAGATCTTCAACTGTCCCATTAGCACATTTTGCTTTTTCGAGTTCCTTTTTCATCATAGCGGAATAAAGCATAATTGTTCCAAGAGGATTATTTATTTCGTGGGCAACACCTGCTGCTAATTGTCCGATTGAAGCAAGTTTTTCGCTGTTGTGCAATTGATCTTTAGTATCATGAAGCTCTTGATAAGCAGTTTCAAGTTTATCAATCAAATAAGGAAGACACATCTCCTCTTCAGCTAACCCTTTAGCGATTGCAATTGCATTTTCTCTGCAAGTAGGATAACCGCAAGCTCCACAGTTAAGCTCATCGGATTTATCAAATTTGTTTGTTCGTCTAAGAATCTCTCTAATCCTTTCTTCAGAAGGCATTTGTCTTCGCTTGTCGTTCGCTTCGAAAACTCGTGTTAGATCTAAATTCCGTGAATTGTATATCTCACTTTTCCAAATATTTTTGTCGACATTCTTAATGTTCTTTTCAAAATACTCGATTACCTTTTCTCTTTTCGAGAAGTAGTTTAAACTGCTTTCAATTGCAGGACCATTAATACAACCTTCACAGAAAAGGATATCTATAAACTTGGATTGAATTTTATTATCCGCAATATCTCTTATTATCTGTTTTACCTTATCTTTTCCGTCAACTATAATCACTTCCTTTTCAAGAATATCCGAGGATATGTTTGCGGTCTTAAGTAGTCCGCCTACAAGCGGAAACGATTTCCCTAAATTTGAATAAGGAGGATCAAAGTTTCCGTCTTCTAATTCATCAAGACAGATATTTAATAAATCGAATATTTTATTCAATTCCGTAAATGTTAGAACAGAATCTATTGCTTCATTTGTGTTAGCATCATTGTATTCGTTCTTTTTTGCAATACAGGGTCCAATGAAAACTATTGGAGTTTCATTCCCATATTTATTCTTTAAATATCTTCCTGCCGCAACCATCGGAGATACAATTGGTGCGAGATTGTCTATTAATTCCGGATAGTATTTTTCGATATAATTATAAATAGCGGGACAGGGTGAACTGATAATAGTTTTCCCTCGATTCTTGGAATAGTATTCAGAATATTTCGTGCTTATCAAATCAGCGCCAAAAGCTGTCTCAATAACTTTTGTGAAACCAAGTTTTTTTAAAGCAGTAGGAATTTTATCGTATGTTTTAGGAAACGAAGCCGCGAATGAAGGAGCAACTATTGCAATACAATTATCATTTGGTAATAATTCATAAAGTACTTTTTCAATATCGCTAGATACTTTTTTAGCGTTTTGCGTACACACTTTAACACAATGCCCGCAGCTTATGCATCTTTCAGCAATAACAACCGCTTGCCCTTCTTCAACCTTTATCGCATTTGCTGGACATTCTCTAACGCAAGAATAACATCTTCTACAGTTTTGTCCAATTGTACTAACTATTCCAATATTCATTAGTGTTTAGCGTTTACTCTTATTAATTTTTTCCTATCAACATAAGTTGTATGAAGAATTTTATGTGCAGTGCGAGAATTAGGTTCTTCAAAATATTCATCATAAATTTTTAATATGGAACTGTTTTCATGTGAATATCTCATCTTTGCCTTTTCATCGATCTTATACAGAGCTTTTACTCGTTCTTTTACGCGATTTTCATCTTGATGAATTGGTTGACCACCGCCATTTATGCATCCTCCGGGGCATGCCATTACTTCTATAAAATCATATTCCAATTCACCTTTTTTTAATTTTTCTAATAATGATTGAACATTCCCTATTCCATTAACAATAGCTGTTTTAATTTCTTTACCATTTATTTTGACTACAAAACTTCTCAGACCTTCTGTTCCACGTAATTCTTCAAATATTGGACTTTTCGGGTTCTCGCATGTCAATTTGAAATAAGCGGTTCTTAACGCAGCTTCCAACACTCCGCCGCTCGTACCGAAAATTGCAGCAGCGCCGGTTGATTCACCCAATGGATTATCAAATTTATCCTCAGGAAGATTATCAAAGTCAATTCCTGAAGTTTTAAAAAGTCTTACTAACTCACGTGTAGTAAGTACAGCATCAACATCGGGAATATGGTTATGAGAAAGCTCCGGTCTTTCCGATTCAAATTTTTTTACAGTACAGGGCATTATCGAAACAACATAAATATCCTTCGGGTCCAAGTTCATTTTTTCTGCATAGTACGATTTAATGACTGCACCTTCCATTTCCTGCGGTGATTTACACGTGGAAACATGTTTTAATAGATCGGGTTCTTTTTGTTCGAGATATTTTATCCAACCAGGGCAGCAGCTTGTGAACATTGGTAAATTTTTGTTTTTACTTAATCTGTCTATAAGTTCTGCGCTTTCTTCAATTATGGTTAGATCAGCAGCAAAATTTGTATCGAATACTTTTTTGAAACCGAGTCTTTTCAAACCGGTTATAATTTGACCGGTAACGTTTGAACCTATCGGCATATTATATTCTTCTCCGATTGAAGCTCTTACAGCCGGCGCAATTTGAGCAACTACATGAATATTTTTATTCATCAGAGCATTTACGACTTCTTTTGTACTGCTCTTTTCACGAAGTGCCGCGGTTGGACAAACTAAAATACATTGACCGCACAAAATGCATTCGCTTATATTTAATCCTTTGTTGAAAGGAGTGGTAACGTTGCTTTCAAATCCTCGGTTAATGAAATCAATTGCCCCGACTTTCTGAATTTCGTTGCAAGTTCTAACGCATCTACCGCAAAGAATACACTTTGCGGGATCTCGTTCCATTGATGGACTTGAGATATCAATGGCATGACTTTTCGTTTTTCCTACATATCTATGCTCTCTAAGTCCATATGTTTCAGCTAAATTTTGTAATTCACAATTTTTATTTCGAACGCATATCAAACAATCCTGTGGATGATTTTCAACAAGCAGTTCAACAATAGTTTTTCGAGCGGTTTTTACTCGAGGTGTATTTGTTTCAACTATCATTCCCTCTTGAACCGGAAAAGCACATGAAGGAGTCAATCCGTTCATCCCTTTCACTTCAACCACACATATTCTGCACGCTCCGGTTGGGTACAAATCTTTCATATGACAGAGAGTAGGAATATTTATTCCGACCGATTTTGCCGCTTCAAGAATTGTCATATTCTCTTCTGCTTTTACTTGTATTCCGTTTATCGTCAAGTTTATCATTTTCATCCTCAAAGATCAGTTAATTTGTATTGCATCAAATCGGCAGGTTTCAACGCAAATTCCACATTTAACACATCTGTCTTGCAAAATTTTATGCGGCAATTTTTTTTCACCTATTATTGCTTCGGATGCGCATTTTCTTACACAAGCACCGCAACCGTTGCATATCGATTGATCTATTGTAAAAGTCAGTAAATCTTTACAAACGGCTGCCCTGCATTTTCGTTCATAAAGATGTTCTTCATATTCATCCTTAAAATAACGCAAGCCGCTTAGGACTGGATTTGGAGCGCTTTGACCCAGACCGCAAAGAGATGTATCTTTAATGACGTTTGCAAGTCTATTCAAATGAATAATACCTTTAAATCTTTGAAGCTGATCCAAAGGATTTGCCGTAGGTTTTGAATCATAAACTGTGGGAATTCTTTCAATAATTTCCAACATTCTCGTAGTGCCTTCTCTGCAAGGTACACATTTGCCGCATGATTCATTTTTAATGAATGAGAGAAAATATTTCGCGACATCTACTATGCAAGTATCTTCGTCCATTACGACAAACCCGCCCGAACCCATCATTGCTCCAATGGATTTTAGTGAATCGTAATCAACAGGTGTATCCATTACCTTGTCCGGAAGACATCCGCCTGAAGGCCCGCCAATTTGGAGGGCTTTAAATTCTTTATCATTGGGAATCCCTCCACCGATATCAAAAACTACTTCTCGTAAAGTAATTCCCATCGGAACCTCGGCTAAGCCGCTATACTTGACTTTACCGCTTATTGCGAAAACTTTTGTGCCTTTACTATTATTTGTTCCAATATTAGAAAACCATTCAGAGCCTTTTTTTATTATTCCTGGAACGTTTGCTAAAGTTTCTACGTTATTGATAACTGTTGGTTTGCCCCATAAACCCGAAATTGACGGATAAGGTGGTCGAGGTTTGGGCATTCCTCTTTTTCCTTCGATTGATGCTATCAATGCAGTTTCTTCGCCGCATACAAAAGCGCCAGCACCTTTTTTAATTTTTAGGTGGAAGTTGAAATTGCTGGAAAGAATATTAGAGCCTAGAAGTCCATATTCCATGCATTTATCAATACTGTTTTGAATTCTTTTGATAGCAAGGGGATATTCTGCACGACAGTATATGTATCCAAAACTAGCACTTATTGCATAAGCTGCTATTATAATTCCTTCGATGAGTTTATAAGGATCACTTTCAAGAATTGATCGATCCATAAATGCCCCGGGATCTCCTTCGTCAGCATTGCATATGATATATTTAATTTCAGAGTTTTGTTCACTTGCAAGCTGCCATTTTTTACCGGTCGGAAATCCACCGCCTCCTCTGCCTCTCAATCCACTTTTCAGGATATCATTTACTACTTCTTCACGAGATTTTTTTTTGAGGATTTTATGCAGACCGGAAAAACCACCAGTTGCAATATATTCGTCCAATGATTCAGGATTAATTATTCCACAATTCTCAAGTACGATTTTTTTCTGCTTTTTGAAAAAATCAATCTCATTAATGTTTGTTAAAACATTATCCGAAGGTCCATATGTAGCGAGTAATTTTGGGAGATAAATTTTCTTTTCAATCAAAGTTGTTTTTATTAATTCCGGAATATCTTTTTCAGTTACTTCGCAATATGAAATACGATTTTGACCGGGAAGTTTTATATCAACAATAACTTCTTTTGCACAAAACCCTATGCAACCTGTAGGAATAATCTTGGCGTCTATTTCCTTCTTTACGAGTTCAATTTCTATAGCTGCCTTAATTTTTCCCGCACCGGAGGCTAGACCACATGTTCCCATTCCTATAAAGATTACCGGTTTATCTATCGTAAGGTATCTCAGTTTTTTAATCAATTCATATAGATCATTGCCAGAATCATCACTCAATGATTTTGAATCTTCAGCGCAAGCATTAAAAATTTGCTCATATTTTTTTTCAATAGGAGTGTTTTTTGAGTCAAATATAAATTCTTTAAAGGAGTTCATTTATGTGCTCACTGAACTTTGAATATTTTCTTGTTCCTTAACTGCCTTCTCTTTCCTTAATACATTCAGTATTCTCGGTATATCTTTTGTCTTCAATCTGCCAAAATATTCGTTGTTAATATTTATTACAGGTGCGATGCTGCAAGCTCCAATACAGGCCACTGATTCAAGAGTGAACTTTTTGTCTCTTGTTGTCTCACCGACTTTGATCCCAAGCTCACATTCCAAGGCTCTTAAAATGTTTGCCGATTCTTTGACGTGACAAGCTGTGCCGCGGCAGACTCTTATTACATTCTCCCCAAGTGGAGTTAGTCTGAATTGATTATAAAATGTTGCTACACCATAAACCCCGCTTAAAGCCATTCCTAAATAATCAGCCGTATCTTGAAGTGCTTGTTCCGGCAAGTAACCGTATATTTCTTGTATGTCTTGCAAAATTGCTATTAAATTACTTCGGTCATTCGCTGGAAAGTTTCTAAATATTTGTGTGTGCATTTAAGTTTTCCTTAGGTGTTTTAATAAAAATTCCAAATTGTATGCCAATGTCAGATTATTAGGAAATTCGATCTAAATCGACTTAAACCGTTAATTTTTGTTAAAATTACCCTTTTTTTCCTAACTCTAAGAAACCCAGTTCAATTCTGAGACTAGTCATAAATTTGGATGTAATGTCGTAAACAACATACTTAATTGACTTCGCTGATGTCTTTACATATCATCATTAAATCCTTAGATTTTATGTATGAATTCGAATCAAAAATACCTTGATAACGTAAAGAAGAAATCAGCTCAGCTATCGCTTTTAATCGGAATCTTACTTTTTGGGATTAAGCTTGCAGCGTATTTCATTACAGGGTCAAGTGCTATATTTTCTGATGCAGCTGAATCCGTTGTAAATATTGTTGCTGCAGCATTTACATTTTATAGTATTATCGTGAGTTCAAAACCACCTGATAAAAGTCACTTATATGGACATGGAAATGTTGAGTATTTTGCTGCCGGTTTTGAAGGACTGCTTATCATTTTAGCAGCAGTCACAATTCTCTATACATCAATTATTCAATTAATTGAGGGGCATGAATTATCAAGTCTGAACATTGGAACTATGCTTGTTGGCGGAGCAGGAATTGTGAATTTCGGTTTAGGATTTTATTTGGTCAAAAAAGGAAGAGCAACAAATTCCCCGGCTTTAATAGCAGATGGAAAACATATTTTGAGTGATTCTTATACAAGTTTTGGAGTAGTTATCGGACTGATTATTGTTCTGATAACCGGTTTAAAAATTCTTGATCCGATTGTTGCAATAATAGTTGCTCTTAATATTCTAATAACCGGATTCAAAATTGTCAGGGAGTCTGTTGGCGATTTAATGAACGAAACTGATATGGCTTTGCTTCAAAAAATTGTTGAACACTTGAATTCTGAAAGAAAGAATATTTGGATAGATATCCATCAACTAAGATTTTGGAAATCTGCTGATAAATTATTCATAGATTTTCATTTAATTATGCCCTACTACTTTTCGATTAAAGATGCTCACAAAGAGGAAGAAATTATTAGGAAACTCATTGAGAAAAAATTCACAAATGCCCAATTAAATCTTCATATTGACTATTGCAGCGAAGTTTGGTGTTCAAGATGTCTGTACGATGTTTGTCATGTAAGAATGAATCCCTTTGAAAAGAAAATCGACTGGACAATTGAAAAAATGATATCTCCACCTTCCGTTTAAAATTGTCGAAAATTATCTTAATTAAATTATAATTGTGTTATAATTATTTTTTTCATACTTTTTCACAGATACTAATCTCCGGTTAAGTTATAGAAGTATTGTTCTGTATCAAGATCAATAATTCATCAACATCATTAGGAGTGTGTTATGAAAATTAAATCACTGTTGATTGTTTTCTTACTTGTTTTCTCATCATCTTCAATTTTTGGACAATTTGCGTTTGGGGTAAAACCCGGCTTGGGGGTTAACTCCAGCTATTTCGGTGTTAAAGTAGATAATTTTGTTCCTTACGTGGGCATCAATTATTTTAGAGCCGGATTCGAAGTTACAGGTGCAATTGATTTATCTGGTTTACCTTTAAGTAAATCAATTCAATCCGATGATTCCCCAACAACCGAAGGATCTGTTACTCTGTATAATCTTATGGTGGGTGCAAAATTTTATTTAATGAAAAAGAAAGATGTTTCTGGTTATGTTACTGGTAGTTTTTCTCACATGTTCTTAAGCAGCGGATTAGAGATTGATGGCGAAAATGTTGAAGAATTCGAAGATATATTCGATGATGTAAGCATCAATACACTCCAGTTCGGCTTTGGAGGAGAATATTTCTTTGCTGAAAATTTTAGTATCGGCGGAGAATTTGGACTTAGGTTCTTCTTAATCGGTTATGAACCTAGTTCAAGTGATGATTCTTCCGGCGAAATGGAATTAAGCTTGAATGTAAGTCACACATATGAAGCTCTCTCATTGAACTTCTACTTTTAATTAAGAAGGGCTATTTATATAGCCCTTTATAATTTTATAGTCTTATTCTTTGCCATCGATTCATCAGCCATTTTCTTTTTGTAATGAATAAGTTTTTTGCTGATTTCTTCATCTGCAACTGCAATAATTTCAACAGCCAGAATTGCAGCATTTTTTGCACCATCAATTGCCACAGTTGCAACGGGTACACCACTCGGCATCTGAACAATCGATAAAAGTGAGTCTATGCCGTCTAATTTGCTTTTGATAGGAACGCCAATAACAGGAATAATCGTTTGAGCTGCAGTAACTCCCGGCAGATGAGCTGCGCCTCCGGCTGCGGCAATTATAACTTTGAGTCCTCTCTTATTTGCGGATTTTGCATATTCCGCGTGTTCATCAGGCGTTCTGTGAGCTGATAAAATTTTAACCTCAAACTGAATTCCAAATTCTTTTAAAACTTCGAATGACTTTTCCATTATTGGTAAATCGGAATCACTGCCCATTATGATACCGACAAGTGGTTTATTAGCCATGTTATTCCTTTCTTAGTTTGTTTTGAGAACAAAAAATAAAAAAAAAGGATGGCAATACCATCCTTCTATTTCTCTACGTTACTTTTTGTCTATTTTCTATTAATACTGCTGGCTCCCGAAAGATTATAATCGATTTCACTAGGATTTCCGAAATAGTTTACTTTTGATGCTCCGCTGGCATTTACAAGTAAAGATTTATCCGAATTAACTTCAGCTTTTGATGCTCCGCTGGCTTCAACTCTTACGAAATTAGCCAAAAAATTGGAAGCAAATAATTTTGATGCCCCCGAAAGTTCTACATTAAAATTATCCGTGCTCCCGGAAATTCTCAACTCTGTAGCTCCGCTTAAATTCAGTTCAAAATCTAGATTGTTAACATTATTAACAATAATATCACAGGCTCCCGCACCATCAAGTTTTCTCAAATCTTTAGTTGTAACTCTTATATCAATAGGTTCTTTTGAACGCAGATTTCTTTTCTGATCTATTATTAATCTACCGTTTCTTACATCAGTTCTGATCAACTCGTGCAGGTTTTCATCTGTATTAATTTTGAGACTTGGTTCTTCACCTACCTCTACGAAAAGATTGAACGCACCGGAGATATCAATCTCTGAGAAATCCTCAATATTGCGATTTTCAGAAATATAATTACCGTTACCTTTTACTCCATCGAAATAACGACAGCCGGTTAAGAGAAAAAGTATTGTGCTTGCCATTAAAAAGAATAATTTTACAGCCTTCATTCTACCTCCCATATTTTGGACTTTTAGACGAAGCATCCCAAGAAATTGTTACAGAAATATTTTGATTGAATAAAACAATTACTGTTGATATTATTGCAAGGAACTTGGGATTAATATAGATGCTTGAATTAGACGATGTTTCTAAATCATTTGGTAATTTTCTTGCAGTAAAAAATATTAAGTTAAAAGTTAATAAAGGAGACCTTTACGGTTTTTTGGGTCCAAACGGGGCGGGTAAAACAACAACAATAAAGATGATAACTGGGTTATATAAACAATCTTCGGGTAGAATATATATCGACGGAAAGGACATTTCAAACAACGACTTAACGTTAAAATCAAAATTCGGATATATCCCGGATCAACCTTTTCTTTATGATAAATTAACCGGAATTGAATATTTGATGTTTACCGGAAGTCTCTATGGGATCGATTCGAAAACTCTTAAAAGCAAAATAGATGAATTGATTGATATACTAAAATTCGAAGACTGGATTCATAAAAGAACCGAGGAATACTCCCAAGGGATGAAACAACGAATTACAATTGCGAGTGCATTTATTCATGATCCCGATTTGATTATCATCGATGAACCAATGGTTGGACTTGATCCCCAAAGTGCGGCAATCGTAAAACATATTTTGGTTCAAAAATCTCAAAACGGAAAAGCAGTATTCGTGTCGACTCACAGTCTCAATGTTGTTGAAGAAATCTGCAATAAAGTTGCTATTATAAAAAAAGGCGAACTTATATTCGATGATTCGCTTTCGGCTCTTCAGCAGCAAATTAACGAACACAATCCTACGCTTGAAAAACTTTTTATCGAATTGACTAACTCAGATGAATAGTTTTCTGCAACTTCTTAAATATAAAACCGTACTTTTCTTTAGGTTGGAGACAGGGATCAATATCTCAAGAGTAATTAAAGATTTCGGCACATTTTTAGTTTATGCATCATTCACTTTTGGGACTTATGTTTTTACACTAAAATCAATCGAATATGTTTTGGAGACAATGAAGATAGGAAATTTTCTCCTTCACGAATTTTTATCGATAATATTTTTTGTGTTTTTTATTGCAGTCAATGTTGGGAACATCGTTGTCTCTTATTCTACAATGTTCAAATCAAGTGAAGCGCAGTTTCTTTTTTCTAAACCAATTCCTCACCGCAATATCTTTGCTATTAAGTTGCTAGACAACATATTCTACAGTTCCGGGACATTGTTTTTGATAATGCTTGCATTTTTTGCTGGATATACTACTTATTTCAATCAAAGTCCGGAGATAATAATTTTTGCATTGGTCTTTAATTTTCTTCCATTTGTTATAATCTCAGCCTGTTTGGGGGTTATTATTTTGATGATTATTATTTACACTTCTACGAAAATTGGTTTGCAGAATGTCATTATTATATCCGCTTTAATTTATCTATCTGCTATTTTTTTGTTTTTCGATCAAACTTCTCCGAGAACTATTGTACAAGAAGTTATGAAAAATTATCCGCACATTGACTTTTACTTTTTGAATGCATTGCCTGAATTTGTAAGATACTTGCCCAACAATTGGCTTGCTTCTTCGCTTTATTGGAATTCTGTTGGTAATTCTGGATTGTCAATTTCTTACAGTCTATTTCAATTTCTGATTGGTGTTTTTACATTCTTATTAACGGTCTTAGTTGGAGGAAAGTATTATTACTCACTGTGGTTAATGGTTCCGGCAATTAAGAAGAGGAGGAAAAAGAAATTAACCAGCAAAAATATGACCGGGAAAAATATTAATATAAAATCAATTTCCCCATTACGAAAAGATATTATTTTATTTTTTAGGGAGCCGAGTCAAGTGCTTCATTTATTTGTGTTTTTAATTTTAATAATATTTTTTAGTGGAAGCATTGAATCAGTAAACTCGATTATTCCAAAAGATTTTGAATTAAGAACAATAATATTTTTTTCAGTGCAGTTATTCATAATACTTTTTATCACGACTCTTTCGCTTCGTTTTATATTTCCCCAAATAAGTCTTGAGGGAAATAACTTCTGGAAAATAAAAACATCACCTTTTCAATTCAAAAAATTATTCCTTATTAAATATTTTCCTATGCAATTATTTATTTTAACAATTGCATTAATGTTATCTGTATTCACTAACAAGAGTTATGAGAGTTATGTGTTTTGGTCGTCGACAGTTATAATCGGAATCAGTTCTATTTTTATCGGAAGTCTGAATTTTATGTTTGGTTCTGTTTTTACAATGTACAATGAAAAATCGCCGATAAGAATATCATCTTCTAAAGGTGCATCACTAACATTTTTGATCAGTACTTTTTACATGATTCTTTTGCTTATACTTTTGTACGAACCGACTCTTATTTCATTTAGAGAAATTCAGTTCGAAAATTCATTAACTAAAAACCGGTTTGTAATACCAATTGCGATACTATTAGTCATTACGATAATATCTTCCTTATTAGCATATTATGCTTTCATAAAAAATATGAACAAAGATTATTGATTGAATCGATCTTCGAGAAAAGTCAGAGTATATCCATTAATATCCTCTATGGAAAAACTTCTTAAGTTTTGCATAATGAATTTAGGTTGTGAAATAATGATGACTTTTTCTTCAATCAATTTGTAAAGTGAATCAATATTAGAAGAATAAATGTAATACTTCCGATTTCCGGAGTTTATTTCATCCTTCAGATGTGATGTATTTATTTCATTAGAGCCTCCGCTTGTAATAATTAGAAATTTGACATTATCAATTATTATCGAAGCGAATTCAGAATTTCCCTCGTCAGAATAAGTGATGTTATTATTAGAATTAAAAGTATTCGTATAATATTCGAGAGTTTGATTTAGATTTTCAGTAACTAATACTATCACCGATTCATCAAGTTTTGGTGAGCTAAAATTTGAAGTTTCTTTGACAAAAAATAATTCAGCAGCAGCCGTCCACAATATTGCCACCACAAATATTCCTGCAGCAATAGCTAATAAACCCTTAGTCGAAGCAGATATTTTCATACATTCCTCACATCGTCTAATACAATATTAAAAATATTTTGTTACGTTTGTAATTCAAAATTTTGAAAAGGGAAAAATTAGTTGAGCAATTACACTTACGGTAACGACGTATTAGTTAAGAATGTAAACGGAAAACAATTCATACTCATCGGGACAGCACACATATCTCAAAAATCAGTTGATCTTGTAAAGGAAGTAATTATTGGCGAGAAACCGGATGTCGTTTGTATTGAGTTAGATAAGCAACGTTATGTTTCTCTTGCTGAAAAGAAAAAGTGGGAAAGTCTGGATCTGCGAGAGGTTATAAAACAGAAACAGCTTTCAACATTATTGATAAATATTCTTTTGGCAAGCTACCAGAAAAAGCTTGGAGAAAAACTTGGTGTGATGCCCGGGACAGAATTGCTCGAGGCGGCTAAATCAGCTGAAGAAAATTCAATACCATTTGAACTTTGTGACCGTGATATAAGAATTACTCTTCGACGAGCTTGGAATTCAATGTCATTCTTCCAAAAATTGAAATTTATGCTCACCGGAATAGCTGGAATTTTTGAACATGAAGAAATTACCGAAGAAAAACTTGAAGAGATAAAAGATAAAGATACTTTGAACGAACTTATGTCGGAACTCGGGAAAGCAATGCCTGTTCTAAAAAAAGTTTTAATAGATGAACGCGATATTTATCTTGCGCAAAAAATTAAAGAAGCGAAGGGAGATAAAGTTGTTGCTGTTGTCGGCAAAGGACACTTAAAAGGTATTGCTGAAATTCTTGAGAAGAATGAGAATAATGATTTGACTAAAATCGAAATTATTCCAAAAGTATCACCCGCTTTGAAAATTATCGGTTGGGGAATCCCCGTGATAATTTTAGGAGCAATTACTTATATAGGAGTTACAAAAGGCGCTTCAGCCGCAGGTGATAATCTTGTTTTTTGGTTTTTGGCAAACGGAATTCCTTGCGCTGTGGGTTCGGTTTTAGCATTTGGACATCCTTTAACCATTTTGGCATCTTTTATTTCTGCACCGTTTACCAGCTTGACTCCAGTCATTGGAGCAGGTTATGTTGCTGCATTTGTCCAAGTTTATTTTAAACCTCCTATGGTTAGGGAGTTTCAAACTGTAACGGATGACATAAATAAATTTAAAAAATGGTGGTCGAATAAACTTTTAAGAATTCTTTTAGTTTTTATTCTCGCAGGTATTGGCAGTGCCTTAGGAACTTATGTCGGTATGTACGAAATAATAAAAAATCTTTTCTGAAAAATTATATCTTTTCACTCATCAATTCTTTTCTAGGTTGAGGGATCACAACTTTATTTACAAGAAGTCCCTTCTCAACTATTTTGGCAGCACCGGCTTCAACGGCACTTGTAACTGCAGCAACTTCACCCGTCAAGGTGCAGAATGCTTTACCTCCTAATGCCATTGCCAAACGGATTTCGATAAGTTTGACTGTGGCTGCTTTTACTGCTGCATCTGCACCTTCAATCAGAGAAGCAACCGAGAAAGATTCTATTATACCAAGTGCTTCAAGTTGGTCAGCGGTAGTGTGCCCGCTTAAAGCGGGAAAGATATCCGGATGCACATTCGGTATTACAAAAGTGTCGATCACGGCATAATCAACTGAAGTTGAAGCATTATCAACTGCAGATTGTACTTCGGCAACATCGCCTCCGATTAACACCATGTATTTGCCACTGCAGATTGTTCTAGAAAGAATTAATTCAACATTAGAAGTTTTTAACATTATATCTGCTGCGTGCATTCCGGCAGCAATACTTGTCATTTCAATTAAGCCGAGTGAATTCATTTATTTTCCTTTCGCTATTATCGTTTAATTTCTATATAATCTTCTGTGATATCCGAAATTTTTCCAGAAACTGAGCTGTGAATATTTGCTCCTAAGTTTCCTTCTTTCGGAGCAGCAATAATCTGCCCTTTCTCTACTAATTGATTGAGCTTGACTTTAGGAACAGCCGGTGCGCCTGCGTGCTGTTTTAATTTTATTCTAACTACCTTCGGCTCAAAACTAATTTCCTTAAATGGAGTTTTTGATTCATACTTTTCTACATTCAGCTTTTTCATTAGTTGTTTTAACGGGACTCTCCTCCCCTCTTTTACCGGATGAACTTTGACAGGTTTTTGTTGTTCGTATTTATAACCATCATTTCTCATTTGCACTTTACTTTGATCGCAGGCTTCTCGAGGGTACAAATCTTCAGGACAAGCATATAAAGAACATAAACCGCAAGAGCAGCATAAATCTGCAAATTGATTCCAGTATTCCTTCCCGGATGTTGTAAACTCAAGTGTACGCATAACTTTATGAGGTTGAACATCATAACCAAGGAGATATCGAGGACAAAATTCCGTGCAGTATGTACATTGGTCGCAAGCAGATTTTCCTATTCTGTTCATATCATCGTATGAACGGTTCATTCTATCGATAAGGTAATGATTTCGCGGAAGCACAATCAATCCGGCCGTGGCTTTTGTAACAACTTCATTTAGATCAAATGTGAGTGTTCCCATCAAGAGTCCACTAATAAAAATACCAAAATCGTTTGTTGTAGTTCCACCGGCTATTTCAAGAACGTCCTTAAAGCTTGTTCCAACTTCAACAAAAAATGAAGATGGTTTTTTTACAAGCCCAGTAACACAGATGAATTTCTTCAGTACAGGTTCCTTTTTTTCAGCCTGATAGATATTATAAAAGGTCTCAACATTGTTTACAAGGCAGCCAACATCAAGTGGAATTCCATGAGGTGGTATCAATCTTTTGGTTGCTTCGTAAACGAGTTCATATTCATCTCCGGAAGGATAAAAATCACCTAGAACACACATTTCAATATTAGCATCACGTTCATCAATAGCATTCTGTATTGCTTCGATTGCAGCAGTATTTTTCCCTTTAATACCAAAAATTCCTTTCTTAGCTTTTGTCTGCTCCATCATCAGAAGCATTCCTTCAATAATTTCATTCGGAAAGTTCAGCATTATCTCAAAATCCTTATGGATCAAAGGCTCGCACTCTGCCCCGTTTGCAATTACAAATTCAACTTCCGATTTTGCTTTAATGTGCGTAGGGAAAGCTCCACCTCCGGCACCGACGACTCCTGCATTGAAAATTTTTTCCGGTAATGTCATTATTATCTAACCCTTTTGATTACAACTAGAGATTTATCGTCCTGATATTTCGAACCATTCGCACAAAACTTTTGAATGTCATCAAGAATTGTATACGTCAATTCTTTCGGTGATAAGTCCATATTCTTTATTATCACATCTTTTAATCTATCCTCTTCATAGAGCTCGTAGCTTTCATTTGCAGCTTCGGTTATTCCATCCGAATATATAACTAAAACATCGCCCTTCTCAAAATTTATGCTATCGGTTTCAAATCTTGAGTTGGGTGCAGGACCTAAAAGCGGACCTGTCGGGTCAAGCATCTGAATTTTACCGTCATTTTTGTGAACAAAAATGGGTGGATTATGACCGGCATTTGAGTAAAGGAAGAGACCTTTTTTATCGTTTGATATTTCCCCATAAAAGAGAGTAGTGAACCTATCATCGCTGAAAATTTTATTTATAAGTTGATTAAGCATATTCATCATAGGAGATATTTTCAACTGGAACGAACAAGCCATTCTCAGCGCACCTGAGATATACATCGCCTCAGCCGCAGCACTGATTCCTTTTGAAGCCGCATCACCTAAAACAACTCCGCATCGTTCCTCATCGTATCCAATCTGTATATAGTCGAAAAAATCTCCGCCAAGAGTTTCAGCAGGTAATGTTATACCGAATAGCTCATAATTGTGAAAAGTGAATTCGTGTTCCGGAAGAATACTTCTCTGAAGCTGTTTTGCTTTATCAATATCCTCTTGAATTGATTTGTTGGTTGTTGCAAGCCATCTTTCTTTTAATTTTGATGTAAGAACTGTTGCAACGATATTTAGTATGTATCTCAAATCCTCTTTGATATCTTCTGAATGAAGTGCAATTATGTATTGATAATATTTTGTTCCATCGATAAGAACTCGCGCACCTACACCACTTGCAGAATAATTATAAATTCCTTTTTGCTGTAGTGCTAAATTTGTTTCGCTTGATAAAACAGTCCTATATTTTGCGACTTCATCGAACGCAGGATAGTCTTGAATTTTTATCGTGAAATTAGGCTGTAGTTTCTGATTTTTACTAGTTTGAAATATAAGTTGGTATGCTTTTTCTGCCTTATTTAATTTCCAAATTCTTCCACCGCTTACGTTTATTTGATCGTCCTCAACAAGTTTTTGAACTACGCGGAATAAAAGATCTTTTTCGGAATTAAACTTCTGCGAAGCAACCGAATCAAGTGTTTTGTAAAGTTTTCTTTGTTCCATAAATTAGTCTGTATAGAATTTTAAAAGTTGTTCGATTGCATTTTTTGATGCTTGATTAAAGCCGGGAGATGACAATACTCTCATTATACTATTTTGAGTCGGACGATAGACGCCTTTTGCAACATAACCGCCCCCTTCAAAAACCCCTACTTTGTCTTTATATTCTTCCGTTGAAGGTGTCGGAATCGGAGTATCTTCATCAACTAAATTTTTCCATTTACTTTCAAAATCCACTAATGTAGTAATGTTAGGTTCCCAAGGTTCGACGTCAAGAGGATAAAATTCCTCATAAGTGTAAGGATCAACATATTCGTCTGCTAATCCGGCAAAACCATGACCAAATTCATGAATGAAGACCTCTTTACCCATCGGATTATTGGTAATGCATAACGAATAATAATTATAAATTGCACCACCACCGTATTTATCGGAATTAACAAGAATATAAATTTGATCGTAAGGTGCGTTTGCTGCAACATCACGTACTTTTTTATAATCCTGAGTCATCAAGTATCTCTCGCTGTCAAACGTATAATATCTTGAGTTTAAGAGAGTGTTATTCCATCTATCCTCGGCTGGTATATCCGATCCGGCATCCATTGAGGGTGAAAGAATGCCACGGATGTTTATTTTATCTCTATATTCTGAAAAAGGTTCATAGTCGAATAAATATTCGGCAAATCTTTGACAGTCCTCTTTAAAAAGTTCCATTTCCTCTCTTGTGTATCCTTCGGGAAGAAATAAAATATCAAGACAAATTGCAGGTTTACCGCTAATGTGAACTTCATATACTTCTTTCGGATTATCCAATCCCTTCCTAATAAAATAGTTGTTTGGGTTAATTGAATAATTAAATTTTGAGGCGAACTCACCATTTCTTTCTCTTCTGAAAATTTCAACATTTGCTGTCTTCTTTGGAAACGGAAAAGTTATTGTACCCGACATAGATTTTACAACTGATTTAGATTCTGCTGTCGTCTGCCATTCCTGGTATAATGTTGAAAAACCTCTAGAATAAATTATGGAATTTGTTGCCGAATCGCGGACTTCAAACTTGTAATTGCCATAATTGAACGTATCGATTAAATTGTTTTTCGATCCTCCCCAAAATGGTTCTTCAATCAATTCATCTAGTGAAATAATTTCTGTCGTGTGATCACCGGTGTGAAAGAAATCGAGTCGTAATGTCTTGTCAAAAAAATAATCATCAAAATTGATTTGGGCTAAACCTAATGATGTCCAGATTAGAAATAAAAAAAGAATCTTTTTCATACCCCACCATTTTTAATTATAAACATAAATTTAATCTTTGTATAAAAAAAATGCCCTATAAAAGGGCATTTAAATCTAAATATTTTCGAGAATTAATTTCCGTCAGTTTCTTTTTCTTCTTCGGCTTTTGCCGATTCGCTGGATTCATCTTGAATGAAATACAATTCTTCAGCATCTTTTTTCTTTCTCACGATAATTTTGTTGTTCTCATCAAAATGATTGAGCAAAAGTTCCTCAGCTAGTGGATCTTCAACATACTGCTGAATAGCTCTTCGCAATGGACGTGCGCCAAATTTGGGATCAAATCCTTTTTCGGCAATAAAGTTTTCTGCATCTTGGTCAAGTTCAATTTCAAGTTTATTCTCTTTAAGATTCTTGATGAGGTCTTTCATCTCAATCTTAATTATTTGCTTTATATCCTCAAGTTCAAGATTTCTGAAAACTATTGTTTCATCAACTCGATTAAGAAATTCCGGATTAAACAATCTTTTCATCGCATCTTCAACTGTGTTTTTGAGATTTTGATATTTATCCGAAATTGATTCACCGCTGAAACCGTAACCACCGGTTGATTTAATTTCCTTTGTCCCAACGTTTGAGGTCATAATAATTATCGTATTCTTGAAATCGACTCTTCTGCCAAGACTGTCTGTAAGAAGTCCATCATCAAGAACTTGGAGAAGAATGTTGAAAACATCGGGATGAGCTTTTTCGATCTCATCGAAAAGTACTACGGAATAAGGTTTTCTTCTAACTCTTTCAGTAAGTTGACCGCCTTCTTCAAAACCTACATATCCTGGAGGTGCGCCTACCAGTCTCGAGACCGAATATTTTTCCATATATTCACTCATATCAATTCGAATAAGAGCATTTTCAGAATCGAATAAGTACCTAGCGAGTACTTTAGCTAATTCAGTTTTACCGACTCCTGTAGGACCGAGAAAAATAAAACTTCCGATTGGGCGTTTTGGATTTTTTAGTCCGGCACGGGTTCGTCTTATTGCTTTTGACAGTTGAGTCACAGCTTCATCTTGACCAACAATTCTTTCTTTTAGTGAATCAGCCATCTTTAACAATTTTTCTGATTCGGCTTGAACTACTCGTGTTGTGGGAATTCCAGTCATCATTGAAACAACTGTGGCAATATCTTCATCCGAAACGTCATAAATCAAATCCTTAGTTTTTGATTCCCATTCCCGTTTTGCAATTTCAAGATCAGATTGAAGATGACGTTCCTTATCTCGCAACTTTGCAGCTTCTTCATAATCCTGCTGCTTAACTACATTAATTTTATGCTTCTTTATATCTTCAATTTTGCCTTCCAGCTCAAGAATCTCTTCAGAGACTGTATAATTTCCCATATGGACTCTAGAACCTGCTTCGTCGAGCACATCAATTGCCTTATCCGGCAAATGTCTATCAGTGATATACCTCTCACTCAAAGTAACGGCGGAAGTAATCGCATCTTTTGAATATTTGACTCTGTGATGTTCTTCGTACTTAAATTTTATGTAATCTAATATCTTGATTGTTTCCTCAACCGATGGGGGATCTACCATCACCTTCTGGAATCTTCTATCTAATGCCCCGTCGGTTTCAATATATTTACGATATTCATCAAGAGTTGTAGCACCGATACACTGAATATCTCCTCGAGCAAGTGCAGGTTTAAAAAGATTAGAAGCATCAAGCGACCCAGAAGCCCCTCCTGCCCCAACGATTGTATGAAGTTCATCTATGAAGAGAATTATATCAGTTGCTTTTTCAAGTTCGTTCATAAGTGCTTTCATACGCTCTTCAAATTGACCGCGGTATTTTGTCCCGGCAACAAGTCCTGCAAGATCAAGCGTAACAACTCTTTTGTCTTGAAGAATTCTCGGTACTTTTCGATTAACGATTCTGATCGCTAAGCCTTCGGCAATAGCAGTTTTACCGACACCGGGTTCACCTATTAGTACAGGGTTATTCTTTTTTCTTCTACTTAATACCTGAGTCACCCTTTCAATTTCTTTTTCTCTTCCGACAACTGGATCAAGCTTGTCCTCAATTGCCAGTCGTGTGAGATCCCTTCCGAAGTTATCGAGGACGGGTGTTTTGGTTTTCTCCGGTCTCTTAAAACCACCAGTTTGAAAGTTTTGATGCGATTGACTCTTACCACTGCTTAGAATAGTATTTAATTCTGCTCTTGCACTTTCATAATTGACATTGAACTGAACCATAATTTGTGTGGCAATATTATCTTCGTCTCTCAATAAAGATAGAAGAATATGTTCGGTTCCTATGACATCAGATTTATATATTTTTGATTCTATCTGAGTAATCTTTAAAACTTTTTCAGCCTGCTTTGTTAGCGGAATATTTCCAATTGTCAATGTACCGCCTGAATTCTTTACAGTATCCTCTATCGCTTTTTTTAATTGAACAAGATCGCAGCCAAGATTTCTTAAAATCTTCACAGCAACGCCCTGTCCCTCGCGAATTATCCCAAGCAAAAGATGTTCCGTCCCAATATAATCGTGACCGAGCCTTAAAGCTTCTTCCCTGCTGAGTCTTATAACTTCCTGAACTCTTTCAGAAAAGTTTCCTTCCATTATTTTTACCTCTATTTTTGAAACTAATTATTCGTGTAATACAATTCTTATCCGCAATATAAACACTCGTTGTTCGCCAATCAAGGAAATAGAAAATACCTATTAGACAAGGGTTTTCCTTCATTTGTAATTAATGATGTTTATATTGTAATATATTTTTCATTTTTTTATGTTACAGATTACTTAGATCAAATTTATAAATTATAATTTGGGGTATGAAATGGATGGTATAACCGGGCTTTCAGTTGTGATTATCATTGCTGTCATAATTTTTTTAATACTTTTTATGTATTTCGTGCCGATAGGACTTTTCATCACGGCATATTTTTCCGGTGTGAAGCTGAGGATTTTCAAAGATTTAGTCGGTATGAGACTAAGAAAGGTCTCACCATTTACTATTGTTCGAAATCTAATTTCAGCAAGCAAAGCAGGCATTCCCGTTGAAACTGACAAAATAGAAGCTCACTATCTTGCAGGAGGAGATGTTACAAAGGTTGTAAATGCTTTGATTTCTGCAAACAAAGCAAATCTTGAACTTTCTTTCGAAAAAGCAGCAGCCATCGATTTAGCAGGTCGTGATGTTTTGGAAGCTGTAAAAATGTCAGTACTTCCCAAAGTTATTGAAACTCCAATGGTTGCCGCCGTTGCAAAAGACGGAATCCAGTTAAAAGCTGTTGCAAGAATAACAGTTCGCGCAAATATTGAAAGACTTGTAGGAGGTGCAGGCGAAGCAACAATTCTTGCAAGAGTTGGCGAAGGAATTGTATCAACGATTGGGTCAAGTAATTCCCACAAGGCAGTGCTTGAAAATCCAGACAGCATATCAAAGGTAGTTCTAGCAAAAGGACTTGATGCTGGGACAGCATTTGAGATTTTATCTATCGATATCGCGGACGTTGATGTTGGAACTAACATAGGAGCTATTCTTCAAACCGATCAAGCAGAAGCTGACTTGAAAGTTGCAAGAGCCAAAGCCGAAGAAAGAAGAGCCGCTGCTGTTGCAACAGAACAGGAAATGATTGCCGAAGTTTCTAAAATGCGTGCGAAAGTTGTGGAAGCTGAAGCAGAAATTCCTAAAGCAATTGCCGAAGCCTTTCGTTCGGGAAATTTGGGCGTAATGGATTATTATAATCTCCGCAACATTCAAGCTGATACTGACATGCGCAATACGATAGCAAAACCTGAACAAGGAAAAGATAAGAAATCAGATGAATAGTTTTGAAGATATTCTCGTAATTTTGTTTATTCTTTTCGGAATATTCAGCTCACTTTTTGGCAACAGGAAGAAGAAAACAGATGCTAAAAAAAGTGCTGAATTAAAGAAGAAAAACTTAGCTCCTTTTGAGGATCCTGTCCAAGAATCACAGCATTATGAGCCTGAGGTTGAAATAGCGGGTCAAGAAAGTTTCTTCGATTCACTAAAGGCATTTGTTAATGAAGCAACAACAAGGGATTACTCAGAAAAAAAAATTGCGCAATTAAATAAACAATTCATTGAACCGGAGACAAAAAAGTCATCACCATTGCAGCAAGCAATAAAATTAGAATCCCCTACACTTAAGAAAATCGAGGACCAAAAAACTTCCTATATTAGTTATAAGATATCAAATCCAGAAACTCTTAGAGAATATTTTATATTCAGCGAGATCCTTCAAAAACCTCTTGCCTTAAGAAAAAATATGTATGGCAAAAAAATATAAATTAAAAGGTACTTACAATAAAGAAACAGAACGAGCATCCTTTGATGATGCTCGTTTTTCTATTAATTATGAGCAAGAATTAAATGCTGAACAATATAAAGCCGCATGTGCTGTTGAAGGAAGTTATTTAATAATTGCCGGTGCCGGTACAGGAAAAACCCGTACATTAGTTTATCGTGTTGCACGTCTTGTGGAATTAGGTTTTGATCCTCAGTCTATACTGCTTCTTACATTTACAAGAAAAGCTGCAAAAGAAATGATGAATCGTGCAGCAATTCTTCTTGATAACAGATGCTCAAAAATAAATGGCGGAACATTTCACTCTTTTGCGAACTTATCTCTCAGGAAATATGGAAAAGCTATAAATCTAGATTCATCGTTTACAATTCTCGATCAAGGTGACAGCGAAGATGTGATTAATTTAATAAGAGCTCAGCTTAACTTTGATAAGTATAAAAAACGTTTCCCGAATAAATCCACCATCTATAAAATTTTAAGTCTTTCTGTAAATACCGAACGGAACATCGAAGAAATACTTGAAGAAGATTATCCTCACTTTGCCGAATTCACTTCTGAAGTTCAAGAAATAAAAAAATATTTTAATTCTTATAAGGATAAAAATAATTTGCTTGATTACGATGACCTCCTGCTAAAACTGCGTCAAATATTGTTTGAAAATCCAACTGCAGCTAAAGCTTTGTTGTCGAATATTAAATTTGTAATGGTCGATGAATATCAGGATACAAACAAACTTCAAAGTGATATTGTAAAAGGATTGACGCAGTTCAACAATAATGTGATGGTTGTTGGTGATGATTCTCAATCAATTTATTCTTTTCGAGGAGCGAATTTTAAAAATATAATGGAATTCCCAAAAATATTTCCCGAAAGTAAATTGATAAAGTTGGAAGAAAATTACAGAAGTACTCAAGAAGTACTAAACTTTGCAAACAAGATTATTGATGGAGCAATTGAAAAATATCCTAAACATCTATTTACAAGAAAAGGAAACGGAGAACTTCCTGCAATCATTTCTGCTTCCAACGAGAATATGCAATCAAGATTTATTGTTGAAAGAATTCTTGAACTTCGTGAAGAAGGAATTCCTTTAGACGAGATTGCCGTACTTTTCCGTTCATCATTTTTTTCGTTCGATTTAGAAATTGAACTCGGGAAGGCAAACATTCCATTTATAAAAGTTGGGGGGATGAAATTTGTTGAAGCAGCACATATCAAAGATGTGATTTCATTTTTGAGAATACTTGCAAATCCTAGAGATGTAGTCAGTTGGTATAGAATTTTATTACTTCACGAAGGCATTGGTCCTAAAACAGCACAAAAAATAATTGATGTACTACTGAATCTTCCTACAACAAGAATATTCAATCCTGATCTACCAATCAAATCCGGCATGAAAAACGTAATAGTTGATCTTTTATCGGTTCTCAACAAGGCAAATAATTCTAAATTAACACCTCTTGAAAGATCGGAAGTAATAGTTGAGTATTATCAGCCATTTTTCAGAAATAAATATGATGATTACAACAAACGTCAAAAAGATTTGGATATGTTTTTGAATATTTCGGAACAGTACAGATCGCTTGATTCATTCCTAGCAGATATGGCTCTCGATCCGCCAGAAGACAGTGTTGTAGATTTAACGGAGGAAGATAAAGAAAGCGAAAAACTTGTCCTTTCGACAATACATTCCGCCAAAGGGTTGGAATGGCACACAGTTTTCATTATTCATGCGATGGAAGGATTTTTCCCGTCCGGACAGGCTTTGAATAATCTTGATTCACTTGAAGAAGAAAGAAGGTTAATGTACGTAGCATCAACAAGAGCAAAGCAGAATTTATACGTGAGTTATCCGATGCATATTTTTGATCGGCATTCCGGATTTACGTTCGCAAAACCTTCAAGATTTATTACATCAATCGATGAGGACATAGCTGAAGAATGGCTTATTGAAGATGAACGTTGAATAAATTTTAAAATGTAAGCGATGCAACTTGTGTTATCCACAGTGTTATCAATATTCCTCCTAATATGTTCATAAAAAAACCGGCAATTAACATTCTTGAAAGCGAGACATTAGGTACACCTCCAAAAGCCAATCCGTTAACTCCGGTCGCAATAGGACTCATAAATGCACAAGTGCTGGAAAGTGTAATAATAATCATCCCTTCAATTGTTGCGAATCCAATTAGATTCGCCATCGATCCTATTATTAAAAACAAACTAAGCTGAACAGCAGTGTTGCTGATAAGTTCGGTTGAGAATGTTGTTATAATAGCAAGCAAGAATAGAATTGTAAAAACCGGAAGTTCTTTAGGAAGAATTTTATTAACAAACTGCGAAAAATCAGCCTGAATGTTCAATGCATATAATATAAGCGCAATCAAAATCGAAATGCCAACGAACAAAAATCCTTTTTTTGGTAGATCGGTAAAACAATCCTTTATTTTTAGTAGAACAGTATTCCCCTTTCCATTTTTAATCGGAACGATGAAAAGAAAGAGTGAGAATATTAATGTAAAAATTCCGGTTAGCACTAAAATCATTGTTTGATTTCCAGTTTCATAAATCATTATCGCCGAAAGGATCAACGATGAAATGAAATAAAGAAATGTTAAAGCGATTGTTAACTTAAATTTAATTCCTCTTGTTTCTGGTGTTTCAATAATAAGATCCTTCAAATGAAGTTTTGCTTTTCTAGGTTGGAAAAATACCAGCAAAAGAAACCATGAAGTAAAAGAAAATACAACTACCAGCGGAATTCCCCAAATCAACCAAGTAGAAAATGTTATACTTTCAGATCCTGCAACATCTTTGAAAAGTAGAAATGTTACTAAAATTCCGTTTGCCGGAGTTGCTGTAACTGATCCCATTCCGCCGATATTTGCTCCGTACATTACTCCAAGAGAAAGCATTGTTGCCATTTTTCTTATTTCTGTAGTAGTCCCTTCATAAGATTTAAGGATCAAATTAATGAGAGGCAGCAATGTTAAAACAGCAATTACATTCGGAATAAAAAACGAAAGAAGCGAGGCAAGAAAGATCAAATGAAGAAGTATTTTTGATGCGGAATAATGTTTTTCGCTGAAGAGATAATCCATTATCACTTCTGGTATCTTGTATTTAATCACAAGTCTCGAAGTAAAAAAACCCGACACAAAGAATAAGGCTATTTGAATTTTATCCATTGGCTATTTTGTTTTGGGTATCAATATGGAATTAAATAATTCATTCAAATTGTACTGAAAAATAATATTATTTTCGTTCAATGCTGAGAGCAAAATATTAGAGTGATATTCAAAATCCATAACTTATAGGAAATGTTTTGAAGTAATTTTTCAATCTAATTTGTTTGATCGATGAAGTTTTCGATTCAATAATTTTCTTAGTATCGGATAATGATTCTTTGATAAGTCTGATATCTTGTTCGGTTAGAAACTCCGGACTATACTTCCAATTAGCAATTTCCGAAGGAATTAATTTGTATTGTGATTCCCCTTCTATTTTTCCCTTAAAGACCCAGAAAGGCAAATAGTTCAAATCAGAAAGTGTTAATGAGTTGTCAATTGTATTTTTTGTGATTTCAAAATTGAGAATGATACCGCAATCTGAATATCTCCATCTTTGATTAGATACGAAATTTCCAAGAGAATATGCAACAAAACCGGAATCCAATTTGCTATTTACCGGTTTAAACATTTCTACAGGCTGCAAAACGTGGGGATGACTCGCAATGATAACATCGGCTCCGCTTTTGATTGTAAATTCGACAATATCCTTTTGATAAGGCGACGGTTCGGAATTGTATTCGTCCCCGAAATGAAAATAAATCATCACCAAATCAACATTTGATTCTCTCAAATCATTTATTTCTCTTTGTATTTTATCCTTATCAATTTGAGAGATCAGATAATCTTCACCTTTGGGAATTGAAAATCCATTTAGGCTGTAAGTATAACTCAAAACCCCAAACGAAACGTTATTTATTGTCTTGATTCTCAAAGAATCTCTGTCAATTTTTGAAATGTATGTCCCGCTGATCTCGATACCCAGCGAATCTGCTAACTGAATAGTCCTAAAAAGTCCGTACTTTCCTTTATCAAGAGCGTGATTGTTCGAAGAAAAGAGCATATCGAAACCGCTGTTTTTTAAACTAACCATCAATTCATCTGGAGAATTAAACAATGGATATCCCGAATATTTTCTTTTTTCCCCTGCAAAGACTGTTTCTATATTGCCCATTGTAAAATCAGCACTCGAAAGAATCGGTTTAACATACTCAAACACCGGATCAAAATTGAAACTATCCGGAGGCACAAACGCATACTTAAACTGCGTGGAATGACACATTATATCGCCGACAGCACTAAATGTCACTTTCGAAGAGATTTTCTCCAATTGCCGAGAAAATTCAACTTTATTATCTGACTGATTAGATGGAATAACCATCAACAATGGATAAATTAAATATATAATTTTGAGCATCAGCGAATTTAGTTATTTGAATAAAAAAAAGGCTGAATACGAGTATTCAGCCTTGATTAAAAAATTTAAGGAAAAATCAGCCCTCAGTTTTTCTTTGAGCTTTTAAATCCTGAACTTCGTTTCGAAGATCTTGAGCGAGTTTTTTAACTTCGCTTAATCCCTTACGGAATCGCGTCCCGGCAGCAGATTGTCCTTTTTCATAGAACTTCTGGACATCAGGCTCAAGACTTTTTAAGTACTCGATTAATTCATAATATTTTTGACTCATAAGACCTCCCTTAATGTTGATGAATTATTTTGACTTTTCAAGAATAATTTCGGCAATATCTTTTACTGCAACTTCTTCGTTTTTCCCGAATGATTTAACGCCGTCGTTCAACATCGTCATACAAAACGGACAAGCTGAAGCGATTGTGTCCGAGTTTGTTTCAAGCGCTTCGCGGGTTCTTTCCTCATTAATTCTTGTGCCCTCAGTTTCCTCAAGAAACATTCTTCCCCCGCCGGCGCCACAGCAAAAACCTTTATCTTTGTTTCTTCCCATTTCAATGAGATTAATCCCATCAATTTTGGAAATTGAATCCCTCGGTTCATCATAAATTCCGTTATATCTGCCAAGATAACATGAATCGTGAAAAGTTACACTATTTTTTTCATTTTCGTCTTTAAACTGAATTTTGCCCGTTTTCATCAAATCGTTAAGGATTTCACTGTGATGATAAACTTCAAAATTTCCTCCGAATTGCGGATATTCATTTTTAATCGAATTATAACAATGCGGGCATCCTGTAACAATTTTTTTCACTTTATAACCGTTTAATGTCTCGATATTCTCCTGCATCATCATTTGAGCGAGATACTCATTACCTAATCTTCTTGCAGTATCACCGTTGCATTTTTCTTCTGTTCCCAAAATTCTAAAATCAACTCCAGCTTTGTTAAAAAGCTGCACAATAGCTTGAGAAACTTTTTGATATCTGCTGTCGTAGGAACCTGCACATCCAACCCAGAATAGGTATTCGGTGTTGCTGTCTTCAGCCATTGTCTTAACATCATAGCCTTCAGCCCAATTTGCTCTATCCTGTGAATTAAATGCCCATGGGGAAAAATTCGTTTCGAGGTTTTTGAATACCGTATTCAGTTCAGGTGGAAATTGAGATTCTATCAATACCAAATTTCTTCTTAAATCAATTATTGTATCAAGATGTTCAATTGTGACAGGACATTCATAAACACACGCGTTGCAAGTTGTACAAGCCCAAATTTCCTCATCAGTGATGTAATCATGTATGAGGGTCTTATCTAAAACACCAGCTTGCTCTTCTACACCGGCTTGAACTAGTGGAGCTTTTTCCTCAACTCTTTTTCTGATATCAACGATTATCTTTCTTGGAGAAAGAGTCTTCCCGGTATTTGCTGCCGGACATACAGACGTGCATCTCCCACATTCTGTACAAGCATAACCATCAAATAATTGTTTCCAAGTAAGGTGCTCTATATCAGCAGCACCGAATTGCTCGATACTTTCATCTTCCAAATCAAGAGGTTTAACAGAATATTTTTCATCGTCGAGTTTTCTAAAAAACACATTTGGAATTGAAGTTATGACATGAAAATGTTTTGAATATGGAAGAAAGTTCATAAAAGCAAATACGACCAAAATATGCATCCACCAAAAGATCTCGTATGAAATTAAGGCGGAATCTGAAGCGCCGGCGAAAAACAATTTCGCTAACGGCACGGAAATTGGTCGAACTTCAAACTCAGCTAAAACAAAATTATTTGATGCTACGAGTGCAGAATTCTGACCGAACATTGAAATAACTACCAGTAATATCAATCCAAGAATTACAGTTGCATCTAATAGTCCTGCTTTTCCAACATCAAGTCTTGGGATTCTCAAAATGTATCTTCTAAAAAGTGCAAAAAGTACTGATAGTAAAACAAGTATTCCAAAAATATCTTGAACAATTGTAATTAAGCTGAAAACCGGTCCAAGAAATTCAAAAGAAAATCCGGAATAAAATCCTTGCAAAATTGCTTCAATAACTGCAGCAAGGAACAATAAAAATCCCCAGAAAATAATTGCGTGCAGTGGTCCCGCTATGGGATCACGAAAAATTTTTGTCTGTGCAATTGCGATGGAAAACACATTTTTTATTCTTTCTCCAATTCTATTAAGTCTATTTTCCTTCTGTCCGATTTTAAGATAACCGAATTTCTTTTTTAGACTGAATAATAAGATTCCGAAAGAAGCTAAAAAAACTAAAACGAATATTATGTTTTTTAATTCCATTTATCCCGTTTTTCTATTTATGCAGGTAATTTTGGAAATCGCTTTGACAAAACAATGTAAATACTTGCAGCCGCAGCAACTTTAATTAATCCCCATACTGAAAATATTGCTGCGCCCGAAATAAATGCTTCTGCAAAATTTCCGTCAAAAAATGACGCAAGAAATATCGATCCAATCAAAAGAATTAGCGTATTTCCCAAAAGCATCGAGAGAAAAACAGCTAATTTACTTTCAAATTTTTCTATGAGATACCCTACTATAAAAGCTGCAACAGGAAAAGATAAAAGATATCCGCCTGTGGGACCAAATAAAGTTGCAGGTCCAAAACTGAATGCAGCAAATACCGGTAATCCAATAACTCCCATTGTTAAATAAGTAACTTGACTGATCGCACTATTTTTGGAGCCCAAAAAGGCGGCAGAAAGAAGTACCAGCATCGTTTGTAAAGTGAATGGAACTGGTTTAACCGGTATTGCGAGTTGAGCTGCCAAAAATGTTAAGATAGCAAATGTTGCTATCCAAAATATAGAAGATCCGGTCAATACCGAAACCGAACCAAGTAATGGCAATTTTTTTACAGCTACTTTTTTATGCATTATTTCCTCGCTAATTTAAATTTATATCAAAAAATTCTTTAGTCTTAATCAGAGCTTTATCCAATTTTGGATTTGATCCGTTAAACGGATGTACCGCATTGAATGTGTGTCCGGTCGACTCAATTATATAAAGTTCACTTATCGATTGATTTGCTGCCTCAAATAGCATATTTGCTTCTTTAACAGGAACGGCAAGATCTTCTTTACCATGAACTATAAGCAACGGTTTTTTCAGCTTTTTAACAGCTTTAATTATATCCAAATTTTCTTTATTATCTCTTATATCCTCAAGAAGAGTTCGGTTCATTCTCATCACTTGACTGGTTCTTGTATTGATTACTACCACAAAACCTTTTTTCTCCCAATCTTCAATTTGCTTCGATCCGTATCTTTCAAAAGTAGCAACAGAAGCCCATACAGCAATACAACTTACATCATCATGGTTTCCGTTCAGGATTGAAATCCCTCCGCCACGGCTATGACCCAATAAGCCAATTTTATTGTTTCCTATTTTACCGAAAAATCCGGATTTGTAACAATTAATTATCTCTTTTAATTCCTTAACTTCGAGAGAAAAAGTATTTTCAGCAAATTTATCCAACTCTGTGAAATCAAGTGGATTTTTGCCGATTCCATTATGTGAAAAATTAAAAGTGACTACAAAGTAACCTTGTTCTGCAAAAAATTGTGCTAAAAAAGGGTTAAATCCCCAATTCTTGAATCCTTTAAAACCATGCACGTGAATTATGCAATTACCGTCGTCAAAATTTTCATACCCGTATGAAGTTATCCCTAAGTTGTTACCTTCTGCAGTCCGAAGTACAAAATCTCTTGTCATATGCGGAAATATGCCGATAATGCCTTGAAAAGTCAAGAAATCAACCGATAATCACATTTTCAACAGCTCAATAAATTAAATGAATTTTTGGAAAATATTTTGTGTTATTCTCATAAGTTTTTTGTTTTATAGGTGTAATACTTATTTTATGTTAGTCTTAAAAAATAACTGAAGTGTATCTTAATTAAATTAATGATGCGAATATGTTTTTTTAATAAATTTGATGAAGAAGAGTCAACAAAATCAGATGTCCAGGACACAAATGAGTAGTATTTTAGTAATTCCATCCATCGATATTAAAGACGGAAAAACTGTCAGAGTTGTAAAAGGGATTCCTGAACTAAACTGTAAAAATTACGGTGATGATCCGGTTGAAATGGCTATGATTTGGAGAGCTGAGAATGCAAAATGTATTCACGTAGTAGATTTTAATAACTCCCATTCTCATTCCCATAAAAATTTTCAATTGATCGGTGAAATATGTGAATCTGTCATAATTCCGGTAGAAATGGGTGGCGGAATTTCAAATATTAATGATGCAAAAGAAGCACTCGATCTTGGAATATTTCGTCTCGTTATAGGAAGTCTCATCATCGATAATGAAAAAGAATTTGTTAAAATATTAGATCAGTTTGGTCCAAAAAAAATTGCTGCTGCCATTGATGTTAGGGATAATAAAATTGTAATTCACGGAAGATCTCACATCACTGATCTAACTCCGATTGATTATTCGAGACATTTAAAAGAAATTGGAGTTGAAAGGCTTATCGTTACGGATATAAACAGAAACGGAACGATGGAAGGTCCGAATCTAAAACTATCAAAAAACATTGCAGAAGAGACAGGTTTAAAGATAACTCATTCCGGTGGAATTTCAGGATATTCAGATTTGAAAAAGGTTCAGGAGGCAAGTATATTTGGTATTGATTCGGTAATTATAGGAAGAGCACTTTACGAAAATAAATTTCCGTGTCAAAAAATTTGGCGTGTTGCAGAACAAGGATTATTCAACTGAGGTAATAAATGGTTAACCCTGCCCCTAAAGGAAGCATGAATTTTTGGGTGAATTTATTCAAAGCACCCACCGAAAAAGAAGATCTGGAAACAGTCTTAAAATCAATGCCCCCTTTCGAAAAATTAAAATCTAAATATATCGATCAGATTATAGAACTGATTCACAACAGAGTTTACGGCGTTAACGAACATCTTTTTCTTCAAGGTGATCCCGGAATTGGCCTATTTATCGTTAGGGAAGGTGAAGTTTTAATCAAACACACTGATGAATTTGGAGTGAGTCACAACTTAGCTGTTTTCAAACGAGGAGATTTTTTCGGAGAAATGGCTTTGCTTGAAGATGATACAAGATCCGCCTCCGCAATTGCAACAAAAGAAACAAGCGCTGCAGTTATTTTCAAACCGGATTTAGATGAATTTATTGACCGTAATCCTGCACAAGGAACAAAAGTGTTGCGCGGGATTTCAAAAATTCTTGCTCTCAGGTTAAGGTTAGTAAATCAAGAGTATTTTGATTTATATCAAAAAGTTTTTCAACAAAACAGGGAGAAATTAAGTGATGGAGATTAACAAAATTTTAGTCCCGATTGATTTTTCCGATTATTCGAAAAGCGCATTAAAATATGCAGTCGGATTTGCGGAGAAATTTAATGCTGAACTTTATTTAGTTTATGTAGTTGAACCTCAAGTTTATCCTGCAGATTTTACGATGGGTCAAGTCGCTGTTCCTCCAATCAAGGCAGATATGACAAAAATAGCTGAGAATGAGCTTAATGCCCTCGCCAAACAAGAAATAGGCGGAAAAGTTAAAACAAATTCTTTAATCAAAGTTGGACAGCCATTTATGGAAATCAACGAGACTGCTGCTGAAAATGATATCGACTTAATAATTATTGCTACACATGGACATACGGGAGTTGAACATTTGTTGTTTGGTAGTACTGCTGAAAAAGTTGTCCGCAAGGCGCCTTGCCCGGTGTTAACGCTCCGAGAACCAATAAAAGGTTTTAAGTTTGTTAAATAGTTTGTAGAAGTGAATAATCTAAAAATTCCTAAGTCTCTGGTTGATTTAATAGAAAACAATCAACTTGGAAGCAGAGAATTATTATCAATATTGAATTCAAAACTGCTTAGTGATGAATTTAGTATCGATCAGATTCTTTCACTAATTCCCTACTTAAAAAGTTATTTTCCTCATTTTCAGAATATTCAAAAATATCTTGCCCAACTGGAAAAGTATCTAAGGATTAATAACGACAAAAAGTTTTTAATTCAAGAATCGATAAAATTAATGTCGATCGCAGAAAAAATTTTTTCACAAAATAAAAATGTTTTCGAAAATCTTAACTCTTTTGTCACACTTTCAAATAGCAGTACAATCGAAGACCTTATGAAAATTATATCTCGGAATAAGGAAATTGAATTAACCATTTCCGAATCGCGTCCGGTTTGTGAAGGGGTAATTTTAGCTGAAAGACTTAGTAAATCAAAAAATATAATAATCAATTTATGTACCGAAGCTCAACTCCCTTCCTTTGTTTCCGGGTGCGATGCCGTTCTGCTTGGTGCTGATAAAATTCTTTCCGACGGTAGAGCAATAAATAAAGTCGGCAGCAAATTATTGGGTATTTTAGCACGTAATTTTGAGAAACCATTTTATATAGCTGCTGATAAATCAAAATTCTCTAAAGACTCCTATTTTGAACAGCCACAAAAACCGGAAGCTGAAATATATCCCACCGAAAATAATTTGATTAATATCACTAATGAATATTTTGAAATAATAGATTCCATCTTTATCACATCTATTTTGACCGATTGAAATTATATTGACAATAAAACTGAGGACTATATGCTTGCAGGTTCATCTGACATTTTAATTTTTACCGAGAACAAGGAACATCATATAATTTATAACAACGGACTTTCTCGAGGTGATACTTATATACAATTTGCTCATAAAGACGAAACCGGTTTTACAAAGATGGGAAATCATGACTTTGATTTGATTATTGTTGAAATCAACCACCCAATGATCTCAGAAATATCATTCATAGAACAAATTTATTCGCTTAACCCCAACGTTCCGATAGTAATTGTATCGGAGTATTTTAACGAAACAAAAAATATCGTTTTCGGTAATAAAGTCTCAGAATATATCTCAAAACCACTAACTGTTGAAAAACTTCACAATTCTGTACGAGATATTTTATTCGATTCCGAAAATAAAAAAAATAACAATATAGATGGAATTACCGACAGCAAAAAACTTTCGATACTATTTGAGATGTCGAAATGTCTTAACTCAATTACTGATTTCAACACTCTTCTAAATACTATAATTAAACTTGTAACCGAGGCTTTGGAATGTGATAGAGCTACGTTATTTGTGCTGGATAATTCGAAAAGCGAACTTTGGTCAAAAGTTGGGACAGGATTAAAAATATCTGAAATCCGCTTTCCAATCTCGGAAGGAATTGCCGGTGAAGTTGCGGTTTCGGGAAAATCAATTTTGACTGATAATCCATATAACCATCCTAAATTTAATAAAGAATTTGACAGAAAAACCGGTTACAAAACCTCAAGTCTTCTCTGTGTTCCAATGAAAAACCTTAAAGGTAAAATAGTTGGTGTATTTCAAGTTCTCAACAAAAAGTCCGAAAGATTTACTAGAGATGATGAAATATTTCTTAGTGCAATCGGTGCGACAACAGCAATTGCTCTTGAGAACATTCTTTTTTATGAAGAAAAAAAGAGAGAAACAAACGATATTAAAAAACTTTACGATGAACTTTATACTACTCAAAATATGATAGAATGGGAAGCTAAGCATTCCATCATTTCCGAATTAAGAGGGTTTATCCAGCAATTAAAAAAATATGATGCTGTTCCTACATCGATCGAAAAATTGAAAAACTCGAAGAAAATTGATTTAACTTCATCTTCTGTATTGGATAAAATAAATTCTGCACACCAAAAATTATATTCACGCTTGGGACAATACATGAATGATCTGATGAATAATCTTAAAAGCGAAGATCGATTTCAACCAAGATAAATTATAATCTTTCTAAAGCCCTTTTTGCAGAAACACCTGCTTCAGAATAAGGAGATTTTTCTATTATCTCTGTCCATTCCTTCCTTGCAGTCTCCTTATCACCTAAACTAACCGCAATTGCTCCCTTATTGTATTTTGCAAATAGATCGTTTGGATCAATAGAAAGAATTTTATCGTTAACTTCTTTTGCGGATTGAAAGTCCTGCCTGTTGTAATAAATTGCAGTCAATTTTGTTAGAACATCTGTTCTGCTTCCGTCGATTGCAAGTATCTTCTCATAGTAGGATTGAGCCTCGTTTTGTCTATGAGCTGCGTATAGCAAATCAGCATATTGCAACATAGTTATTGTATCCGATGGTGAAGACTCGATCTGCTTTCTCATTGTTTCCATTTGTTCATAGACTTCGCTTTTTACATTACCCTTACCGGGCTGATCACCGGATATTTGCCCCATACCTTTATGAATATCATCGTTGGGCATATTCTGCTGTGTTGATTCTGGAATAATAATCTGTGATTCTTCAGAGCCGCTAGTGAAAAATAAAACTATAATAATAATTATTACTACTGCCGGATATATATGAATTAGTTTAAGTTTCATTACTTCCTTTCATTTTTGTGAGCAAATATATGAAAAAATTATTAACAGCTAAAAGAAACATATTCTCAAAAATACTGTATAAAACATTTGAGGACTTGAGGTATTTTTAATATATTGTTTAAGAAACTCTTAATAAACTGAAAAATCAATTTCCCCGAAAAATAATTTTGTTAAAAAAAACAGCATATATCATTTTAATATTTCTTATTTCAGGTATACCGAATGTTTTAACCGGATTATCTAACACTTTAGATTGCTGTCACGAATCAAATTTAGAACCCATTCAAGAATCTGCTGAAACAAATTCTTGCTGTGAATCAAAAAATAAAACGACTTCAACAGACAGATGCGCTTTGTTTAATCTTTCATCGATTGCACTGGATAATTGTGATTGTGATCACAGTCTTCAAAAAACTGATGATTTAGTGCTATTAAATCATAAGGTTGATTTAAGTAAATCCATGCTGTCTGTTATTTCAGTTAAAAATTTATCTGATAATGATGGTCATTATTCCTCGAACGTGAATTTCAATATCCCACATCACGAAAAAATCCCAATCTACATTACTGTTTCGTCCTATCTAATCTGATACCGTATTTAAAATCCAACTTACACTAAACTTTTTGTAGTTACTCTGCGGAGTAACTAAGAACTATTCATTTATTGAAACATTTAGGTGAACTATGAGAAGCAATGTAATCTTACTTCTTTTGTTCGTATTGATTTTCAATTTAAATACAAGTGGTCAAAATAAATTCGACTATTTAGAGAATTTAATTGATAAGGCAATCGAACTTAATCCAAACATAAAAATGCTTCAAGCAAAGCTTGAGGCGACAAAAACAAGACCGGCTCAAAATTCTAATTTGCC
>JAGFIY010000028.1 GCA_024103215.1 Melioribacteraceae bacterium | reverse complement strand
AGTCATTTTATTTCCCAAATTTTTGATGGCAATTTAACTCTCAGTAATTAAGTAGCCTAAAAATGAAACGTTTCGGAAACGTTGTGGTCAATTGACAATTTCCGCAAGACCAAAACCCATCGAGTTTTTTTCCCCGAAACCGCAATCATAACCTACTTTAATTAATTCCTCCGAACCCTTAACAGAAAATGGTAAAACAATTCCTTTATAAAAAACTTCTGATTCAGCGTCAGCTTTAATCTTAGCAAGCCGCGTAAATTTTTTAGGATTATTTCTTTGAATATAATTTTGATCCCAATTAAGATCGAGTTCTTCACCTCTAAACGGCTTTCCGAATAAGAGATTGTATTTTCTTTTAAGATTGTCGTTCAGAAGTCGATTTATCAATTCTTTCGAATCATTATATCTTAGATAGTACTGACTCGGTTTTCCATCATAGAGTTTAACCGTAGAAAATACTAAAGGTGAAATACACTTAAATTTATGCTGAGTAGAAAATTTTGGTGTAGGAAGCGCTTCCATTTGAAGGGGTTCCAATTTTGTCTGATACCCGTCATACTTAACATCTATTATACGGCTTTGAAATGTGCCGATAACAAAATTATTAATGAATTGCTCATCAAGGGGTGAGGAAATAATTAATGTGACATTAGGGCTGAGTAATCTAATGGAATCATTTTCCATTTTGATTCGTTCAAACTTTAGGGCAAATGAAAAGAGTTTATAGTTCTTATTATCAATTTCAAATCCATGATCATGAAGGTAGGAAGCAAATTCTTTGGAACCGATTCTAAGTAAATTGTAAACAACAGCGTTAAAAGGATGATAATAATTTGCGGTGATTAAATCCGATCGAAAGGCTTTTAAAGTTAGTTTTAATCTCATATCAGAAATATGTCAGTTGAGTTGTGAATATTTTAAGAGGGTAAATCTTTGATAATTTTTTGATGGAAAAATTATTTTGCAGCTTAATTATATCGGAGAAAAGTTTCATCAAATAATAGTTAATCGTTCACTAATTATTATTTCAAGATGAATTTATCGAAAACGGTGTTTATTTTCAATCAATTTCTGTTAAATCTATTAAAATTATTCAAATTGTATGTTGCTTTTGTATTTTCTTCACTTATTTATATTTAAGTTTATAATTAGTTTCGCTCTATTTTAAAACTTACCTGTCATTGGGAAGATTTTGAATATCTTAAAATCTATAGTCATGGTTCTCTGTCCTTTATTTCTCTTTCCCCTCTTACCCTTTTTTCTTAATATTGAGAACTTCAGCAGTGATCAGATTAAAGTTCTTTTATTCTTTTCGCCTTTTTACCTTTTAACCTATCTACCTTATCTCTTTTCCCCGACCTAAAAATTGTTCTAAAAAAGAGAGCAAGTCTCTGTCATGAAATATTCCGTATTTCACGAATTCTACGAAAGTCCCCTCTAATTTTATTTTTGTAATTACTGCCTTTTTCAGAATATATATTAATAGAGGGACATAAAATTTGGAGGAAACAAAAATTTGATACTCATTTTTCATATACTTTCGTTAAAAATGGCATTCCTGCGTTATACCCATTTCATACCCAATTCTCGAATGTTTCTCGAACAGTTCTCGAATAGTCCTCGAATAACTCTCGAAGAGTTCTCGAAGCATTGCCGTCACAGTGCCGTAGCAGTGCCGTCCTGTTCTCGAATCAGTGCCGTACCCCGCCCGCCGCCGATATTGCTTTGATATTGGATAGTTTGTCGGAAGTTAGAACTACGATGATGTCTGATATTATTCTGCAAAGTGATCCCTACGGGAAAAGTCCAAAGTATTTTGGTACATTCCTGTTCCGTCAGCTAAAGAATGTGTTGCAGAACTCGAGTTTTTAGATTTTCTTGAGAAGAACTCACCCTAAATCCCTCTCTTTAAAAGAGAGGGACTTATAAAACAGCGAGAAATCACCCCTTCTCTTTTCAAGAGAAGGGGCCGGGGGATGAGTTCTTACCAATTTAATTGTTATGCAACAGACTCTGAAGCAGACGGCAATTTTACAAGAGAGGTTAAATCTTTGGGTTAATGAAATACAAAAAACATTCCTAAAGTTCAGGCTATTCAAATGAGTTCTCATTAACCAACACTTTTAAGTGTTGGTTTTCGAATAAACAAAACTTAATAATGGAAAACGGTTTTAACCGTTTTATAAATTTTTATAAACCGTTGAAACGGTTAGGGATTTTATCGGGTTTCAACCAGTCCCACCGATAAATCGGTGGGTTAATGGAATACAAAGCAATCTAAAAAAATTCTGAGTTCCGATTTCTTCCGAAGGAATCCCGCTTTGCAGAGATGAGCCCTGCGTTCTGACTTTCGATAACTGATCACCGATCACTGATAACTAATATCTCTTTCCCTCACTTAATTAACTCGAAATTCATTTTTCCGCTGAACCAATACAAAAGATCACTTTCCTACTACGTTTACGTGAGAGTTTTAGTTTAAGTTAGTTCTTCTCTTCGTGGTTAATCATCAAATTTCTCAGTCCAGATATTAATAATTTCTTTGTCGGATTTATATAGCAATAAGTAAGGTTTTGGATTACTTCCGTCAAAGGTCAATTTTGACGAGAAAAGTAATTTTTTATCTCCCCAATAAGCTACCCAGTGCGGTGTCAGTGGTTCTTTTTGTTGTAGGATCGAAACTCTTTCATGATTTGTGTATATAACATCGAATGATCTGTTGCCCCAATATGCGAGAAGTAGTTCCCCATTTTGATAATCAACATCAAATATTTGATTTCGATTAAGCGGTGAATTAATAACTGAATCGACAATCAAGTCTTCCCATTGTTCAATTATGTTCCCTTTCTCATCCGTCAGCCATGTTGTATTATCTCCCAACAACAATAATTTATTCTGAGAAACCAACTGAATTCCTTTAATCGTTTCTTTAAACTCAAACTGATAAATTGGAACGCTGTCTTTCTTTAGATAAAGTATATTAGGATATGAGGCAAACACAATTTCTTCATCTGATTTCATAAAGAAACCACCCTCTCCAATTCTCCACTTATCTTCAAACCACGGCCAAATTTCCTTTGGTTGTTCTCCTACCCTTGTTTTTAATATTCTTATTTCAAATTTTCGTGAGCTCTGAATAAATCTTCTTTCTATAATGAAAATCTCATCTTCCCGGTTAAATAACATATAATCGCTTCCTTCAAATTCGGAGGTAATAAAAGGCTTTGGTTCTTTGCCTTCGCTCCATATCATAATGCATGCGTGATGTTCGGGATCATTTATGGGATTTACATAAGACCAGAGAACATGTTTATCTATAACTATCATATTTCCGGTTGGATGTGCAAAGAGATTGGAGTAAAAAACTATTGCCGATAGTATTATGATTAAATTGGAATATTTTTTCATAATTGTCTCTTATCTAAAATGTATTTAATTATGAGCATAATTTAATAAACGATCTAATTTATATTAGCCAAAAAATTATCCAATGCAGTTATTAAATTTGTTTATTTAGATCTAATTATTTATTAATGCGTTAGACTTTATTGTTGTTCGCGTTATCAAATTGATCTTTAAGTGCGTAGAAATTTTTAATGGAAATTCTTAATTCCTGCGGAACTTTATCCCCTAATTTTTCTATTATCTCAGTTACATCTGCAAAGTAATTGCTTGTATCGATATCTAGATTATCATTATTCAATAATCCTTCCATATATAAATACAATGCTTTTTGATAATCAATAATAGAATTGGAATTATCGCTGTCTGTAATTCTTCCAATTTCTGCTTTCTCCTTTAATAACTTAGCAACCACGATACATTTAACGTTTTTTGCTTTCTCGTCTGAAGAAAATTTTAATAAGGATATTAAATCTTGTGCTGCCAGTGCATTAATAATATTTAAGTCGAGCCCTATCATACTATCGAAAGCAGCATCTATATTATTGATTGCTTCTTGATAATTTTTAGTCTCTTTATTAACTAATATTTTTAGGAGCACTTTGACGAGTTGATCAATCATTCTAATTATATAATCTTCACGTATCATATTTACCTTAGTGCTTACTAAATGTTTTTTGCTAGTTTAGTTAATTCTTATTTACACTCTCTGGTAGAAATAAGACCCTTTACTTTGATCAGCGATATTTATTCGACAACAATCAATCTATGACAATCGAGATATTAAAATAGCAAACAGAAAAAATCTAATAGTAAAATTGACTAAATAATTTGTTCTTCTTAAAAATAAGCAAAGAAATTGTTTACATAGAAGAGGATATTTGAGTATATTTAAAAAAGACGTGATGTCCGGCATTAAATTCAATTCTAATTAATCTCCTGCGCCGAGAAGAATTTGTACAAGATTCGAGGAGGAGAAATATGCACTATCTTAGAATAATTACAACCGTATTTATTTTGGTATTTCTGAGTTGTAAGGAAGAAAGTCCAACCGAACCGGAAAATAAAGAAGAAATATTAGCAAGCGAAGTTATTGGAATAGGAGGAGGTTCAATAGAGTATGAAGATATATTAATCAGTATTCCTCCTGGCTCATTTCAATCGGAGCATGAAATAAAAATATTGAGAGATGAATCTATACATCCGGATTTCAATCAAATCTATTCGCCAATTTACGTTATTGACGGTATCCCCTCAGCATATTTTTCTCCAATCGAAATTAATATTAAATCCTCAGTCATAGAAAATGGTGAACCGGTAATTGCAGTTGGCGAAGAAGTGTTTTCTCGTGCACAAGGGAACACTACAAGAGCTTATTACTTTTTGAAATCAATTGATAATGGAGACTATATAACCGCTGATTTACCTGCGACAGACGATGGTTTTTATAAAAGCAGCGGAATAGATGAAGAAGAAACTAAAATTCCAGTAATGGTGGCTGCTCGTGTCGCCACTTATACGACAGCTCAAGGGCACTTTCAAATAGATGTAGAAGGGTCTTCAATTTCCATACTTGCTCTTGAAGCACTTGGTAGTTATTTGGAGGAAGCATACACATATTTTCAATCTATAGGATTTGATTATTCGGCTAGAGATAGATGGCCTATGAGCGTCCTGGTTACACCGGATCAAAAAAATTATGGGGAGTATTCAAACTCACGCCTTGGAAATAATTTTGGTTTTATGGAATTAAGCACTACCGATATCCAAAATGCATTAACTGATGCCGAGGTTAAAAGAACAGCGGGTCATGAGTTCTTCCATTTTGTTCAATCTTTGTATGATCCAAGAAACCGAATATCAAAAGCAGTACTTTCATATGATTGGTATTGGTTTGACGAAGCTTCCGGAACTTGGGCGGAAGAAAAATTTACTGAGGATAGCGGATATATTTCAGATAATTTCAAACAAAATTTGAGTGCACAGTTTAATGGAATTCAAAAAGGTGAGGAGATTGACGATAGAAAACATGGTTATGGAATGACATCGTTTGTAAAATATCTCACCACAGAATTTGGAAATGAAATTCTTGCAGACATTTACGAACAAGTTCTAAACGGAAAATCAATTTTAAATGCTGTTTTTAATGAAACATACACTAAAAATGAACTTCTACCGAATTTTTTCACATCACTTATAAGAGGTGAAATTTACAATGTCGGTCAGGGCTTTTGGAGAGGGAATTTTTCGCAAGATCTCACAATAACAAACGAAACCGAACTTCCAAGAGTTTTTCAGGATAATTATCCAGACTTTGGATTAAAAAATTATAAAGTATCTATTTCCGATCCCCAGGCAAAAGAATCTGATATACTTAAAGCAACTACATCCAATCCAAACACTTATATCATTGCAATGAAATCATTTGGAGGAGGTCAATGGGTAAATATAACAAATGACCATGGAAAAGTTCTGATACAAAATGTGAAGCAACTTAACGATGAACGTGCGGTCATTTACTTTTTTGTATTGAACCTAGACGCTTATGGAGATTATACCGGGACAGATGATATTGCTATGAGTGTTGATATCGAGGGAAGTCAATTTTCAGAATGCTCGGTCCATATAGGTTTTTCAATTTATGCAGAAGAAAAATCTAAAACTGATCCCAACGATGTTTCTCAAGGATATACTACTGTACTAATGGGTGAAGAATTTGCGGGCAGCTTATCTGAAAATGTTTTTACCGGAACTTCAACTTACCAGGATGGTGATCTAAGCTATACTGGAACAATTTCAGTTAACTTTTCAGAAGATTTAAGTAAAATATTAGCATTTACTTTGACTGAATCTTACGGAAGGCCCGAATCATCCCCAGCATATAGTTGGACTGAAAATAGTATCCATATAAGAAATCTTGACGGCGGACCAACTCTCACTCAAAGTTATGAATATATAGTTGAGGGGAATTCAGTCTGCAATTATGTTGAGGAATTTAATT
>JAGFIY010000063.1 GCA_024103215.1 Melioribacteraceae bacterium | reverse complement strand
CAATGCGCTGATGACCATCAGTCAAACAGATATCTTTCCTCATAATCTACACCGAACTTTTTCATAAACTCGGTATATTCTTCTTCAAACGTCTTGGTTTTGTGATGCTTTTCTTGATTTTTTATATAGTTAATAACTGAATTTATTTGAGATCGAGAATAAGTAAAAGCACCATAACCTGTTTGCCAATTAAATTTGTGTTTTATTAATCCCTTTTCTTTAACAAAGTTTGTTGAGTTCTGTTTTATACCCTTAACAAGATTTGAAACAGAAATATCCGGTTTTAATGAAACAAAAATGTGAACGTGGTTTGTGTGCCCGTTTATCGCAAGGGGTTTATGTCCTTTGTTGGAAATGATTCCCGAGATGTATTTAAATAATCTTTCTCGTATTTCTTTCCGCAAAACGTTTTCTCGGTTCTTGGTTGAGAATATGATTTGTACAAATAATTGTGTGTATGTGTTCGCCACCTTTGAATTCCTCCGGCTACTGATTGAATTTTAATAAAATAACGAGAAATGGTTTTAAGTGAAACACCTACGGTGTTTTTTTGTGGGAAGATTCGGTTTTGTTACAATACTAAGGCTCCTAACGGAGCTTTAATTAGTTCCTTTTATGCGAACAAGAGAAATCTACCGCTTTAGATGTTTTAAAAAACCAAGTAATAACGAGGGGTTTTTATATGACACAGCTTCCCAAAGCGAAATTTTACGATATCGGTCTTTCCGGAACGAACTCTTACTTAAAATGAGCTCCGATAGGAGCTCAAGTATTGTAAAAAAGTTGATAAATATAAACCACCAAAGCTCTGTAGGAGCTTTACTCTAAAAGGAATTAATTCTCTCCGTCAAACCGCTCAACTATCTTCATATTCTGGTGGTTATAAATATCTTTGCCCTCAGGGGTATATAAATAATCAATTCTAGTTTTATAAAACTCCGTTATTTTACCGCGAACCATTTTAAGTGTGCTGTTTAAGAAATGGTTTTGTTCTGTAAACCCCTCTCCCAGCAAAGCAAAAGATGCAGGCAGCCACCTTTCGGGGAATTCATTTTCGTATTCACCGCCGGACTTAAACTTGTCAATTTCATTTTTTATTAATTCAATTGCTTTTCTTTGTCCCGCTTGTTCGTTTATAGTTAAACCCAGAATTTTTAATTCACTTTTTATGAGTTCTTTATTCGGAACGATTAAGGCTATTGTATACGGATCTTGGTTGTTGTGTAACATCACTTGCTCAATAAATTTTGATTTCTCAACAAGCGCTTCTTCTATTCCTTCAGGAGAATATTTTTCCCCGTCACTTGCAATCAACAAACTTTTGAATCTTCCTAAAACATATAAGTATCCATCTTCGTCGAGGTAACCCATATCGCCCGTATAAAGCCAGCCGTTTTTGATTGTTTCTTTAGTAGCTTTCTCGTTTTTCCAGTAACCCTTCATTACGTTTTCACCTTTACAAACGATCTCCCCCTTTTCTCCAACCGGAACCTCCAGTCCGTCTTCGTTGCAGATTTTTACTTTAAGGTTCTCAACGACTTTGCCGGAAGAGCCGAGCTTATGAACGGCGGGAACATTTGCAGAAATTACCGGGGCAGCTTCGGTAAGACCATAGCCCTGGAGCATCGGCATCCCGAGCGCGTAAAAGAATTTTTGCAGTTCAATATCGAGCAACGCCCCACCTCCGATGAAGAACTCCAATCTTCCCCCAAAGCTTTCTCGAATTTTGCTGAATAAAATTTTATCGTAAAGAGCAATTAACGGTTTTTTCAATTTACGAAGACCTTTCCCACGGTCACAGCCGAGTCCGTTGTATTCATAAGCGGTTTCTAAAGCTTTGTTAAAAAGCTTTTCTACTTTTTCTCCTTTTGCTCTAATTCCTGCTTCAATATTTTTTCTGAAATTTTTTGCAAGCGCCGGAACACTTAACAAGAAAGTTGGTTTTATCTCTTTAATATTTTGCGGAATGTTGCGTAGTGTTTCCAAAGGGGTGTTCCCTACTTGTATCGATGCCATCGAAGCTCCGTTTTTCATCAGAGTGTAAATTCCAGCCGTGTGTGCAAATGAATGATCCCACGGTAAAATTAAAAGTGAAACATAGTATTCGGGAATAGGCAGAAGTGCTGTTGCCTGCTCAACATTTGCAGTGTAGTTTCGATGAGTTAAAATAATACCTTTCGGATCGGCGGTTGTGCCTGAAGTGTAACAGATGTTTGCGTTGTCCTCTTCATTTATTGATTGCCAAGTTTGATTGAAAAATTCTTCATTGTCTTGTAAATATTCTTCCCCTGTTTCTAACACTTCCGCTTTAGTGATTTCGTCATCGTGCAAATCGGGAATATTATCTAATACAATAATCTTTTCTAAATCCGGCAGATCGTTTTTAATGCGGCGAATTTTTGGTAAATGATTTTTTGATACAACAACAAACTTGGATTCAGAATGAGCTATTCGAAACTTTAAATCATTAGGTTCATCAATTTTTACCGAGATAGGAACATTAACACCGCAGCAGTAAAGAATAGCAAGCTCGCTCATCACCCAATCGTTTCTTCCTTCAGATATTAACGCAGCTCTTTCACCTTTTTGCAAACCGAGTTTCAATAAACCAGCGGCAAACTTGTAAACAAGCGGTTTCATTTCAGCATAAGTGAGCGGTTCATATTTGTCTGAAGTTTTTTCCCACATCAGCGGATTGTTGGAATATTTTTTAACGCTTTCTTCGAATAGGTTGGGTAAAGTTCTTTGTTCCACGATGCCCTCAAATTATTGTGGATGACTGTGTCGTTAAATTAAGTGATTTTGATTAGAGATGCATTTTAACTTTTCGAAAAAT
>JAGFIY010000169.1 GCA_024103215.1 Melioribacteraceae bacterium | reverse complement strand
CTGCATCGAATATAATACTAATAACTCCGAATATATTTTTATATGTTTGGACACCCTTTTTATTGAAATATGGTAAATACTGAAATATGGCAAACCGTAATTCAAAAAACTATTAAATGTCTGTTTTCAAAAATTAATCGGAAAAGATGAACAGATGAAAAAAATTATTCTTACAATCACTTTTTTGGTACTTATAGTAATTTCATTCATAATTGTCATTAGATCATCGACATACAATCCACCAAAAACAAAGGATATCCTGGAGAAATATTCGGATAAGGATCATTCAAAAACCGATCATAGCCAATTTGCGATTTTAAACAAAGAATTTAAAAATCCGCAAAACGTAACAGAAGCATGTATAACCTGTCACACAGAGCGGCACAAAGAGGTGATGAATTCTTCGCATTGGAATTGGGAACGCCCTGAATACATTGAAGGTAAGGGAATAGTTTATCTCGGCAAAAAGAATGCAGTAAACAACTTTTGCATAGGAACTCAAACAAACGAAGAAGCATGCGCAAAATGCCATATCGGATACGGTATGAACGAAAGCGGTTTTGCATTTACTGATCCGGAAAATATCGACTGCATGATCTGTCATGATAATTCGGGAACCTACGTCAAGGGAAACAATCTCGGAGGTTATCCCGATCCGGCACTTAACTTAAACGAGATTGCTCAGCATATCGGAAGACCCACAAGGGATAACTGCGGCGTCTGTCACTTCTTCGGCGGCGGCGGCAATAATGTTAAACACGGTGATCTCGACATGGCAATGTTTCAACCAAACAGAGAACTCGATGTGCACATGGCAGTGGAAGGTGCGGATTTGGTTTGTGTTGACTGCCACACGACGGAGAATCATCAAATAAGCGGAAAAATTTATTCGTTGGCTTCAATGAATATGAACCGAAGCAGCTGCGAACAATGCCACACTGATAGACCGCATGAGAACGAAATTATAAACGAACACACTCTAAAAGTTGCTTGTCAAACCTGCCATATTCCTACTTACGCCAAGGCGAACTCGACAAAAATGTATTGGGATTGGTCAACCGCAGGAAAACTGAAAGACGGCAAACCTTACTCCGAAGAAGATTCACTTGGCAATCATACCTATCTCTCAATAAAAGGTTCGTTTGAATGGGGAAATGATCTGGAACCGGATTATATCTGGTTCAATGGAACAGCAGATCATTATCTGTTGGGAGATAAAATTAAAGATACAACTCAAGCTTTAGTGCTTAATCAATTATACGGTTCTTACCAAGATAGAACAGCGAAAATAATCCCCGTAAAAATTCATATGGCTAAACAAATTTATGACCCAATTAATATGTATTTAATTCAGCCACACCTTTATTCATCACACGAAGGTGAAGGAGCTTTTTGGAAAGACTTCGACTGGGATAAAGCTAATAAAATAGGGATGGAGAAAATAGGTCTTCCTTACAGCGGGAAATATTCGTTCATTGAAACAATGATGTACTGGCCTGTTAATCATCAAGTTTCTCCTAAAGAAGAATCACTTCAATGTACCGACTGCCACACCCGAGAGAACAGCAGATTAGCAGACTTAACGGATTTTTACATGCCGGGAAGAGATTACAATTCTCTCGTGGATAGTTTGGGTAAATTGTTGATCTTATTTTCATTTATCGGAATATTGATTCACTCATCCGTTAGAATTTTCATAAGAATGAAAAAGGCAGGAAAATAAAATGAAAAAAGTACTCATATATAAAAGCTTTGAAAGATTTTGGCATTGGACTCAAGCAATTTTAATATTCTTCTTAATGCTTTCCGGTTTTGAAATTCATGGCTCAATTTCTTTCTTCGGTTTTGAAAATGCAGTCACTTATCATAACGTGGCAGCTTATGCTTTTATGATCTTGATTGTATTTGCAATTTTTTGGCACTTCACTACAGGCGAGTGGAGACAATATGTTCCGACATTTAAAAGTTTAAAATCTCAATTGGATTTTTATCTTTTCGGAATCTTTAGAAATGCCCCTCACCCTACAAAGAAAACAGTACTGAGCAAACTCAATCCTTTGCAGCGGCTTACTTATTTTGGATTGAAAATTGTCGTTATTCCGGTGATGGTTTTTTCGGGAATTCTCTATATGCTTTACCGCTATCCACAAAAAGAAGGAATAACGGCACTGAATATCGAGAGCTTGGAAATAATTGCAGTGCTTCATACAATAGGTGCATTTCTGTTGGTTGCATTCGTAATAGTTCATCTTTATTTGATAACAACCGGCACAAAAGTGCTTACTAATCTGCAGGCAATGCTTACAGGTTATGAAGAACTTGAAGATGAAGGGGATAAAGAGAAAAAAAGTTTGAATAATTTTGAAAATCAAGAAGGTTAATCAAAATGGAAAACAATCAGTATATGAATCCTTTCACGGCGGGAATATTGCTCGGGCTTCTGCTGCTGCTTACAATTTTTATTACCGGGCGAGGGTTAGGTGCAAGCGGTGCCGTTAAAAGTGCCGTAATAGGAATCGAAAAAACTGTAGCAACATCCCATACTGAAAACATGAGGTTTTACGAAGAGTATAACGATACACATGCCGAAAATCCTTTGAAATCATTTTTGGTTTTTGAAGTGATCGGAGTTTTAATCGGAGCGTTCATTTCCGGTATGATTTCCAACAGACTGAAATTCACCCTAGAGAAAGGGGACGGAATAACATCAAAAACAAGAATTGCAATGGCATTACTTGGCGGTGCGTTATTCGGATTCGGAGCACAGTTCGGAAGAGGTTGCACTAGTGGTGCCGCACTTTCAGGAATGGGTGTTTTTTCAACCGGAGGCATATTGACTATGTTTGCTATTTTCGGCGGAGCTTATGCATTCGCGTATTTTTTTAGAAAACTTTGGCTTAATTAAAAATTTTATTGAGAGATTATTATGGGTCCATTAGTACCGGATTTAATAAGTACTGAACTTAGTTTAATCATAGCTTTATTGATAGGAATCGCTTTCGGATTTCTTCTTGAGCAAGCTGGATTTTCATCATCAAAAAAATTAGTTGGATTGTTTTACGGGTATGATTTTACAGTGCTGCGTGTTTTTATGACCGCCGGAATCACCGCAATGGTTGGTGTAATTGTTCTAAACCATTATCATTTAATTGATATGAATATTATTTACATCAATCCGCTATTTCTGTGGTCTGCAATTGTCGGCGGAGCAATAATGGGTTTAGGATTTGTGATAGGGGGTTATTGCCCCGGTACTAGTATATGCGCCGCTGCAATCGGGAAAAAGGATGCAATGTATTTCGTACTAGGCTCGGCAATCGGAGTTTTAATATTTATTGAGGGCTACCCGATGTTCGAAGGATTGTACAAAGCCGCAAATCTAGGCAATCCACAGCTTGAAACCACCTTCAACATTCCAAATCCTATCTTTGCATTTTTGTTTGTAGTGATTGCAATCGTTGCTTTTACTTTAGTAACGAAAATTGAAAGAAATAAAAATGAAGCGCCTGTTTGCAGAACTTCAAATAGATATCTAGCTGCGTTAGCGGCTGTCGCATTTTTTATAGGCACTTCTCAATTGTTTGTTTCTTCCCATTCGGATCATCTTAAAGAGATTGAGAGTATGACGGATTTCAGCGATTATAAATTTAAAGAAATTACCAGCGATGAAATTGCAATACGAATGCTGAGAAAAGACAGATCACTTCAGTTTATTGATGTTCGCTCTCAAGAAGAGTTTAAAGAATTTGCTCTCCCAAACGCAATATTGGCGGATTACAAAAATTTTATTGCAAGAGATTGGGAAAAAATATTTAGAGTAGACGGACAGATAACCGTAATTTATGCCGAGGACGAAACTACGGAAAAGAGAGCTGTTCTTGCCGCACGTGATGTAGGGTTTGATGACGTATATCTTCTCAAAGGGGGATTATCGGAATTCCGGAAAAATATTCTTGAGTTTAACAAACCCGAAGGACCAATTGAAGCTTCAATGAAAGACACATATCGATTTCGAGAATTGGCATCCAAGGAACTTCCACGGATAATTGAAGAAGCAAAACCGAAAGTAGTTAAAACCGAAAAAACAAAACGAGTTTTGGGAGGATGTTAGATTATTTCATTTTGAAAATAATCGTTTGTAAAAATATTTTGATATGCTAATATCGTCTTATAAAATTTTTACAAGTGTGCATTGAAAACTTTTAAAGTACTTAACTAATAAAATTATTCCAGCTGCATAAAAGTTTTCTAAAGAAAGTGTCATCCATCTCATAATTTTTATGCACTTGAAAGCAATTAATTGATTTATACGCTTACAATTTTCTATTGAATTTTCATTTTAATAAAAGACAAAAGGTTTGTTGAACGTCACAAAATTTTATCTTAGTTTTTATTCAGCTCCTTTTGAGAGAAACATCTAGTTTAAGAATCGCACTTCCTTTTTCCACCTTGGCTTCTCCCAAGGGATAATTTTCTCTTGAGTATTTTGTTTCATACGATTACAAATTACTTTCCTCTTCTATAAATAACCAAAAGGTGATGGAATGAAAAAGAAAGTGTTATTTTTTATCTGTATCACATTATATTCCTTTGGTTCCCTACATTCACAAAACTATCAATGGCGAAGCAGCGGTCCATATATCGATTTAATAGCAAGTGGAATAACTTATTATTTTTCAGATCCCGACATAATGCTCGCTGGAGCTAACGGTGTTCTTTACAAATCGACAAATGGAGGGGAAACCTGGTCATACTACTCTTTCTATGACGGCACACTTAATTGCATCCAAATCGATCCAAATAATGATAATATAGTCTACCTTGGGTTGGAGAACGGAATTATTAAAAGTGAAGACGACGGAAAAACTTGGCAGCAAACCGGACAGAACTCGGGTTATATCAACTCCATAGCGATCGATAAAAATAACTCTAATATAATATTCATTGGCGCAGGGGAAAACTATTCATCCTACACAGGTGAATTGACAGGAATTTTAAAAAGTACCGATGCCGGACAAACTTGGAATCACGTATTTACAAAACCAACCGATGGTGTAAATAATATTATTATTGATCATAACAACTCTTCGATAATACTTGCGGGAATGTCAACCGAAATGGACACAGATTACCGAATGGATAAAACATTTTTAAAGAGCACTGATGCCGGTGAAACTTGGAACGAGTATGATGTAACCACAAGCTGGTATTCAGGTTGTTATTCTCTTACTCAGTCTCCGGTAAACACAAATGACTTATATTGTATCTCCGTTAGTCCCGGAAATCATCGAGATGTCTACAGAAGCACAAACAAGGGGAATACATGGGAATCAATTTTCATTTATTATTTTGACGGACCTGTTAAGACTGTCATTACGGATCCGGAAAATGAAAATATTATATACGCATACGGTGCCGACTTAGAAGACGAATTACGAGGTTTATATAAAAGCACAAACAAAGGAAATACTTGGACAAAGTTGCAGGGAAATATCCCTTCAAGTATGCTCCATCTTATTCTCAATCAAGATCAAAATTTTACAATAACAAGTAATGAGGGAATTTTTAAATCAAATTTCGGATCTAATTGGGTTAAAAGTCTCTGCAACGCTTATATCACCGATATTACCATTCATCCACAAGATGACAACATAGCTTTCGCCGCAGCCTGGGGAGAAAAAATATTCAAAACACTTGATGGAAACGGTACTTGGGAGTTGGAAAGCAGCGTATCAAGAAACGATAAAATTATTGCCATCTCTCCTTCTGAGCCGAATAATGTTTCAGCCGCAAGCGGCAGATATGTACACAAAAGTACTGACGGCGGGAATACTTTTTCCAACCAATTTTATTCATTCATGAGCTGCGGAACCTCGCAATGCGATTCTTATCCGGAAGAAATGTTATACCATCCAAATAACTCAAGCAGAATAATAATAGGAACTTCCGGCGTGGACGGAGTATTAGCTATGTCAAGCAACGGCGGCAGCGAATGGGGATTTATTAATTTCGCGGTATCTTCTTTTGTCTTCAACCCAAACGATTTCAATATGATTTTTGCCGGCTCAAAAAATAACGGCGTATATCGTATTGAAGATATTTGGACCACAACTTTAAATTTAGTTGACCTCACAGGACAAACAGCAATGGGAAATGTTAACAATATTGCAGTCACTGAAGGATTAGTTTTATTTGCAGCAGCCGATAATGGACTCTGGAAATTTGATCAAAGTACGTGGTCAAAACTTACCGGTTTGCCGGATGATATTTTTACATCGGTTGCCCTGGATAACTTTAATAATTTTCTTTATGCCGGAACAGAAAACAATGGTGTTTTTTTATCGACAAATCTTGGAGTCACATGGAACGAATTTAATAATGGTCTTACAGATTTTTCTATAACTAAACTTGAACTGAGTGATTCTGCTCCTAATCTGATTTATGCAGGAACTAAACATAGCGGGGTTTGGACTGTTGATCACTTTGTCGGTATTGAAAACGAGTTTAACCAGTCGTTAAGCGAATTTAAGCTGAGTCAAAATTATCCTAATCCTTTTAATCCATCGACAATTATAAGTTATCAAATTCCTGCAAATTGTTATGTAAATCTCAAAGTATTTGATCTACTGGGTAGAGAAATTGTAACTCTCGTAAAAGGATATCAAAGATCAGGCAGCTATGAGATCGTGTTTAATGCATCCCTTTTATCAAGCGGAGTTTATATCTATAGATTAGAAGCAGGTAAGTTTAGCGAAGAGAAGAAAATGGTTCTTATAAGATAGCCTGATAAGGACAAGGAATAAATTATTTCATGAAATTATTTTCCTTGTGTTATCGTTAGATGAACCCATGCGAATTAAAACAAAAAAGCCTCTGAGATATTTCTCAAAGGCTTTTTTTAACACTATATCGCGAATTATTTTGAATTGATTTGTTTTAATAATTCATCAACCGCCTTTTTTAATTGAGGATCTTCACCTTTTATTTTTGAATCCGGATTATTATCCACAATTATATCAGGCACCGCAGGCTGAAAATCCATGTTTGAATCATCAGCTTTTACATACCAGCCGCGGAATGGGAGCCGAATATAGGAACCGTCAACCAACCCTTGACCACCGGTTGAAATCACAGCACCGAAAGTTGGAGTACCGACAAGTGTTCCAATCCCCAAATTTTTATACGCATGTGAAAATATTTCCGCATTCGAATAACTGTTCTGATTGCAGAGAGCAATCGAAGGTTTAGTCCACGCTGCAAACGGAAGTCTTTCCCCCAGTGGATAGTAATCACGGAATTTGTATTTCTCTTTTTCTAGATTTTCTGCAGATCCGCGTGGGATTGTATAAGCGTGCTGTTTGTAATTTAGAATCGTCATTAAATAATCTGTTGTCCATCCGCCGCCGTTAAATCGAACGTCTATAACCAATCCTTCTTTGCCGAGACCGCTTGCAGTAAGTTCCCGTTCGAATTCTTCAAAACTCGGCATACTCATTCCACGAATATGAATGTAACCGAGTTTTCCGTTTGAGTACTTATTAGTAAGCTGTCTTCTTTGCTCAACCCATTCATCATAAAGTTCGTTTCCTATGGAAGATGATGGACGAATAACAACTTCTCTTTCTTTACCGTCTGCTCCAGAAACTCCAAGCAGCACTTGTTCTTCACTCTTTCCTGTAAAGAGAGAATAGAAATTGGTTTTAGTGTCAACGTTTATTCCGTTCACGGAATTTATTACATCCCCGACAAATAATTTGCTGTTAGATTTATCAGCAGGTGTATTTGGAACAACTCTAGTTACTTTGACTCCATCAGACACAGGTTCAACCTCAATCCCAAGCAATCCGGTTCTTTCTTTCTGAGTTTCCGCTCTGTCTGGAACGTTGTAGAGACCCATATGGCTTGCGTTTATCTGACCGAGCATTTCGTTGTAAACTGTTTGAAAATCCTGTTTTGTCGATGCTGCCATTGCCCATGGTTTATATTTCGCTTTCAATGCATTAAAATCTCTTCCATGAAAATCGGGATCATAGAACATGAGGTTAAGCGCACGCCAAGCTTCTTCAAAAATCTGATTCTGTTCTGCATAATAATCAATGGTTAGTTCGGCTTTGTAGGGCAGTTTTTCATCTTTTGATGATTTGATATCCAATCTGCTTAATGCACCACGTGATTGCATAAAATAAAGGTATTTACCTTCCGGATCGAGATAGAAAGCATGCGGACTTTTACCTCCGCCTATTACTTCTTTAAGTTCGGTTCCGTCCCATTTTACGCTGTATAGATCACTTCCTCTGTTGGTTTTGCTGTCACCTGTAAACAGAAATGTTTCTCCGTCATTTGTAATTGTAAAACTTCCTTCGTCACCGGTCATCGAAGTAACTTGAGTTAATCTTCTGTGAATGTTGTCAAAATCAATTTGAAGTGGTTTTACTTCGTCCTTTTTATCTCCTTCCTTATCGTCTTTCTTCTTATCTTTTTTGTCGTCCTTTTTATCATCGTTCTTCAATTTCCAATCTTCTTTTGTTTTTTCCCAATCCTCTTTTTTCAACCAGGTAAACCAAATATCATAGTTACTGTTATTGCGTGCGGACCGGAAGCCGAGTTTTGAACCATCCTTGCTCCAAAACGGAGAATAATCACCTCGCGGGTGCATGGAAACATTAACAGGATCACTGCTTCCGTCAGAAGCATGAATATAGATTTCCGAATTGAAATAAAGATCAGATAGTTGATAGGCTAGCCATTTGCTGTCCGGGCTCCAAGCAACGCTGCCTGGTGTATCCCATCCGTCAAGAAGAGTTGTTTGATTACTTAGCTTTCCGTCATCCGCAATATCTGCAACAATAAAAGTTCCTCTTCCCTTTACGTAAGCTATTTTCTTCAGATCAGGAGAGACAACCGGATTACTCTCCTCTTCTTCTGTTTCAGTAATTCTAATTTTTTTATATTTGAATGTTTTGAATAAGTCCGGTTGATTAGAATCATCGGAACGAATTAAGAATAAATCTTTCTGTCCGTATTTATCCGAAATAAATAATAAAGTAGAATCATTCAGAAAGGTTACCATCTGATCCCGGGAACCGGAATCGTTAGTTAAATTTTTACTGCGGCTTTCTTCTTTATCTACCTCTTTAATGAAAACATCACCGCGAAGAATGAATGCAAGAAGCTTACCGTTTGGTGAAACTGCATATTCTTCCGCTCCCGAAGTTTCTGACTTATGTTCAACGGGATCAAATCTATAATCAGCGGATATTTTTATATCAACTTTTTTAGGAGTTCCCCCGTTTGTATTCATCACGTAAATATCGGTTTGTCGTGAAAACGCCGCGGTTGATCCGTCTCTGCTGACTGAAAGATATCTTAATCCGTCTTCTTCAAAATTAGTCAACTGTTCTCTGCTTCCGGTAAGATTTCCGTTATCGTCAATCTTCAGCCTGTGAACATTATAAATTCCGCTTTCGGCAGATATATAATAAATAGTTCTTGAATCGCCCCATTGCGGGAACCAATCGTGTCCGTCAAAATCCGTTACTTTTGAATATGTGTCGTTTTGGGAATCAAAAACCCAAATATCATAATTAGCCGAACCGCGATATGCTTCTCTCGTGGTTCTATAACCTCTTACGTAAGCAGTAAATCTACCGTCGGGACTAACGGACGCCATATCTCCAATTGCATCCAAAAATCTTTGCTCTGTCCCTCCAGATGCAGGTACGGAATAAACCTCCCCGTTCCATTCAACTTGTTGGAACGCTCTATCCGTATCAAATATTAACAAATTATCTGAGGTAAAATCTGTAAGATTATCCGATGCTGAATTAAATGTTATCCTGGTCGAAGTTCCACCAGCGGCTGGTATTGTAAAAATATCACCGTTGCCATAACGATCGCTTGCAAAAGCTAATGTCGAATTATCCGGGCTCCATTTGGGAAAACCTTCGTAGGCTTCGTGAATTGTTAAGCGCTGCGCACCGCTGCCATCAGCATTCGAAACCCAAATATCACCTTGAAACGAAAAAGCCAATTTTGTTCCATCAGAATTTAATGCGGGATGAAAAACAAAAGGTGAATTGATTTGAGCGGAGAGAAAAACAGAGCTGAAAAGAAATGCGGTTATAAAAATAATTACTCTCTCTGTAGCTTTCATAAAACTCCTCTAATTTTGAATTGAAATTATGTCCGGTAGTTTTTTTTAGACGATTTGATGCGTTGGAAGTTATCTAAATATTGAATTTTTTCAAAATTTATGAGGTTGAATCATCGGCGAATTTTACTTGAAATACCGTGTTTTAGAAATTGATATTTAGTCCTATCATGAAGTGGAGCGAGTTAAAGTCAGTTTCCGACTTATAAATTTCATTTGGTTCGTTTTTGTAAAGATTGCGTAATTCGGCGGTAAGTTTTGTTTGAAATAACGAATACCTAATTTCAATTTTTAGACTTACAATGTGATCGAGATAAGTATGCATTCCAATCAAAAAATCAAATCCGAACTGGTTTTTAAAATCAAAATTTTCCGGTTTCTTATTATTTATCAATTCCGGATTTCCATTATCCGAAACATCGAGTGAAAGATAATATGATAAACCGCTTCCAACATAAGGACGAACTTTCATCATCGATAAAAAATAAACTCCATGAACAAAAATTATTGAAGAAGTTGAACTGAGATCTTTAAACTCCTCGGTTGACGGCGCATTCCCGAAATGTTGAAGTCTATAACCCGAGTTAAATGCGAAGTTTGATGTATCGAAATAAATTAGTCCGGATATTTCTGCGCCCAGATTTGCTGATGATCCTTTTACGCCAAA
>JAGFIY010000057.1 GCA_024103215.1 Melioribacteraceae bacterium | reverse complement strand
CGTAGCAAGAAAGAACATTGTGTATGTCTCCGCTATAGAACTTGCTTCGGCGTTAAATGCAAATCATTATTTCAATTCGAAATCAGCAAAAGTCGAACTTAAATTTTCCGATTACAACCTAAAGTTTACTGCTGCAAATCAATTTGCTGTTTTGATTTCAAGAAAAGATAATTCGCAGGAGATACTTCAAATTCCTTTGTCAACTCTTTATATAGGAAGCGATGTTTTTATCCCGATTCAATACACATCAAATCTTATTGAGCGCGCAATGGGTGGAAAAATTGTTTTCAATTCGGGCAAAAAACACATCGATGTTTTCGGAGGTAAAGTGGAGCCACCTGTTGCAGTCCAGGTTGAAGAATCAGATACGGAAACCGGGTATCGCCCGCCTCTTGTCGAAAAGGAAATTGTAAATTCACCGTACGATATTTATGATCTGACTATTGATGAAAAATCAAACGGAACTCTTATACGTTTAAAATCTCAGAAGAAGATTATAAAACAACCGCGAAGTTCAATAAAAGACGGAAAGCTTTATCTTTATCTTTCCGGCGTAACTTTCGATCTTCAGAAAATCAGAAGCACAAAAACCGCCGGTTTAGTCAGAACAGTTGAGTTCAAGGATATTGCCGGAAACTTCCAGCTTGAGTTCAAACTTAAAGATGGTTATTCCACACACGAAACTTTTTTGGATATTGATAATAATGACATTTTAATTACAATTCACAACAAGAAATTCGAGCATACTGAAAGTCCCGTAATAGATAATATGAAAAAATGGGAGTTCGATGTTGTGGTAATAGATGCCGGACACGGAGGAAAAGACCCCGGCGCAATCGGGATAACTGGAGCAAGAGAAAAGGATATTAATCTTGCAATCGCTTTGAAACTAGGTAAACTGATCGACCAAAATATGCCGGACGTAAAAGTTGTTTACACTCGGGATGACGATACATTTGTTGAGCTTTATAAAAGGGGGAAAATAGCCAATGAGAACAACGGAAAATTATTCGTTTCAATTCACTGCAATTCGCTTGGAAAAGGGAGCGAGGGTGTAAGAGGATTTGAGGTTTACCTTTTGAGACCCGGCAGAACCAAAAAAGCAATTGAGATCGCCGAGTTTGAAAACAGCGTTATCAGGTTCGAAGAAAATCCCGATAGATACCAGGAACTGACAGACGAAAACTTTATACTTGTAAGTATGGCTCATTCGCAGTATATGAGATTTTCAGAAAAGTTCTCGGAAATACTTTTTAACGATTGGCATAAAAGTGTTGAGATTCCGGCAAGAGGAATAAGGCAAGCTGGTTTCTACGTCCTCGTAGGCGCATCAATGCCGAGTGTGTTGGTAGAATCCGGTTATATTTCCAACAAGCAGGATGAAGCTTATTTGAAAAGCAGCGCCGGTCAAACTGTTGTTGCTAAATCGATTTATAATTCTCTGGTTGAGTATAGAAATTATTACAACCAAGAGTTTGAGGACACCGGCGGATAGTTTGTATTTCTCTTTTCCTCGCATTAACTTTATTCTCTTTATTTCTGAATGAAAGGAAATTTATATGACTAATGCTCAAAAATGGGTGGCAGCTTTTTTGTTCCTTTTTGTGATTCTATTTGCCTTGTCGCGAATAACAAAAGAGGATGCTTCAAGCGATTTTGATTTCGATTTTTATGGAGAGGAGGAACAATCTCAAACCTCATCTTCCGAGCTTAACGGACTAACTTTAGCTCAGCGAATCGGCTGCTCGAGCTGCCACGGAGTCGATCTCAAAGGTACTAATCAAGCTCCTACGCTTGTAAATGTAAAAGATCATTGGAACCGCACCGAGCTTATAAATTATTTGAGAAATCCATCTTCCTACGGCAACGATCAAAGATTTATCGATTACAAAAATCAATATCCGAACGTAATTATGCCGGCATATGAGAAAGTTGACATAAAGGAACTTGGTGCAATTGCTGATTATATTCTTTCGTTAGAGAATTAAATTGTTTTGGAAAGTTTTTTAACAGTAGCGATTCTGGGATTAGTTGCCGGATTTGTGTTTTCGATTCCGGTCGCAGGACCTATAAGTATTCTTCTTATTTCAAAAGCATTAAACGGAAGATTAAGATACTGCTTAAGGCTTTCCCTCGGAGCCGCAATTGTCGAGTTCTTTTATGTGTTTATTGCCATCTACGGAATCACTCAATTATACGAAACTTACAAATCCTTCATACCCTTTTTGCTGTTCGGCGGTTCGGTATTTCTTCTTTATGTTGGACTGAAAGTAATTAAAACAAAACTGGATCTGCAGGCAATAAAAAGGAAAGAACTTCCTAAAGATATTTCACTTGATAAGGGGGGACTAAGGACGGGTTTAATTATAAATATTACCAATCCCTCTTTATTTATCGGATGGTTAACTTCTTCTTTTTTACTCTTTTCTTTTGCATCGGCTGTCAATCTTAACACAGGCGGATTGGATTTGATCGTAAACGAGAATGTTCAGCAAATCTCCGAAATGACCGAAATCGAATTTCAATCTTTCAACGACCCTGATCTAGAACTAAATGATAACCGGAATACCGAAGAAAGCAGCGGAGCATTTTCAATCTTTTTGGGATTGGTTTATGCTTTTACGGTTGCAATTGGAAGTTATGTTTGGTTAACTCTGCTTTCAAAATTGGTAGTTAAATACCGCGGCCGGTTAAACGTTAAGCTTCTGAATAGAATGATTCAAGTTTTGGGTGTCTGTCTTATAGGAATTGCAGTTTATTTGATCTATCAAGCAATCATGCTTTTGTAAGTTTTTTAATGCCTTTACGCTGAAATAAGTAATTGCTATATTTACGTACTATTTAAAACTTAACAAGCATCATATGATGCTTTCTTTTTTTATAATCGAGAGAGAGACATGTCAGAAAATATGATTTACCTCGACAGGAACGAAAACAATTATGGTCCAGCGCCAGCCTGTTACGAGGTTTTGAAAACAGCCGACCTTACTCTTTTGAGCTGGTACACAAAAGCATTTGAACGGGGGGTCAAGAGCATTCTATCGGAAAGAATTGCGAAAGATTTTGAAATCGAAGAATCACGAGTTGCTCTGGGATACGGAGCCGAAGATCTATTAAAACAGATAGTGCAGTGCTATCTTGGGGCAGATGATAAGCTTATGATTCCTTCATACTCCTGGTGGTATTATAAAAAAATTGCCGACGAAGTGGGCGGGAAGAATGTTGAATATCCTTTAATAAAAGGAAAAAACGAATTTTATTACGATGTTGATGCCTTATTAAAATTATATGAACAGGAAAAACCGAAGATAATTTTTATAAGCTCACCCAACAACCCGACAGGAAATTCGATTTCAAAAGATGATTTGCACCTGGTACTTGAGGCGACAAAAAACACCATTGTTGTGCTCGACGAAGCTTATGTTTTCGAAGATGATCATAAGTATGTTAATAATCTTCTCAACAAATTCGATAGGCTTGTTGTTGTTAGAACTTTTTCAAAGTATTTTGCACTAGCCGGCGTTAGAATAGGTTATGCGGTTCAAGGAAAGGAATTTTCGGAACTTACAAAATTCACCCAGCGTTATCTTGGATTCAATAGATTGTCGGAAGAGATAGCAATTGCTGCGTTGAATTCTCCCAAGTATTATAAAGATGTTGCATCAAAAATGAATGAAGATAAAGAATTATTCTACAAAGAATTAAATGCTCTTGATGATTTCAACGTTTTTAAATCTGATGCTAATTTCATTCTTGTAGAAATAAATCCTGAAATAAAAAAACCGTTAAAAGAATTTCTGCTTGCAAGAAAACTATCAATAAAATTTATGAATGAAGAGGTTCTTAACTCTCACTTAAGAATAACTTTGGGAACTCAAGAACAGAACAAACTTCTTGTTGAAGCAATAAAGGAGTTCGCTTCCGTAAAAATATAATGAGCTTATTTTCCGAGTATAAAAAAACACTTAAACTTGCTGCCGTAGAGGAAGTATTCGATCTTATCTTTTACAGGCCGCTTGCTTTCCTTTTCGTGAAAGCAATATACCCGACAAATTTGACCCCAAATCAAATTACAATGCTTTCGATTATGTTCGGCGTTGCCGCGGGAATAGTTGTGGGTTTGGGAAATTCCACTTGGTTCGTTTATGCCGCACTTCTGTTTATGACTTATAACATCTTAGACTGCAGCGACGGACAGCTTGCAAGACTAAAAAACAACGGCTCAGAAATCGGGAGACTTCTCGACGGGTTCGGTGACTATATAGTAAGCATTTTTGCTTATTTCGGAATTGGTTTCGGCTTTGCTTCATACACTGATGAACCGATTCTCTATTGGATTTTAACCGCCGCCGCAGGTGCCAGCAATGCAGTGCAAGCAAGCCTGGTTGATTATCATAGAAACCGTTACCTCGATTATGCATTTAACAGAGAAGCGCTGCTGGAGGATAGCTATAATCATTTCGTAGAAGAAAATGAGCGGATGAAAAAAGAGGGCGGACATTATTTTGACAGATTCGTTATTTGGACATTTTTTGTCTATTCAAAAGCTCAGTTGATTTTTTCAAAATCAGATACAAAAAAAATTGAAAAGAAATATGAGGCAAAAGATTTTCTTAAAAGAAACAAAGTGTTGATGCACTTTTGGACTTATCTTGGTCCTACAACCCAGTGGACTCTGTTAATAATATTTCTGATTTTTAACCGGATTGATCTCTACCTTTGGACGTTAGTAATAATAGGAAACCTTTTAGCTGCATCGCTTACTGTTATCCAAAAAAGAGTTAACCGAAACACAAAACCCGCAGTTTTATGAAAGCAGTGATACTTGCAGCAGGCGTTGCTTCGCGGCTTAGACCTTTAACAGATAATACACCAAAATGTTTGTTGAATATATGTGGAAAAACAATTCTCGAGAGAACTGTTTCAAACATCCTCGATAACGGAATTGATGATTTCATAATTGTAACAGGTTTCTTAAAAGAAAAAATCGAAAACCATCTTTCGGAAAAATTTCCCGAACTTAATGTAAAATATATTTTTAATGATGTGTTCAACTCGACAAATAATATCTATTCACTGTGGCTTACAAAAGATTTTATGATCGGGGATGAAATGCTTTTACTTGACAGCGACATTTTATTTAACAAACAGATTTTAAAACTGCTGCTGGAATCTCCGTACAATAATTGTCTTGCTGTTAAATCCGGATTCAAGCTGAGCGAGGAAGAAATAAAAGTGACTGTATCCATGGATGGATCCATAAAAGAAATCAGTAAAGTGGTTGACCCGGCTGATGCAGTAGGGGAATCCATCGGGATCGAAAAGTTTGGAGCAGAACTAACGAAGGAGTTATTCAAAATATTAGATTATATGATACTCAAAGAAAATAAAAAGAATATTTTCTACGAGGCAGCATTCGAAAAAGCTATTAATGATGGTGCTAAAATTTTTCCCGTTGATGTCGGTAAATTAAAATGCGTTGAACTCGATACAGTGGAAGATGTTAAATTTGCGCAAGAAAAGGTAATTGACGGACTTGATTAAAATAGAACCGCAGCTTTACTAATTCCTTCTCAGACTCACCTATAATCTACTCAAGATTTTTTGCGCGAACTGTTTGTTAGCGAAAAAAAATACATATCCTGATATTTGGAAAATATTCTTGCTTGTAATATTATTATTTGGCTTGATTATTTTCTTCAAAATTTGCAAGTTGTTACAAGTATTCGTGATATAAGATAAAATTATTTAGTAATTTATATATTTTTGTTCAAGTCTGCTATCGATTATTATCCTAAGTAGTACGATAAATCATACAATTTCTAATTGACTTAAGTGATGAAAAAAACTGCTTTTAACAAGAAGAATATATTATTCTTAATACTGTTATCGATATTTCTCCAGTCTTGCGAAAAAGAAGTATCAGTTACACCCCCAAGCGAACCGGTACCAATTGCAAGTATCTTTATCGATTCGGAACCAAAAGGAGCAAAAATTTATGAAAACGGCAGAAACTCAAGCCGTGTTACACCGGACAGCCTAAACTGGCTGGAAGAAAAATCATATAACTTTACTCTTAGAAAAGAACTATTCCGCGATACAAGTTTTGCCGTCACCATTAAAAAAGATGAGAAGAAAGAAATATTTATCGATTATTATTCAAATCCCAAAATGCTGGGTAAAATTAAGTTTGCTACAGTTCCCGAAGGAGCATCGGTGTTCTTAAACGGCGACAGTCTAAATATAACAACCCCGGCTACAATTGGGGGGATTAAGCCGGGAGTTTATAAAGCTGTCTTTAAGAAACAGCACTGCTATCCCGACAGTATGGAAATTACGGTAAGAAGCAATGTTACTACGGATGCGGTTATGACGTTGAAAGATACCACATACTGGGTGGATTATAGGATTGCAAATTCTCAAATTCCCAGCAATTATTTAAGAGCAGTTGCAGTTGATAAATTTAACATAGTTTGGATTGGTACGCTTGATGGAATTGCGTCTTTTAACGGCGCGGAGTGGACTCACTATAACACAACAAATTCGCCGTTAATGAGTAATTACATAAATTGTTTATCAATAGACGAACAGAACAAACTATGGATAGGGACAGATCTTGGTTTATATATAAAAGACGGTGCTTCCTGGAGAATATATAGAAGACATCCTAAACAGATGCCCACCGATACAGTAACAGCAATTTATTTGTTGGGGCAGGACAATGCTTTAATTGGAACAAATATCGGATTGCTGAAAAAAACCGCATTTAATTTCGAAAAATTATCAAATCACTCTATGATAACTGATGTTGGGGTTGATAAGTTTCATAACATTTGGGTAACCTTGTATCTCAACGGAGCTCGATTATTGCCCTTGGGAGCAAATGCGCAATGGCAAGAATATTACACTGAAGACAATGGCAGGCTCTACTGTATAGCTTTTGGAGACGACTATATTTGGTTCGGTCACCGTCAAGAAGTAAATAGCTTGGACGCAACCTACGGTTTGACGAGTGTTAGATATGGAGATCATAGACGAAGAATAGTTTATGATGAATTTACAAACGTAGATGTTTTTGATATTACAATAAAGCAGAACGAAAAGTGGATTTGTTCTTCTAAAGGTTTATATATATTTGAAGAATACCCGAATTTTGAAAGGTATAATAAGTTTAACACAGTAATGGAAAGAAACATAATTCGCGGTGTAGCATTCGATTCAAATGGAAATGCTTGGGTTGCAACAAGCGATGACGGATTATTCAAGTTTAAGTATAGTTTAATAAAATAAATCAATAATTACTATAAGCTTTGATGGAATCGGACTCTGAGATAATTACTATTCAATTCACACATCAACTTACAAAACTATTCTTAGTCAAAAATTATTAGTCTTTATTCCCGAATAATTATTTCTATTTTTAAAAACAACTTTCAAGAAAATGATATGGAGCAATGAGGAGCAACCCGTTTTTTATCTTAGCAATTTTCGCATTGATTTTATTTACAATCGATTATATAACATTTTCAGGCATTAAAAATCTTTATCCCGCCGTAAAAAGAAGAAAGTATATAAAATTTCTCTACTGGTCTTCACCGGTGCTTATTCTAATAATGCTTTTACTGATTCCTTTAATTCAGCAAATCTTAAGTCCAGTATTTTTTTTCGCATATTTTCATACTATAAGCGGACTGTTCTTTTTGATCTATATTCCAAAATTAATATTCATAGTTTTTGAAATTTTTCAGTGGATTTATGAATATGCAAAACGCGCATATGAAAAAATTATATCTCATAAGCGGCAGAAAATTGATCCCGAAGGAATTAAAATTTCCCGATCTCAGTTTTTGAGAAAGGCTGGAATCGTAACTGCGGCTGTTCCTTTCGCTTCGATAGCTTACGGCATTCTTTGGGGCAGGTTTAATTTTACTGTCAGAAACTTGACATTGTTTTATCCCAATCTTCCAAATGCTTTCGATGGATTCAAAATTTTGCAATTTTCCGATTTTCACGCAGGAAGTCTTATCAATAACAAAGATAAAATTAAGTATGCTGTTGAATTAATGAACGAACAGATAGCGGAGATCATATTTTTTACGGGTGATTTTGTCAATAATGTCGCGGAGGAGTTAACAGGATTTTCAAACATTCTCTCCGATCTGCAAGCGCCGAAAGGGATGTACTCAATTTTAGGAAATCATGATTATGGCGATTATGTTAAATGGAACTCAATTCATGAAAAAAATAATAACTTAAAATATCTTCTCGATATTCAGCGGGAAAGCGGATTTAATATGCTGCTGAATGATTCGGTTAAAATTTTTAACGGACAAGATTTTATTGAAGTTATAGGAGTTGAAAATTGGGGACTTCCTCCGTTTCCACAATATGGTAATCTTGAAATGGCTTTAAGTGAAACCGAAAATAAATCCTTTAAAATTCTTCTTTCTCACGACCCGACACACTGGGACGA
>JAGFIY010000143.1 GCA_024103215.1 Melioribacteraceae bacterium | reverse complement strand
CTGCACTCAAACCCCGGGGAACCATCAATTATGATGGTCAACAGATTTTTTATCTCTTCATCGTCTTCAACAATTGCAACAGTTATGTTATTTGTGTTTTTGTCATTCATATCCAAAACAAAATATTTTTAATCCATTACTCTTTCAATTACTCATATGAGTGATATTGCCTGTGAAATTAATTTTTGTACCTCCTCCGGATACGGAATTAATTTCGAGCTTACCTTTTAATTTTTCGGCTCGCTGCACCATGTTTTTAAGTCCGTATCCTTCAGCAGAACCTGAAGCTGCAAAACCTTTACCATCGTCTTCAAGAAACAAAGTTAATTCAGAGTCCTCAAGCGAAACTGAAAATATTACATTTTCAGCCAAGGAATATTTCATTGAATTGTTTAAAGCTTCTTTGAAAATAAGAATCAATGATCTCCTTGCGTGCATAGGCAAACTTATATTTTTGAACGAATCTTCGATCCCGGCTACTCTAAAACTTATCTCCGACATCTCGAACATCGAGTTTCCGAATTCCTCAATTCGTTTTATCATATCGAAAAGTGAATCCTTCCCCACATCCAACACCCAAAGAAAGTCTCTCATTCCCATCGAAAGTTCTTTAGTGTTTTCCTGTATCTTATCAAGAAAACCTTTCAGCTCTGCATCATCCGCTTTACGCTGCGCAAGTGTAGTAAACAGGTTTATTTTTGTTATTTTGTTTCCTGCCTCGTCATGAAAATCTTGTGAAATTTCTGTTCTTACTTTTTTCCGCTCTTCGCTTTTCGCAGCATCAATTCTCTTTTCAATTTCTAAAGTTCGTCTGTACTTTTGCTCCCTGCTCCAAAACACGAAGAAAACTCCGGAAAGAAATAAAGTCGCATATAACAGATATGCCCACCATGTGTCCCATGGCGGAGGATTTATAATTATTTTAAGCGAAGCGGCATTGTCACTCCAAATTCCGTCTTTGTTAGCGGCTTTAACTCGAAAAGTATATTCGCCATCATCAAGATTTGTAAATGTCGCATATCTAATCTTCCCCGAGTTAACCCAGTCGTTATGAAAACCGTCAAGCATGTATGCATAAGTATTCTTGTAAGGTTCATCAAAATTAAGAGCTGAGAAAGCTATACTAATCATATTATCCGAATGCGAAAATTCAAGTTCGCTTATGTATAAAACACTCTCCTTAAGAATTGATTTTTCCGAAGCATTAATTTCGAGTGATTTATTGAACAGACTTATTTCATTAATAACAATGGGTGGAGGAGTATTGCTTTGCAATAGACTATCTGGATGAAACCGGATAAATCCGCCAATTCCACCAAAATATATGTGACCGTTTTTCCCAAGATCTACTGCTCCGGCATTGAATTCATTCAAGTTTATTCCTGATGTGATTTCATAGTTTGTGAAACTTTCTTTTTCAAGCGAGAAATTAGAAATTCCCTTATTCGTGCTCAGCCAAAAGCTATCATCGTTATGCTTTGTAATAGCATAGATTGTATTGTTCGGCAAACCGTTGTTAATGTTATACATTTTTATGTCAACAGCTTCAATAAAATTCTCATAATTAAAATAACTCAAATCAACTCTAAGCAGACCGTTATTAGTTCCGATCAACAGCGTATTCTCATCCGCACGCTGAATATGATTGAATATAAGTTTGCTTATTCCGTCCCAGTATTGTTTTTCAAAAAGTAGCGGGATGAATTTCAATTCAAATGAATCCGAAAAATTGCCGAGGACTATTGAACTGTTAGTTACTATCCACAACTCGTTTTGGTTGCCGCCAAAACATGAAATTATTTTGTCCTTCGCCTCTTCGCTGAAAGTATATTTGTAATTTTTAACTTTAAGATCACCGTTCTCGATGGAGACAAGATCAATCCCGGATTGATATGTCCTTGCGGCGAACCATCCTGCTGAATTAAAAAAAAGATCATAATAATAGATTGTGGTCAAACCGGAATTTTCGGGAGTGAAATTTTTGAATAAAAAATCTCCCGTTTTGTCGTCTATGATTTTTACCAATCCGTTAAAAGTTGCAAGCCAAATATTATTTTCATTGTCTTCAGAAATTCTTAATATTTGATTCGAGATGAGATTGTTTTTCTCCCTCGAATATCTTTCTGTTTTGTACTGACCGCTGCCAATCGGAATCAGCTTTGTTAAGCCAGAACCGAAACTTGCCGCCCAGATATTACCTCTTGAATCTTCTTTGATACCGAAAATATCCCCGCCGATTATTGAATTTTCCTCAGTAGGATTATAAATAAATGATTGAAAGTTTTGTGAAGAAGGAGAATATTTAAAAAGCCCTTTCACTGATGCGATCCAAAGATTTCCGCTGCAATCCTGCAGAAGATCATTTATGGTTAGTGCATCTAACCGCTCTCTTCTTTTATTGAATAGTTGTACATCTGAAGTAGTATTCTCCTTTAAATCAAGCGCAGAAATGCCATTGTAAGTCCCTATAATAATACCGTCCTCTGATTTCAGAATTTTACCAATGTAATCGTGAGAAATTTTGTTCGGACTAGTTTGTGAATTGAAAATATTTTTTATTGCTGGAGTGCCATCATTCTCGAATTCAATTTTAATCAAACCTTCGGAAAATGTACCGACCCAAAGATTTTTTTTATCGCAATAAAGCGAACGAACCGCGCTGCTTTTTATTTCGCTGTCTATATCATCCAAATAATAGTGATAAAACTTCTGAGCAACCGGGTCATAACGCGTCAACGAACCGATATCAGCATTAGTAGCACTCTCTTTAGTCTGATGTGCAAGCCATATATTCTTGTTCTGATCTTCTGATATTGAATTTACCGCTGAAGATAATATTGTGTTTTCATCCGGATAAGTTGAGGTTTTCATTTGCGTGAATCGTATTGAGGTAATCTCTTCTTCATCATCAATTGCGATATTCAATCCCGTAGAAGTACCAATATATATTTCGCCCAAAGCTGATTCAAACAGAGAAACTATTATCGAACTATTTAGTGAAGTCGAATCATCATTATCGGTAGTAAAAGAAAAAAATAATTCTCGTCGTGGATCAAAAACCGATAACCCGTTGCGCGTGCCGATCCAAATTCTATCTTTGCTGTCCTGCATGAGTGCAGTTATAAAATTATTGCATAAGCTGTTTGGATCAAGCGGATCGTTAAAAAAATGTTTGAAACTATATCCATCAAATCGATTTAATCCATCTTCAGTGCCTATCCAAATAAAACCGAAATTATCCTGAATAAGTGCGGTTGGAACTGATTGAGAAATACCATCGTCAACTGTAAATTCACTTACAACAAATTCTTTCGTCTGCGGAAAGACAATAATCTGAATCAAAAAATACGAACATATTGAAAGAAGTATTTTTCTCATATTACTAAACGACTAGTGAGACATCTTGTCCTAATTTAGAAATATTATTCGATACATAAAACATAAATTGTTCTAATGTTTCATTCATGTTTCTTTTGAGTTATATTTGACCGGATTAAGAGTTGATAAATGCCGAATAGAAAAGACATACCGGTAAAAAGTTATTCGCATGAGAGAAAAGACGATCTTCCGTTTACTCTCAAAACTATGGAAGAAATCTATGATGCTTCCGAAGGAAAAACCGATGTTCCGCATAGACATGAATACTTCACGGTTGTTTGGGTAATTGAAGCCCGAGGACTTCATTACATTGATTTTCTTGATTACAATCTTGAGGCAAATCAAGTTTATTTTATTCATCCGGAACAGGTTCATGCGATTTCTCTTGAGAAACGTCCAAAAGGAGTTGTACTTACATTCACTTCGGATTTTTTAATCGAAAGCGGAATAGATGAAAAGTTTGTGCTCGATCTAAAACTCTTTGAAAGCTGCACAAGCAATCCGCCGATAGAAATCGATAAATCAATTGCCAACAGGTTGCATTTAATAATTACGCAGCTTAAGTACGAAATAATAAAATCGGATTCGTACAATTACGCTGCAATAGGTTCGCTCCTTAAATTATTTTTGATAGAATGTTACAGATCAAATGACGAAAAGAGACACAAAAAGAAATTACAGTTTGCGGGAAGCATTGATTTGGTAAGCCGTTTCAAAACACTTGTTGAATCAAACTTTAAGAAAATGCAGAAAGTGAAAGATTACGCTTCTATGCTGGTTGTAACGCCAAATTATCTCAACGAAGTCATTTCACAAGCTACCGGCAAATCGGCAAAAGAATATATTCAGGATAGAATTATTCTCGAAGCAAAAAGATTAATTGTATTCTCACAACTGAACTTAAAACAGATTGCTTTCGAACTTGGTTATGAAGACTATGCTTATTTCAGCCGAGTATTCAAAAACCATCAAAATATAACTTTCAGTAGTTACGAAAAAGTTAACCGTAAAAAGTACAACTAATTCCTTAGTTTCTCCATTTAATACCTTGTGTCTTATATTTACTTTTGCTGTGTAAAATCATAAAAGGAGAAATGATGAAAAAGGTAATACATAGATCAAACGAACGCGGTTATTTTGACCATGGTTGGTTGAAGACAAATCATTCTTTCAGCTTTGCAAGTTATTATAACCCGGCTAAAATGCACTTCGGCGTGCTTCGAGTAATGAACGATGATATTATCCAAGCCGGTGCCGGTTTCGGAACACATCCGCATGAGAACATGGAAATAATCTCGATTCCTATTTACGGCTCGCTTGCACACAAAGACAGCGCAGGCAACGAAGAAAAAATCAGCGGAAGTGAAGTTCAAGTTATGTCTGCAGGAACCGGGATTTTTCACTCAGAATATAACGGATCCGATACCGAGGATGCTAACTTCCTTCAACTTTGGATTTTCCCGGATAAGAAGGGACACAAACCACGATACGATCAAAGAAGCTTTGATACTACAATGCGGAAAAACAATTTTCAACTTGTTGTTGCACCTAAAGATTTTAACAAGGAAGCTTTATGGATAAATCAAAACGCATACGTATCGTTGATCGATCTTGATAATTCCAAAGAAATAAATTATGAGCTTTATGATAAAAACAACGGAGTATACGTTTTTATCATCGAAGGGACTTTAGGTATCGGGGTAGAAATTCTTAACCGCCGCGATGCTATTGGAATTTCAAACAGCGGAAGTATAAAAATAGAAGCCAAGGATGACGCTGAAATTTTATTGATAGAAGTCCCGATGAATTAAGGAGAGAAAAAATGAGAACTGTAAATCCAGATTACGAAATAAACGAGTTGATTAAAAAGCGATGGAGTCCGCGCGCTTTCTTTCAAAAAAGTGTGGAAGAAGAAACGTTAAATAGATTATTCGAAGCAGCACGCTGGGCCCCTTCTTCCTTTAATGAACAACCATGGCGTTTTATTGCAATCAGAAAAGAAAATAATGAAGAATTTGAAAAAGTACTTTCGGTGCTTACCGGCAGAAACCCGGAATGGGCTGGAGGCGCTGCAGTTTTTATACTTACTCTGGCGAAGAAAACATTATCACGAAACGGAAAACTGAACAGGCACGCACTTCACGATCTTG
>JAGFIY010000138.1 GCA_024103215.1 Melioribacteraceae bacterium | reverse complement strand
ATGACGGCAGTGAATGTTCCGGTTACAGCATACAGCTCAGGCGGAGACGCACAGCAGCTTGGTTCCGGACAGACAATTGACGGCGGCGGAGATGGAATAAGAAATGAACCAGTTTACATGAACGGTTTGTTGCACATGGTACATTCAGTAAATAACGGAGGTGCCTCAGCTGTAAGATATTGTGCCATTAATGTTACCTCAAATACCGCGACTACAGATCTCGCAATGGGTGCTCAAAATTATTACCACACATATCCGGCACTTGCAGTTAATAACTCTGGCAATGTGGTAATTACATATTCGAGATCATCCACTACGGAATATATGGGTGCTTTTTATACGACCAAACCGGCATCTTCAACAACACTGACGGGAAGTAAAGTATTAAAACCAGGTAACGGTACGTATTACAAAACTTTCGGTGGAACAAGAAACAGATGGGGTGATTACAACGGGGCTTGGCTTGATCCAAGCAACGATAATAAGATTTGGCTTTTGACAGAATATGTTGCCTCGACAAATACTTGGGGATCGTGGGTTGGTGAACTGACTTACGATACACCGACCACATATGTGCATGTCAATTCACCTAACGGTGGTGAGTTTTTCACAATAGGCAGCAGTGAAAATATAACATGGACTTCTTCCGGAATAGCAAATGTTAAAATCGAGTTTTCAACTAATAACGGATTGAACTGGTCAACTGTCACAGCAAGTGTTGCGGCAGGTTCAGGAACATACAACTGGACCGTTCCAGCCGCTGCTTCTAACAACTGTTTGATAAGAATTAGTGATGTTGCGAAAGATGCGACTACAGATCAAAGCGATGGTGTCTTTACAGTTAGTTCCGGCGGTTTGGATTGGTCGGAAGTGACTTCTGGTACAAGCGGTGATATTTGGGGTATCGATTGGGTTGATGCAAATGTTGTTTGGATTTGTGCAAGCAACGGGGATGTAAAGAAATCAACCGATGGCGGAAATACTTGGTCTGCAGCAGGTAATGCAGGTGAGGGAGCTTACTCGATTGCCGCAATAAGTTCTACTGTTGCAGTGGTTTCGCTCGGTCCAAGTTCGGGAAACGGAAAAATTATGAGAACGACCAACGGTGGTTCGACTTGGACGCAGGTTTATACGGCCAACGGAGCTTGGTTTAATTTTGTTGATAATTTTGACAGCAACAACCTCTGGGCTCAAAGTGATCCTATCGGCGGTACGTTTCATATTGTAAAATCAACAGACGGAGGTGCTACTTGGTCCCTTGCGCCAAATCCTCCAGCACAGCCGACTTCTACAGTTTTTGGTGCCAACGGTTCATTTTATAGAGTAGGCAACACATGCTGGTTTGGAACCGGCGGAAGTGCAGCAACAAATGCCAATAGAGTTTATAAATCCTCTAACGGCGCAGATGGACCATGGACTTTCGGTACTACATCTGATGAATACGTAGGAACCGTGGCTTTCAGCAGCGAAAGCGGAAACGGGTTAGCAGGTTTTTGGTCAAGTTCTGCAACAAACAAGGTTAACAAAACTACGAACGGTGGAAATAACTGGACGAGTCAAGCTGCTTCAATTGGTGACGTATTTGGCCTCGATTATGTTAGAGGAACAAATTATGCCTGGGCAGGAACTTCCACTGGTATTTGGCAAACTTCCAACAACGGAAGTTCGTGGACAGAGGATCAAATTCCTCCGACAGTAAACACAGATATTTATGTGGTAAGATTCCACAATGATGCTGATGTTGGGTTAGCAGGAGGCGCCGGCGGTGTTCTTCTTAAATCGTTATTAGGAAGCGTCGTTCCTGTTGAGTTTACAGCATTTACTGCTTCTGTGAATGAACAGAATATTTCGCTCAACTGGTCAACCGCAACCGAAACTAATAACAGAGGATTTGAAGTCGAAAGAAAAACTTCCGGTAGTTGGGAAACTCTTTCATTCATTCCCGGGAGAGGAACAACAAGTCAGACTTCAACATACAACTTCAACGATGATCTTGCTGAAGAATATTACCGCGGTATAGTAAGTTATAGATTAAAACAATTGGATTACGACGGAAGTTTTGCTTACTCGGATGTTGTAAACTTAGAGGTGGATTTTTCTCCAAAGAATTACACTCTCGAGCAGAATTATCCTAACCCATTCAATCCGACAACTACAATTGTTTATCAACTTCCGGTTGATGGAATGGTTAAATTGAAAGTGTTTGACGTACTCGGTAAGGAGGTTGCAAGTCTCGTTAACGAACATCAAACTGCAGGAAAATATTCGTTTGAATTTGATGCAAGTAATTTGTCAAGTGGAGTTTATTTTTACAGACTTGAATCGAACGGATTTTCTGCAATGAAGAAATTAATTCTTTTGAAATAATACTTGTGATGTTTGAGAATAAATCAGAGCCGCTTTTATGCGGCTCTTTTTTTGTCTTTTTACAATAGTCTGAATTGATTAAGTAGGTTGATGAGTGCCAACGGATCGATGAGGGAGTGATCGCATTTTATGCCTTGCACAACACTATTCAGACTTGGTGAAAGTAAAAAGACTAAAACTTCGTCATACTCGTTGTTTATTGATGAGTAGATCTCTTCATCAAAAAGATTTGAAAATTGATAAGTGTTTATCATTATAACTGCAGCTGTTTTTATCCGGGTGCCTATTTCATTCACTGCGGCACCGAAGGAAAGATTTTCATCTTCAACAATTATTTGTTCGAATCTATAATTTAATAACTTAAGAAGCCGTTTGACTTTTTCCATCTTCTCTTCCGGCGGAAGCATGAAAAACCTTTTATCGAGATTCGAAATTTTATCTTTGGTTTCGCTAATCATCTCTATCCTCCGATGCATTGTTTCACTTTCAGGTTTTTGGTTTCTCACAGCAATATTTTTTTCGAACAAATCTACCCATTCAACATCATCAATTAGCTCATTAAAAGACTGTGCGGACAAATTTTCAAATAAGCTTTTGTTTAGAAGTCCTTTATCTCCCAATAATTTTTCAATATTCTTTTCAATAGTCTCATTGGAATAATAAGAATAAACGGTTCTGAAATTTGTATCGGATATAGAAGCCGGCAAAAAATTGTTTTCGTTCTGCCAATAAACTGCAGGGTTCCACCATTTGTCAAAGTGAATGAGGTACGGAACTTCAGGAAAGTCAATCTGTTTTAACTGTCTCTTCAAACTGCAGATTAATGCTGTGCAGCCGGTGTTCTGAGTAAACTTTTTTAAAACTTGATTGATAAGATTTGCCGACATTCCCGAGGTTATTTTTTCATATTTAATACCACTGTTTTCCAAACTATTTTCTATAACATCCAAACCCTGTTTTTCATACTGTGTCAAAACAATGCATTGTTCGTTGTTTTTTGAAAAATTTTTCAATTGTTTTACAAGTAAGTCAAGTTTGTTGCTTCTTCTTGTACTTGAAGCGCAGTTTGAAATTTGTTTTAATCTATGAATTGCAGAGAACACATTCGCTTCAAATCGATATGGGTTGCCATTTTTCTGTAATTCAAATAAACTTTTGATTGATTCATTTAAAATTTGATCATATTCCAACTCCTGCTGTGAATCAAGATCGATCCAATAATTTATGTAATTTGTTTTATCGCTTTTCTTTTGAGGCTTAAGTGCTTCTTTGCGTGTACGACGTAAGTAGTTTTTTCTCGATTTACATCGTAAAATATCATTAGCAAAAATTGTATAGATGTCTTGTTTACAAATTTCCGGTTTGATTCCCGAAAGCAGCCAGATATATTTTGGAGTCAAGTATTTATGTATCTGTTCAAAATCATCCGATCGTTGTAGAAGCTGGTCGCAGTTGTCGAAGACAACAATATCGAACTTCTTAAATAATTCTTTTTCAATAATTCCGGTGTTTACATCCTCAAATAAATCATTATAAGAAGTTATATTTATCTGTTCCTTTACATTCCATAACTTTGAGCGCTCTTCCAGATTACCGATTATTACATTAATTGGAATTCCCGGCAAGTCATCAAAAATTTGATGAAGCCATCCTGCAGCAGTATTCTTTGATCGAGAATTTTCATAGAAACCGATTTCTTCTTTATTTGTTACAATCAGAAGATTTTTGAGCTTCTTATTTTCAGAAATTTTCTTTAATGCCCTAATCGTCTGAATGTATTTCCCTAATCCAAATTCATCATTTAAGAATGCAAATTTGTTGCTGCTTAGAAATTCAATTCCCTCTTTCTGATAATCGAGAAGCAATGTGTTTGAAACTTCTCTAAATGAAGAAGAAAGATAAGGAGAGAGAATGTTGTCAAACAGGGAAAAGTCTTTTTTCTTTCCACCAAAATCTTCGATGATGCTTGAATTATCGTCAAAATAAAAAAGTTCGATCAAAGGTTTTTCAGTATCAAATTTCAATGATGATAAACTAACTGTAGGGAATTCATAATCGGGATTTTTAACTTTCGTCTTTTTTTCTAAATGAATGTTTTTTAAGAAATATGTTTTTGCATTATAGTCAGAGGGTTTGAGTAGATTTATTTTGATCACAACCGCAGCGGAAGAAATTTTCCAATTCGAGAGGACCGAAGTAAAAAACATCATATCATCGGAGTATTTGAACTCATCTAGTAGTTTGTAATTATGAATTTCTGGCAGCTCCGAAAATGTATGGTCGATTATTTCAGCAAGTTTAAGCTCATAATCATATCTAATTGTTTCTTCAGAAGTATTTTTCGAGTTTTTGTGCTTAAGCAAATCTTGTGAAACGGTTATTTGTTTGTCTTCAAAATCAATTGTAATGATTGTACTAATGTTGATATTGAAATTACATTTTTCAGTTACTAACGGTACTTCCTTAAATGTTATCTCGATTATCTTCGGGGAATTTATTTTTTCGGTAATCAATGTCGGAAAATGATCGATATCAAAAGCGAAGGTAGTTGATTCTTTAATCTTTGCTTCCTGGATATCAACACCGTTAATATTCCTTGATTTTGTTGTTCCAAAACCAAAGAAGATTCTATTAGATTTTGAACTCTCGATAAAACTACTGTCGAATGATTTAGTCTCATTTGTAGCGGAAATCAAAAATTCAAATTCATGCACAAACGCATCAATAATTTGGAGAATTATTTCCGCTGTGTCATAATGCTCGTATAGCAAATCCGGAATTTTCTCCTCGATCAGATTTGGCTGTTTTATCCAGCGAGTCCAAGGGAATATTTCCGGTGCAACAACCGGTGCTGTGCGGCTTGCTACATTTTTGCGCAGATCCCGCAGCATTTTTTATTCACTCGTCTTTTGCAAGTGAACTTGTTCGCAAGCTATTTTTAATCTTTCAAATGGTTCTGTCAAAAGCCGCTGTTCGGCAATGCTTGAAAGCACTTTTGCAATCTCAGGCAGTTCCGAATGAAATTTTTTGTCCGTTTCGATAAATACCTTTTCTTTCTCACCTTTTGGTGAAAGTAATTCCTCGTGAGTTCCGTTAAGGTGTCCTTCTGCTTCGTTATAAACCCTAACTACTCTTATGCCTTGTTTGTTGTTGGTTCCGAGAAAAAGAGGATCGCGTGCAAGAATTAAATCAACTTGTTCGCTTACTGCATTAAGCAACGGCACAGCAACAAGTTCAACCAAAATGTGTTCACGCAGCACATTACCATAAAGTGTTTTTTGAAAATTTGTTGGTTTGATCGGAGCTGTAACTCTAAATTCAACCGGTTTTGTGTCTTTGTCGGTTACGAGGATGGCACCCATAATTCCATCGTCGTCATCTAGAGTGTACGTCTCCAAAAAAGCTAAGTTAGCAAGTTCCATCACTCCTCCGTTGTTTGGATTGAACGATAGAAATAACAATTCTTATGCCTTAGAAATCGTTGATAATTAGAGAATATATTGAGAAACAGGAGATTAGCCATCGGTAAAAATTACCGATTGTAACGAAATGATCTCGTAAAAAAATTCTTTACGAATTAATCTTCTTTGATAAGGATTGTTTCGTCTATCACTTTGGGTAGTTTTATTTTATAAACTTTCCCAGTTGGATTTTTTAGATAGTTTGTCCTCAGCCAAGGATTAAGATCTTTTAAAATTTTATAATTTATATCGTGCATAAATGCCCAATCAGCGAGGTCGTCAATACTTGTTGTTATGTTTATTTCATAAGTTTCTATTGGGAAATAAAGATCTTCGTTCTTTATATCGAAACCATATTTTGAGGGATCGCTTAAAATTGTTCTTACCGCCAAAATTCTGAACATATATCGTGAAGTTTCGGGATTTAGCACAAGGTTATAATAGTTTTTGGTTTTTTGCCTCTCAAGTTGTCTTTCAACACCTTTTATTCCCATGTTGTAAGATGCTGCTGCCAAAGTCCAACTACCGAATTTTGCTTTTGCTTTCTTGAGATATCTGCATGCTGCTTCAGTGGCTTTTTCTACGTTATATCTTTCGTCCACGCTTTCGGATACTTCCAATCCATACTCAATTGCGGCTGATTTTACGAACTGCCAAAATCCCACAGCTTGTGCAGGACTTACAACATTAAGTAGATCACTTTCAATTAGGGCAACATATTTCATATCCTCGGGAATGCCGTTTTTCTTCAATATCGGCTCAATCAACGGGAACCATCTGTTCGATCTTTTAATAAAGAAAACCATTGACGAGTGCCAATAAGTGTTTACAACAATCTCACGGTCAAGTCGTTCACGAACGTCATAGTTTTCAAGCGGAACTCTTTCTCCGCAGAAATATAGAGATTCAGGCAGTGGCGGTGAAATAATTTTATATTGATGAGGAAATCTTCCATCGTCGAACTGGAACACTGCGCCGGAATCGGTTCCTGCATTCTCATTTTTAGGTGAATCCTCACCAATAAAATTTGGATTGTATGTTGTAAGAAGTAATATACAAATCAATGCAAAAATTATCAGTACAATTGTATTTATAATAATTTGAAAGATACTCATCTTTTTTTTGCTTGAACGGTTCACTTAAAGTCCGAATAAAATTATCTTGTTAGAATATAACAAAAATTGAATCTAAACCAAGTTTTCAGAAAACGCAATTAAATAAGATAACGAGTCTTGATTTAGTGATTTTTTGGAATTAAATTCAATATCCAACTACAATTGAATATTAGGAGTGTATATGAATCTCCTTTCCAAAAGAATTTCACTTGTTGTTTTTTTAGCAGTTCTCATTCCTTTCAGTTCTATTTTTTCGACAGATGTTGTTAATGGCGGAATAAATTTCACCCGATCATATGTATATGTTGATGAGGAAGTTGAAGCTGAATTATCGGTGTCAAATCAAAACGTGTTAACTGCGGACATATTTGAGGTTCAATATTGGCTAAGAAATTGGGCGGGAATCGTAGTTCAATCAGGAACTATTGAATCCGGCAATTTAGAACCGTTTACTGACATAAAGATTCCCATTCCTATTTCTGGACTCGAACTTGCGGGTAAATACTCTCTTGAAACATACATTGACTTTGTCGAGGATATTGACAACAGCAATAACGGTGATGAAACTGAATTCGATGTGATTATAACACCGGACATGGCGAGATTGAAGTTTTCGATGCTTGCCGAGGACTGGTGCAGCAGTGCTGATTTAAGAATCGGTTATATGCCTATGATGCCGTATCCGAACGCTACAACTTTTTCATCAAAAGACGATAAACCTCTTCAGCTAAACAGCGAAAGTTATGTTTATTTCGGCTGGCTTGATTGTGATAAATATTCAAAGTTCGGGCATACAACTCATGGTTTTCTTATCGATGGATTTGATAAGGATAACTGGACATCAATTACAACAAATTACTGGATGGAAATTAACGACGAAAATTACGAACCTGTCGATGAGGATATTGTAATAGGTTCAAAACCTGAGGACGAAAATGTCGAATCTCTCGAAACAGTTTCGGACGAAACCGCAGCCGCACCATCGGATTCCGTGTGTGTACTTTTTGTAACGGGAGAAGCTTCAAAATCTTCCGATCAAGCAGCTTTTAGCTTTGACATGCAGGTGATGGAAAACAATCTTACTAAAGAAAAATTTGGACCAAATCTTCCGCCAGAGAGTATTGTAAAACTTCCCAATGCCTCTGCAGAAGAGATAAGAGATCAGTTGAATTCAATGAAAAACAAATGCAAAAAAATATATTTCTTTTACACCGGTCATGGGTGGCAGGGAGGCATAAATACACGGGATGAAACATTAGATCAAATGGGTTATACTGAATTAAGCACATTGCTCAACGAAACAAACGCTAAAGATTATTGCATAATTATTGATGCATGTTATGCAGGAAGTTCTATGGATAGGTTTACCGGTTTTAATTGGAAGGATAGAAATGTCACATTGCTGACATCCAGTAAAAAGGATACGACTTCTTACTTTATTACAATTCATGAAACAGCAACCGGTCAAAGAATAAGAGGCGGTGCGTTTACATGGTACTTTGTACGTGGTTTCGGAAATCCGGATGCAGATAAAGACGGTGATGGTGAAACAACCTTCAAAGAAACTTATGATTGGGTACGATTGCAGAATCCCGAATTGTACGGTCAGAAAATGAACGATATAATGGATCCGCAAATATATGTTCACAAAGCAATTATGCCGGTTGAGCCGGAATTTCGACCGCGGGAAACAGATGCACGAATTGAGCAAGGAAATCCTCCATTTGATCAAACGGAATATGTGGAGGTGGAATTCACAAGCACCATAGAAGGAATCGACAATTATGTTGACGAAAGAATTGAATTAATAGAAGACTATAATAAATGGACAATAAACAGCAACAAATTTAATTACAACTTTAGTTATAATATCGAATTGAACGTGCAGCCGGGAGATGGAGAGAAAAAAACAATAAACCCTGGAATTGTTTTTCGTGAATCTGAAGATGATCCGTGGGAAGTATGGGAAGAACAAGTTTACAATGAAGTATCGAATACCGTGTATGCAGTAAACCTGTTTAAGTATGGAGATTTTGCAATCGCTCAAGTTGATCTTCCTTCATCCACAGAAGAAGAAATATATCTGCCTAAAGAATATGCACTTCATCAAAATTATCCCAATCCTTTCAATCCAACTACAAAAATAAAATTCTCTTTAGCTAATGTAGAGGACGAAAATATTCGTCCCTTACAAACCGTTAAATTAATTATTTATGATATCCTTGGCAGAGAGGTTGCAACACTTGTAAACAAACACTTAACACCTGGCAATTATGAAGTCGAGTTTAATGCGGAAGGATTATCTTCGGGAGTTTATTACTACCGTCTCGAAGCCGGAAGTTTCAGCCAAACCAAAAAGATGATTTTGATGAGGTAGTAAATGTGAACTTAATAGGGATATGTCGCCACCCAGAGGTGAAACACAATTTGTTCTCAATGACTTTTAATTTTGGATTCAGCAAAATTGTTAACCGCAATTATAGATAAAAAACTAGAAAGGAGTCATTAAAATATCTTGACACTTAAATAATTGTGATTTATTATGGAAATGTCATTAAAATGAATTTAATCGGGACTTCAACTTTGATTGAAAACCGAAATAGAAACTCCGCAAAACCAAAGCTGTATAATCCAGTAAAGAATAGATTCCAATCTAATTGTAACGGTAAAATAATGAGAAAAATAATTTTACTCTTACTAACGGTAATTATCTTACCTGTTTCGAGCTTTGGTCAAAATGGTTGGAACTGGGTATCAACGCCAGTGGATTCAATAAAACGTCATATCTATGATGTAAACTTTTTTAGTCCCGATTCAGGTTGGTTTATGGGTCAAGGTCAAGACGGTATTTATACAAGATTAATGTTCGGATTTACTACCAATGGTGGAACTTCTTGGAATTCAAAAATATTTGGTTTTGGTGCTGACTATACTGTTGACTTTTGGGATAAGTTGCTTTCAATAAAGTTTGATGGCGCTTTTAATAGAACTATTGACGGTTGGATTACAGACACTAAACCGTTTGTTGATACCATTGGCTTTGCGGCTGAAGGTAAATTTGCAAGTGCCACTCATGTGTATGCCGGAGGATTAAATACCATTCTAAAAAGTATAGACAGTGGATTGACATGGAGTTATATACAACCAGAAGGTTTGGAATTTGGAAGAATATTTGGTGTAAGTCCGATAGATACAAATATTGTATATTTTATTTCTGGAGAAAAGTTGCTGAAAACTTCAGATGGTGGAATCAATTGGGAAGATATTAGTTTACCTCCAAATCATAATGTCAGATATAGATATTTGAAATTCTTAACAGAAGACTATGGATGGATAACCGGTGAATTCAGAACGATTTTTCTCACAACTAATGGCGGGGAGAGTTGGATAAATCAATGTCCCCCTGTAGATTATGATTCATTTAACAAATTTGATGCATTTGACGAGCATACTGCAGTTGCAGTATCAAGTGCCGGAGCCATCTTTTGGACGAATGACGGCGGGAACACTTGGGTGGAACAAGTGCCGAAAGAAATATACCCAATGCTTACAGATGTACAAATTGTTACCAGAGAAGTGGCTTACGCTGTGGGTTGGTACGGCACTATGTTAAAAACAACTACCGGTGGAGTAACGTGGATTGAGGAAGATAACGACATAAACATACCTAATAAATACGAGTTAAAGCAGAATTATCCAAATCCCTTTAATCCAACAACAAAAATAAAATTCACCATACCAACCCCACCCCATCCCTCCCCTTACCAAGGGGAGGG
>JAGFIY010000118.1 GCA_024103215.1 Melioribacteraceae bacterium | reverse complement strand
TTTACCGGATAATCCGGACGGTGTGTTGTTTACGTCAAGCGCAGGATTATTTTATTCGATAAGCGGTGGGCGGGATTGGATAAAAGACGAAACATTTCCAGAAGATTTTTACGGCAGAGATATCGATTTCGCTCAAACAAATTCTTGCTGGTTAATAGGTGATAAAGGTTATTTGTTTCGAAGCACTAACGCGGGCGGAATTATTTTATCTGCCGAAGAAGAAAATTTTCCTACAGAATATAGGTTATTTCAAAACTATCCTAATCCGTTTAATCCCTCCACAAAAATAAAATTCACGGTTCCAGCAGTAAATAGATCATTTACAGTGACTTTGCGAGTATGTAATATTCTCGGAGAAGAAGTCGCAATGCTTCTAAATGAAAATTTTAGTCCGGGAGAATACGAAATTGATTTTAGTGCAGACAATCTGCCAAGCGGAATATATTTCTATCAATTATCAGCAGGAGAATTTAAGCAAACTAAGAAGATGATATTGCTGAGATAAATTTTCTCTCCCGGAAGCTCGGAGGTGTGAAGGAGGTAAAATAACTTCGCGCCTCTCTTCCTTTTATCGGGAGAAAATTTATATTGTAAATAAAACAAGAAATTAATTTTCCGGGAGAGGAAATGAAAAAATTAATACTTCTGTTAGTCTTCCTTTTAAATGTATCTGCATCCATCTATTCACAACCCGTACAAAACACATTTAACAAGACATATCATTTTTCAAATGAAGGAATCACAGGCACACAAATAATAGATGCAGGTGATGATCATTATCTTATAGTCGGTCTTCATTACATCGATATGTTTACAACGGATTTGATTAGACTCTGTTTGGTGGATGAGTTCGGAACAATCATAACACAAAAAGAATTTGCTTCATATTCTCCGGAGACGAAAATTTTCAGACCGGTATTAAAAACAGATGACGGATTTGTTTTCGTAAACAATATCGGGGATGAAAACAACCGGCAGATGCAGGGCGTGGTTCTTGATAACGATCTAAACATCTTATGGACAATAGAAGCTGATCCGCAGGAAAGCGATGAACTTATTTCTTCAATAATTAACACCGACGAAGGAGATTATATCGTTGCCAGCGAATCACAAAACAATCTTTACGTTTATAAAATGGATTCGAACAGTACTCCAATCTCAACAAACGTTTTTCCGATTCCTATACGAAATAGAACCAGGGCCGAAATTATTCGCTTTAAAAATAATTCATACTTGATAAGATCAGCTAACAAAATAGTAAATATTGATGCTGACTTAAATGAACTATGGAGCATAACACCCAATTTTTTAACACACACAATTTGCACTCTGGATGATGAGAAATTTGTTGTCGGCGGCGACTCAAATTTAAGATGTTATAATGCTGATGGGACAGAAGTTTGGAATACAAATCTTTCCGGGTTCAAAAGTATAACTACCGTAACCCCTTCCGCCGGCGCAAACATTGCAGCAGGTTCGGAACTTGATTTTAATCTTTTTAACGAAAATGGTGAACTAATTAAAACGGAAACCACAAAATTTGCTCACACTGCTTCAAGAACTATTGGAAATTTTATCTTATTTGCCGGTAAGCAGAATGCCGCGCTGAGTATTAAGAAAACAACTCCTGATTTATTATACACAACGGTGGATCTAACAAAAATCAATAATTACTATCGAAATACTTACTTGTTGCTCGAGGACTTCTTCGCATTTCACGAAACAAGAATAAATTTTGAAACGGATCTTGAGTTCGTAAACATTGATTACTCACCTGACAACGGGGCAACGTGGAAAGAAATTATAACTTACTTTCCTGCAGAACAAAACTATTTTAACTGGACAGTTCCCGGAGAAATAACCGAAGAATGTCTGCTGAAAATTTACTCGCCGACCGAACCATCGCTATTCGATATTCTCGATAAACCAATTCCAATCATTATGTATAACGAGTATGAATACATTGCCGCAAACGAAGTATTTATGTGGGTGGGCAACAATGGTGACGGCTCGCATGATCCCCGCACAGACGGCTCGGGTTTCTATTGGCCAGGCGGAGAGGATGCAGTTCTTCCCGCAATTTTTCAAGACGGGCTTCTTTTCGGTGGAAAAATTGACGGCAGCATTTGGGTAAACGGAAACACTCACAGAGCCGGTCTTGTTCCTGGAGCAATTTTAGAAGATGGTAATCCTGATAATCCGCTGCAATCCAAATATAAAGTTTATAAGTACAAAAAAAGCTGGGGTTTATTACCTCCTGGAATTGACCGTGATAAATTCATCTACAACATTCAAAATTGGCCAGTTGAAATAGGCGCTCCGTTTCTTGATAAAGATTTTGATGGAATTTATACACCTTTCGTAGATGAACCGGGAAACGGAGCAGATGAATTTCTTTTCTTTATTGCAAATTCTGCGGATTCGATAGCCTGTCCATTTACCTACGGTAGTCCACCATACCCGCTGGAAATTCAAGTTTCGGTTTGGGGATATGATACGAACGATCTGTTAAAGGATGTGGTCTTCAAAAAATATAAACTTATAAACAAAGGGGAATCCTCTATCGATGATATGATTCTTGGGTATTGGACGGATGACGATCTTGGCAACGCCAACGATGATTACGTTGGTGTCGATACATCACTGAATTTGGGTTTTACATACAACGGGGATGAGGATGACATGGATTTTTATGATCCTCCGGCAGCAGTTGCACATTTAATGGTTCAAGGGCCTGCTGTAGAATCAGCAGTTATTGACAGCGGTTATTTTAATAATAGTTGGAAAACGGGTATCAAAAACTTACCCGCAACCGGATTTGCATTTTTTATTGGCGGCAGCTCCATTTACAGAGATCCGCGGCAAAGTGATTACGAAGGCACTTTGGAGGTCTATAATTACCTGCAAGGAAAGGTATGGAATGGTGAACCGTTTATTGATCCAAATACCGGACTGGAAACAAAGTTTTGTGTGCCCGGAGATCCGGTTGAAGGTATCGGCTGGTACGAGGGTGATGGGTGGGAAGGGGGCCCTTATCCTGGTGACAGAAGATACTTACTAAGTTCCGGTAAATTCAATTTGGCTTCCGGAGACACACAAGAAGTTGCTTATGCTCTTTATATGGCGCAAGATCAAGATAGATTATCGAGTTTGAAGAAACTAAAAAATTTGGCAGAACAAGTTCAGCATTATTATTACTATGGAGAACTTATAACATCAGCCGAAGAGAAAGAAATAATTCCAGCAAAGTTTGAACTAAAGCAAAACTACCCGAACCCGTTTAACCCAACGACAACAATTGAATATACTATTCCGCAAATTGTAAACAACCAATCGTTATCGGTCAAATTGATAATTTATGATATCCTTGGGAGAGAGGCTGCTACGCTTGTGAATGAAACTCAATCGCCGGGAAATTATAAGGTAAATTTTGATGCGTCAAAGTTATCAAGTGGAGTTTATTTATACTCTTTGAAAGCCGGTGAATTTATGCAAACAAGAAAAATGATTTTGTTAAGATGATTAAAGTAATTATTACAATATTATTTTTTGCGGCAAATCTATTTGCTCAATCACAATTGTTCGATAAATCATACTATTATACGGCGGAGTTTTTTACCGGCGATCAAGTCTTTCAACTTGATGACGGCGGTTATTTGTTATCGGCGCACAACGTTAAAACGAAAACCGATAATTTAATGTGGATAAAAATATTTAGGCTTGATAAGTACGGAAATATTCTATGGACCATACAACACGATAGTTATTATGATAAGACAAGAACAATTCCGTATTTACAACCGCTAGCACTTTTTGATGATGAATCATTTCTCGTCTGGAGATCGGATACCAGTAATTCGGTTCTTCATAAATTGACGAAATATTCAAGGGAAGGAAATTTTCTTTGGGAAACATCGTTCGAAGCAAATAATTCTCAAGAGATTGCATTTGCTGTTCAAGTTTTAACTTCTGGTAATGTTGTCTGTGCCGCCGCTGACGATGCTGAAGTTGTGATTAGAATGTTAGGTCCACGAGGAAATAAAATATGGGAAAAAATATTTAGGTCGAAAAGAATTGGATTCATAAATACGTGTATGATTAAGGATTACGATGATGATTCTTTTTTATATTCTAGATCTTTTGAACTTCACAAAGTAGATCATGATGGAAATATTATTTGGTCAATCTTTGAACGCTCCGCCCCATTATTTTATACAATTCTTGGAACAAACATATATTATATAGCCGGCGAAAAAATATCGGTTGCCGATGAAGAAGGCAATATTCTCCGGTATCGAGATTTTGATATTAGGTTTGATTGGATTGACAAATATGATAACGAACATGTCCTGGTAACCGCATCCAATAAGAATTATATCATTAACAAACAGTTGGAAATAATTGATTCGGTTGATTTCGGGAAATACATAAAAAGATCAATCAAACTTGGAGAGAACAAATTTGCTTTGCTTGGTGAAAGAAAGATTGATTTTAACAATTCAGCTTTAAGATTTGCTTTAACTGATAAAAACTTTACTCACAATATTTTAGATCTTCTTAATCTTTCTAATATGATCTATCGGATTTACGAAAATAATTTTTACGCTTTCGATTCTGTAAAAATAAAGTGGATTGCAAATGTTGATAAAATAAATATATACGATTCCTTTAACGGTGGCAAAAACTGGAACTTAATAGAACACGGAATAAATGCGGATTTGGAAAGTTATCAATATTATTTCCCGGCTGAAGAAACAGATGAATTTTTAATTAAGATTGAAGATTATTACAATCCAAATAATTTCGATATCATCGACACATTGAAATCAGTTAGTATTTATCAAAATTTTGACAGAATTGAAATAAACGAACAGCAGATGTGGTTTGATAATAGAGGAGGGGCATCAAACGATCCCCGACTCAATGGTTCGGGATTATTCTGGCCAAAGTCTTCAGACCCGAAACCAATAACGTTTACTGAGGGATTTTATTTCGGGGGAAAAGTTAACGGAGAAATCAGGGTAAACGGCAGTTCCTATAGAAAAGGATTAGTTCCGGGCTCCCTTTTAGAAAGCGGATTACCTGATGATCCTCTGAAAAAGGATTATAAAATTTATCGCTATCGAAAAGATTGGCACTCCCTCCCGCCCGGGAATCAAAAGAACAGACTTGAATTTGATTACAATAATTGGCCAGTTCAAACCGGAGCACCTTATTTGGATTTTGACAAAGATGGTGTTTATACACCAGGCTTTGACCAACCGGGGAACAGAAGCGATGATTTCTTTTACTTTGTGGCAAATTCCGCAGATTCTGCGGCATCGAAGTTTACACACGGCAGTCCGCCGACAGCAATTGAAGTGCAGGTTTCAACATGGGGCTACGATAGAGAAGATGAGTTACAAAATGTGGTTTTCAAAAAGATCAAAGTAACCAATAAGGAAAATGTTCCGATAACGGATACCTATTTTACCTACAAAGTTGATGATGATCTGGGAGATGCAAGTGATGATTATGTCGGATGTGATACAACCTATAATATGGGTTATACTTACAATGGCGATCAGGATGATCAAGGGTTTTTTAACGACAAACCTCCGGCAGTAGGCAGAATGTTTATACAGGGTCCGGTTGTGGAATCATCTCATGATGACAGCGCCTTTGTTAATTCCGAATGGATTAAAGGACATAAAAACTTACCGGTTACTTCATTTATGAATATTATAAATGCCGGTAATATGTATACTGATCCATGGCAGGGTGTTTACGATGGAACGTTACAATTTTATAATATTATGGAAGGAAATTTTATAAACGGATATCCCAAAATAGATCCCCACACAGGGGATACAGTTAAAATAACGGTTACGGGCGATCCTGTTGAAGGTACCGGGTGGTATCAAGGCGTTGGGTGGCCCGGAGGACCTCCGCCGGGAAATCAAAGATATTACATGTCCACCGGACCATTTACAATTGAACCAGGAGAATCAAAAGAATTGATTATTGCCGTAATAATTGCATTAGGGAATAATAATATTGACAGTATCACGGAATTACGTAAAACGGCAGACAAAGTAATAGATTTCTATTTTACTGAAAATTATTCCGTAAAAGATGATGAGATTATTCCTATTCCGTTCGAACTCAAGCAAAATTATCCAAATCCGTTTAACCCGACAACAACAATAGAATATACTATTCCGGAAGTGGGGGGCGAAAATCTTCATCCCCAACAATCAGTGAAATTAATTGTTTATGATATT
>JAGFIY010000105.1 GCA_024103215.1 Melioribacteraceae bacterium | reverse complement strand
GTCTCGTTTCTGAAATGCCGAGTGGACCGGGCATAATTTCAGAACCGGAAATTGAAAAAATAATTTCATCCCTCTCATCTTCCACAATGACGGTTTTACTTACAAGCAAGGTGACTGCAGAAGAGATTATAAAACAGTATGATTATTGTAAACCGTTTGCATTACAACTAGTGGATGAACTTGGAAAAAATGAATCAGTTCGATTAAGAGAGTTGCTTCCCGATGTAGAATTAATCCAAGTTATTCATGTATTGAATGAATCTTCAATTCAACAGGCAAAAAAGATCGAAAAATATGTTGATAAAATCTTGCTCGATTCAGGTAATCCAAATCGGAATGTAAAAACATTGGGAGGAACGGGAAACACTCACAATTGGGAAATAAGTAAAAAACTTGTTGAAGAAGTTAATGTGCCTGTCTTTTTAGCCGGTGGTTTGAACTATGACAATGTCATAGAAGCAGTAAAAAAAGTTAATCCGTTTGGAATAGACCTCTGCAGCGGTGTAAGAACTAACGGTAAACTCGATAGACTAAAATTGAATGATTTCTTTAATATTGTCCGCAATGCTGATTAACTTTCTGCATCAGTTCAACTTTCAATTCCTATGATAATTATTTAATTCTTCCTATTTTCTAAGTATCGAAAATATATAACTCAAAATGGACGAAAAAGAAAAATCTTATAGACCGGACTGGCAGCCGGAAAATGCGGGCGAAGAATTTGCAGTGCGTGTTATTAAAGGTTCTAAAAATATTGCTTCTAATTCAAACGAAAACGGAATTATCAAAGCAAGCCAACTTGATCTTGAAGATTTAATCGAAGGCGTAAAAAATAATAACAGAACAATTCTTGGTCGCGCAATTACTTTAATCGAAAGCAACTCAATTGCCCACCAAGAAAAAGCTCAAGCTTTCCTAAATCAGCTATTGCCATTTGCCGGCAATTCAATCAGAATCGGAATTACCGGTGTTCCCGGTGCTGGAAAAAGTACATTGATCGAAACGCTCGGCTTAAAATTAATTGAACAAGGTCACAAGGTTGCCGTGCTTGCTGTTGATCCCAGCAGTACGGTTACAAAAGGTTCTATCCTTGGCGATAAAACGCGAATGGAAAAACTTGCCAAGGAAGAAAACTGTTTTATACGTCCTTCGCCTTCGGGCGGAACCTTGGGAGGGGTTACTAGAAAAAGCCGGGAGACAATTATTGCATGCGAAGCAGCAGGTTATGATGTAATTCTTGTTGAAACTGTTGGAGTTGGACAAAGCGAAGTAACTGTTCGTTCAATGGTCGATTTTTTTATGCTCGTACTTATTGCAGGAGCAGGGGACGAACTGCAGGGAATCAAAAAAGGAATAATTGAACTTGCAGACGTGATAGTTATAAACAAAGCTGACGGCGACAATGTTCAAAAGGCAAATATCGCAAAATCAGATTATGAAAACGCTCTTCACTATCTCCAGCCCGCATCAAAAAATTGGATAACCAAAGCTGTTACTTGCTCAGCTTTAACCGGTGCCGGTATTGAAGATTTATGGAATATGATAGTTGAGTTTAAAGATAAGATGAAAAGCAGCGGTGAGTTTGAGAGAAGAAGAAAATCTCAATCACTCGAATGGGTTTTTACGATGATCGAAGATGAATTAAAAAGATCATTTTATAATAATCCCGAAGTAAGAAAATTAATACCTCAGGTCAAATCTCAAATCGAAAGCAAAGAAATTCTCCCAACGCAGGCAGCTAAATTATTGCTTAAAGCTCTTGAACAATAATATTGTTAATAATATTATTATTTTGATTTATTTCATTAAAATCATCTTCTTCGTATCGCGGAAAGCCCCGGATTCAATTCTGTAGTAATATATTCCGGAAGATAATCCTTTTGCGTTAAATTCAACCTTGTAATTTCCCGGCGGTTGGTATTCGTTTACAAGCACCGCAACCTGCCTTCCCAAAACATCATAAATTTTGAGAGATACTTTGCTGTTTGCCGATAACTGATAACTTATCACCGTACTCGGATTAAACGGGTTCGGATAATTTTGATTCAACGAAAATTTTGTAGGAACTTGTAACTCTTCATCTACAGATGTCAATTCTTCATTTGGTTTCCCTGGAGTAGGAGTTAAAAAATTCCATTCATCTGCGCCGTCTGGAAATCGCCCGTAAGTTATATCTTCCTGCTGCTCTCCGAAGGACAAAGAATCAATTACCGTAACACCATCTTCGGCAACAAGTGCTATATATTCTCCTCCCTTACTTAATTTGAAATTGGCGTGCAGTCCTTCATCACCTTCATCTTCATCAAGCCAAACAACAAGAAACGAACCAGGCTCGATAACGACATTTTCGGGGAACTGCCATTTTGTTAGATTGTCGGGTTTATCGGTCATAAATTTTCTGCTCAACGAAACGGGATATTCTTCGTTGTTATAAAGTTCAACCCAATCTTCATAATCACCCTGAGGATCAGTATTTGCACTTTCGTTATCTGCAAGGAATTCATTTATGAAAAGTGCATCGGCTGTTGAGGAAGGCGCTGCAATTTTTATCTTTCCTTTTTTAGGATAACTGCCATTCTGATCCAACGCATCATTTATTTCAATGCCGAAAAATCCAAATCCCCCGTCGCCCAAAGGAGGAATTGTCCCAACCCATCTGTCATTTTCTTCAACAATCTGAGTGCCTTCCACAGGGGCAAACTGCATATCGTAGTATTCGACAACCGGAAGTAATCCCGGACTGAATGCTATTTTTACTTCTATAATTCCAGCACTGCCGAAGCACGATGCATAAACTTTAATCGAATCCTCGGGACCCGGATTTTTTGGTTCATAATCTATCTCATAAACAATAGGTGGTGCATTAGTATAATCAACTTGATTTTCGACAGACTGATTTTTGATTAAAACAAATTCCTGAAGTCCTCTTTTAACATGCTGGTTGTTATAACCTGTGGTTGAATATGAATTATCGAAATCGTCCATTGTAAAACCGTAATCAAGAGTTCTGAATACATCATCAACCGCGTAAGGTCTTATTCTGTTGTAAAGTTCAATGATATTGCCGTTCCATATTGAATGTTCATAAACATCTGTGTTATAAAATTCCAGAAAGTGAGAGTAAAGATCTTTGTAAGTATCTATCTGCATAATTCTTTCTGCAAGCGGGCGTGGACCTTCCTGCACTTTAGCATATTCATAAATATCTATGTTAGCCCAATCAAAATTCCACCATTCAATTCCGAATGTGTTATCATAATCGTAAGGGATAAAATGAAACATATCAATTGCGGGTTCGTAATAGAGATAATAATTGTTCATAAGCGACCAGTAATCATCCCAGCTTCCTAATAGTACATTCATTGCAAAATACTGAAGCACTTCTTTCACATCGATTATGGATTCAAGTGAATCCACAAAATCTTCGTCCGGAGTTTGTGTAATTAGAGTTATTAATCTTGCAAGTTGAGAAAAATCGAATTCATCTTCGTTTGTTTTAAGCTCGTAGGGTTTGGTCTCTCCGGCATAAGGATGATAGTTTGAAGGATCGGTTCCTCTAAATGTAAGATCAGCCGGATTAAGACATTTCCAAAGATTGCCGCTGTCATCGGGAATTCTTTTTTCAATAAACTCTTCGTCGATATGTTCCACAGATATATAAAGCCCGTAATATTCTCCGTTCACATACAAAGCTGCGTGAGCTGCTCTTGAGGAAATAATTCCGGTTTTGTTAAAGATATCCCAACACAATTTACTTCTTATAATCGAGGGATCGTTATGCTCTCCGTTGACATTTAACTTTTCTACTCCATAAAATTTTCTTCCTTTTATGAATTCATTGAAATCAACTTTGAAGGATTTTTTTGCCGAGTAGCGCGAAGTGTTTCCTCTTAAACGAATGCCGACTGAATCTACCGTCTCGTCAATAAATGCATTCTTAAAACGAACACTTCCCACGTGCATAGAATCACTTTCAACATTATCGTACATCCATTCAAGTGCTTCAGGCGGAACAGTGATTTCAATTAAAGCAACTTCAGAATCGTCATAAACCATCCAGCTTTCGTCCTGCGCAAAAACCGATGATATATAAAGTACAATTACAAATAATGAATTGGTTATTAATTTCATTTCATCCCCATCATTATGAAAACTTTTTTCCTTCTTTTATCATCTCAAAGGCTTTTTTAAGCCGCCGATCTCTCGTTTCTGTTTTCTTTGCTTCGACAATCCATCTTACATATTCTTTCTTATGAGTATAAGCAAATTTTGAAAAAGTATCCCAAACTGATTTATCTTTCTTAAGAAGTTTTTCAAAATCTTCGGGAACCTCAACGACTCTTGGTTCGGTATCCTCGATCAGATCAATTTTTACCTCATCACCAATTTCTTTCCCGATTTTATTCCTGATCTCCTTTGTAACTCCCAAAAGATGTTTTCCTTTCATCGGAAATATTGAACTTCGATACCGAGCATTGTCAATTTTAGCTTTTACTTTTACTCTTCCTTTGGTTCCAAATTCTTTTTGAACATCAAAAGGAAATTCCACTGCAACTCCACCCCGTATCATAGGAATAAGTTTTGCCGTAAATGTATATTTTTTCATTTTATATCCTTATTTATTTTTTTCTTTAACTGAACCAAAACCGCTCCAAGCGCGGCTATAACAATACCGACACCTTCTTTCATTGTAATTGATTCCCCCAAAATTATCCAAGCTAAAAAAGCAATCTGGAACAACATTGTTCCATTGATAATACTTGACTCCATCGCTGTCAACTTCTGAAGTGTAACATTCCAAAGCGTAAACGCAAAAGCTGTATTAATTACTGCAAGCCAAAGTAACAGTAATATATTTGTAAAACTAATAGAAGGAATTCCCTCTGAAATTGCTCCGACTGTGAAAAGTATTACCGATCCTATTCCCATACTTATAGTTGTAATAATTAACGGCGAAATATGGGCGGTTCTGTTAATGTTTCTGCCAAGTACGGCAGCACCGGCATTTGAAAGAATACCTCCCGCCATAATAATTATGCCCAAAAGGGGATTATGATCTTCAATAAGAGGAAGAAAATAAACCAACACACCGGCAAGAAACAAAATAGTACCGAACCACTGACGAATAGAAGGAAACTCTTTTAGAAAAAAAATTGCGAGCACAGCAACAACAATAGGCGTGAAGTTCAACATCAAACTGACGGTTACCGAAGGAAGCAATGATAAGCCCAAAAATTGTGCACCTTGAGTAAGAGTATAGAACACAATTCCTAATGCAATTAGATTTATCCAATCCTTACGAGAAAATGATTTTACTTCCTCAAATTTTTGTTTGGATAGCGATACGATTAGAAGAATAATAAATGCTAAAATGTAACGGAGGCCCGCGAAAAGAATCGGAGGAATCTCATCTAGCCCAAGTTTTATAATTATGAATGAAGAAGACCAAAGAAGAGTTACAAGAAGTGCTTGGAGAATCGGTTTTATATGAGTTCGATTCTCCATTTTTAGAAGTCGACTAACAATTGCAAACTATTTTTCATCAAACGGTTCTATTGTCTTGTGTGTACCATCGCAGAAAGGTTTATTTGACGAATTACCACATCTGCATAATGAAAATCTTTCCTTTGTTTCAAATTCTTTCCCTTCCGAATTCATCAACTTCACTTTTCCATTCACAAGAAGAGGTCCGTTTTTTCTAACCGTAATTTCTACATTTTGTACATCTTCCATTTCATCATCCTTTAAGTTTGTTCAACATAAAAACAATTAATATCGATCTCATCTAAATGTAATTTTCCGAAAATAAATTTTATATCCAATTCGGAGAAATTAAAATTCTCAATATTATGCCGGAACTTTCCCGAGCAGTTTCCAAATCCATTTATGAAATTTGTGTATTGATTCAACCGGTTCGGCATACATTAAAATACATTCTCCGTGGATGCAATTAACTTTATTTTGTTCACAATATTTTATCGATTCTTTTGAGTCAGATCCTTGCTGCAGCCAAATATTTTTCACTCCGGAATCAACTGCATCTTTAACGGCTTTAATTGATTCTTTCTTCGGAACAAGAATTATTGCTGCATCGGTTGACATCGGCAGTTCAGAATAATTTCTATAAATTGTTTCACCGTTAACATCGCCTCCATTCGGATTGATGCCGAAGCATTCGTAATTCTTTTTCTTTAGTTCGTTCATCACGGAGTTTGAAAAACCTTTTCCGCTTCTGGAAAGCCCATAAATAGCAATTTTTTCCGAACTGAAGAATTGATTAAGTTGTGATGAGGTAATCATAATTTACCCATATGTCGTTTATCATTTGATATTTTTACAAAAATAACTTTTTTTGAATGAAAATAAATCTCAAACAACAATTTGGAAGGAAAAACATGGCTTGGATTCTTCTATTTATTGCCGGCATTTTTGAAATTGGGTGGGCTGTTGGATTAAAATACACTGAAGGATTAACAAAGCTTTATCCCTCAATTTTTACAATTGCGGCGATGCTTCTTAGTTTTTATTTTCTTGCCGCCGCAGTTAAAACAATTCCAATAGGAACAGGATATGCTGT
>JAGFIY010000076.1 GCA_024103215.1 Melioribacteraceae bacterium | reverse complement strand
TCCGCCGCACTCGCATTTAACCGCACCTTTTTTTGAATCATCAATTTCAAGTTCGTTGTACCATTGCTTACAGTTGATGCAGTAGTTTCGTTCAATGTTTCCGTGCAGTTCGTAGATTGTTGTGCTTCCGGCTCTCCGGTGGAGATTATCTACATTTTGCGTTACTACCGTAACGTTTTCAAAATATTTTTCGAACTCTGCAATTGCGATATGTCCTTTGTTGGGCTGTGATTCTCTTACAATTTTTCTCCTGTGTTGATACCACTCCCAAACCATATTGGTGTTCCGCATAAACGCATCGAAATTAGCAAGTTCTTCGGGACGAAGTTTGTTCCAGATTCCATCCTTTCCGCGGAAAGTCGGAATACCGCTTTCGGCAGAGATTCCGGCTCCGGAAAAAAACACAATTGATTTTGCTGCTTTTAATCGTTCAATAAACTTGGGGTCAATTTCCATTATTCTAACTCTGAGTTAACCTCTTTTAAAAGTTCACTAGCTTCGGCTTTTCTCGTTTCGTCATCCTCGTCTTGAATTGGGGCTTCGAGAGCTTTTGTTAGCATCACTTTTGCTTCTTCGAACATATCTTCGCTCATAAGTGCTATTGCGTAATCGACATAAATCATAACGTAATTCGGTTTAATCTTAGCGGCATTTTTAAACTCTTCAAGTGCAATATCTATATCTCCCCAGCCAAGTCCAATAACAGCTCTTGCGGGAGCCCATTTTTCGCTTACCTTAGCATGAGTTCGAGCGAGTACATAATGAACAATTCCCTGAACATCGGGACCTCCAGTATTCAATTCAATTGCTTTTTCGCAATCATCTTTTACAGAAGTTACGATAGATCCGACCGAAAACACACCTTTGAAAAGAGCGATTCTTCCGTTAGCAATTGCGCGTCTCAAATAAGTTATTGATTCGTTCGGTGCAAGTTGAACGCTTTTATCGGCATACTCGAGGGCTTTTTCATAAATTTTTATCTGCTCCTCTTCCTGTGTGTCTGTACTAGCGGGCATATGTTCTCCGATATCAACAAGGGTTCGGCTCAGCCTCCACAATATTTCCCAATTATCGGGATATGCTTCGTTTGCTTTTTCAAAAACTTCCAGCGCTTTTTGGTTGTCGAACTGCGAATAATATGCATCTCCTTCAGATATATACTCCTCTACCGTTTTCTGTGCGGAGACAACCGAAAATCCGAACAGCAAAAATATGCTAACTGTTTTTAGGAAAGTATTTGTTCTCATAGTGCCCTCTAATTAATTAATCAAATAACGAAGTTTTAATATCGTCGTTTTTTTCTTTTTTATCCGGAAGTTTTAACGAAGTACCGGCAAGCGGTAGATATCGCGTCCAACCGGTTTCATTCTCTTTATCAATTTTAACAGCGGACAGATATGCGTTTGTTTTTGCGCTTAGTTCATCCGCTTGATAAAGTACAATTGCTTCTACAGTTTTGGGTTCTACAGGAGAGGCGTATTCAAGTTTACCCTGATGGCTTAACACTAAATGAATAAGTTGATTTTTCAGATCTTCCGGAAAGCCTTCAATTTTTCCTGCTTGAATTTCAATTTCGGTTGCAGCCATTACGATATGCCCGATTAACTTTCCTTTATCTGTATAATCGAAAGAAGCATCGTCTTTTAACTCTTCTGTTTTGCCTAGATCGTGAAGAAGAGCTCCCGAAATAAGCAGATCGCGGTTTAAGCTTTTATGAATTCGGCACATCAGATCACATATTTTTACAATTTCCAAAGTGTGTTCAAGCAGACCATGAAGATACGCATGATGCCATGCTTTTCCAGCAGGCACTCTCGTGTATTTCGAAAATCGTTCTTCAAGAATAATAGTTGTTATAAGTTTGTTTAAGTAAGGATTGTCAACAGAGTTAATAACCGATTTAAGCTCTTGCAGCATTTCGTCCAAATTACGAAGGGAGCGGGGAATAAAATCGTCGGCAGAAACATCATCATCTTCCTCCGCTGATCTAATTGAAACTATGCGAAGTTGTTTTTGTGAATTAAATTCTTCAACAGTTCCGGTCACTTTTACAACGCTGCCGACTTGTGCTGTCGTTAAAAATTTTTCGAAACCATCCCATACTTTTCCGTTGATAACAGATGATTTATCTTTTAGATCAATATCAAGATAATTTTTTCCTGTCTTGGTCTGTTTAATTTCCAGTTTAGCAAGAAGCAAAAAATGATCGAGCTTTTCGCCTATTTTAAGTTCGTTTATAGTGGCTTGAGATTCCATAAAGCAGAATAATGTTTGTTAATCAAATTGAATTTACGAAAAAATCTTCTACAATTGTAAAGAATTACTTCTTTTTCAAAACGCTAGCCGCGGGAAGTTTAACAATAACTGAACGCCTCAACAGATCAATCGAAACGCTTAGAATATCCTCTTGGTTTTCATTTTTGAACACAATTCCCTCAACTCCGGCAAAAGGCCCTGATGTTATTTCTACTTTACTTCCCACTTCAATCAAATCTGTTACTAAAGCTTTAGGTTTGTTTTCAAGAAACAGTTTCAAATTTTCGATTTGCTCATTCGGAATTACCGCAGGTTTTCCGGCAAAACAAATTGTTTTGACAATCGAGCTGCTTTGCAGGGAACTGTAACGTTCCATTTCGTCGGCAAAGATAAAGATGTAACCTCTAAATAACGGCTCAGTTACTTTTTTTTTGCGATCGCTCCATTGTTTTATTGTTGTAATTTCGGGAAGATATGTTTCAATTTCCTTTTCACGCAAGTCCGAAAGAGCTTTGTATTCCGAGCGAGGTTTTGTGTAAAGAGCATACCAGTGTTTATCTAAAGTTTTTTCCATAGGTTCAGGTGAGAGTTCAAAATACAACTTCTTTTATCATTTCCAATAATTTTGAATTTGAGACGGGTTTTTTAATAAATAAATCAACGCCGAGATTGAGATATTCATCTTTAATATTTTTTTTGGCGTCTTCGTGAAGAACAATAACGGGAATTGGATTGTGTGAGAATTTTTGCCTTATCGTATTTATCAACTGGTTTCCTTTCATCAACGGCATATCATGTTCAGTAATAATTAAGGTTGGAATCGTGTGAGCAAGTTTTGAAATTGCTTCGTAGCCGTTATCTGCAGTAACGATTTTGTAACCGGGAAAATCTTTGTTGATAATATTTGAGATATCTTCTTTTTGTTTGGGATTATTCTCGACAATCAGCACTATATTTTTTGCTTCGGGGAGTGTTATATGAAATTCGCTTCCCTCATTCTCTTGCGAATAGAACCAAATCTGCCCGCCATGTTTTTCTATGATTTCTTTAACAAGGGTTAATCCTAGTCCGCTTCCTTTTTCCCCGTTGGTTCCGAGAAGGGAAAATTTTTCGTCTATCCTGAACATTTTAGCCTGGTTTTTTTCGGAAATTCCTATACCTTCGTCCTTAACAATTATTTCAACCATTCCTTCTTTAAACCTGTTGGCGGTGAGGGATACTTGTTTTCCGTCCGGAGTAAATTTTATAGCATTACTCAGCAAATTGGATATTGATTGAGAGGTAAGTCTTTCATCGGCATAAATGAAAATGTTGGGATCTACTTCCATATGAATTTCAATATTTTTCCTGATTGCAGCGCCGGTTAAAACAGAAATACAGTTTGAAAGCATTCCTTTAAGATTAACCCGCGAAAGCTCTATGTTTAACTTTCCGGTTTGCAGCTTTGACCAATCCAGAAGATAGTTTATCATTTGAAGCTGTGTTTTTGAAGCCTCATAAATATATTCTAGATACTCGTTTTTTTCGTGATCGGTAAGCTCGTTTTCGTGAAGAAGAATTTCACTAAATCCAAGAAGACTTGTAAAAGGGGATCGCAGATCGTGAGAAACTATCGAAATAAATTTGTCTTTCGAATTGTTTAGGTTCGCAAGTCTTTGTTTTTCTCTCTCGAGCAGCATTTCATTTTCCTTAAACTCGGTAATGTCAAAACTAACACCTTTAAGATTAATTACTTTGCCGCTTTCGTCTCTATCGGTATATACGGTTGATCTGAACCAAATAACATCGCCAGATTTTGTAAGCGACCTGTAATCGAATTGAACAGCTTCATCGTTATCATCGCTCATCAATTCGGCAAACACAGCTTTTACCGACGGGAAATCGTCTTCGTGAACAAGCGATAAAATTCCGCCCGGCATAGTAATAAGTTCGGAATACGAATAACCGGTAATTTTCTCGACGGAATCGGAATAAAAAATAAACTCATTAGTTTCGGCATTTTTTACGTACCAAAAGAAGTTGGAAAAACCTTCTTTCATTTGTGTTATTATTTCAGCGGAATCTTTTAAGCCGGGATCGGACTCTTCGAGTAGAGAGAGCAGCTGCTTGTAGCACTTTTCGTCTTTAACAAGCTCTTTTAATTTTTTCTTATCGATTGTAGCCAAGTTACTTAGATGTAATTGTTAATCAAATATAATGATAATTAAACTCATCTTCATTGCTCCGAATCCCTGGGAGCTTTTGTTGATATTCCGAGCTCTTCCATTTTTCTATATAATGAGGAAAGACCTATGTTCAATGCTTTAGAGGCATCTTCTTTATTGTACTCATATTTTTTTATTACTTTTAGAATATGCTCCCTCTCAAAAGATTTGAGAGCATCTTTCAGCGAATCGGGAAAACCATGCTCAACAACGTTGCCTCTTATGTGATCAGTTAAATCGTCGGGTTTGATTACGTTATCTTCGGCAAAAATGATTGCTCGTTCAATAACATTTTCAAGTTCGCGTACTCCTCCTTTCCAATCGTAACTCATTAGTAATTTCATTGTTTCGTTATCTACACCTAATATTTTTCTTCCCATTTCGTTGCAGTATTTTTCGATAAAGTGATTGACAAGAAGCGGAACATCTTCGCGCCGTTCGTTGAGTGTAGGGAGTTTAATTTCGACAACATTAAGTCTATAGAACAAATCCTCCCTAAATTCACCTGCTTTTGTTTTTTCGTAAAGATTTTGGTTTGTAGCGGCAATCAATCTAACATTTGTTTCAACCGGTTTCGTCCCTCCAACAGGAAGAAATTGTTTGTCCTCAAGCACTCGAAGCAGTTTAACTTGAAGACTAAGCGGAAGATCGCCAATCTCATCAAGGAAAAGTGTTCCGCCGTCGGCTACTTTGAAAAGTCCGAGTTTATCTTCAGTTGCTCCGGTAAACGCTCCCTTTTTGTGCCCGAATAGTTCGCTTTCAATTAAACTTTCCGAAATTGCACCGCAGTTAATAGGAAGAAAAATATTATCCTTTCTCAAACTTTTGTAATGAATGGCTTTCGCCACCAACTCTTTCCCAGTTCCGCTTTTACCGGAGATTAGGATTGTTGTGTTAGTGGGAGCCGCTTGATCTATAAGTTTGAAAACGCGCTGCATCTGTTCGCTTTTCCCGATAATGTTTTGATAACCGGTCTCCGACGAAACTCTTTGACGAAGTGCACGGTTTTCGGTCGAAAGTTTTTTGTAGTCAATCAATCTCTTAATTCGTATTAAAAGATCATCGAACTCAACCGGTTTAATAAGGTAATCGTATGCGCCTTTTCTCAGTGCTTCAATTGCTGTTTGAACCGAAGCGTAAGCAGTCATGATTATGAAAAATGTGTTTGGTGAAATTTCAGAAGTGCTTTCGAGCAGCTGCATTCCGTCAATATTAGGCATTTTAATATCAGATATTACGATATCATAATTATTTTCTTTTATCATATTCAAAGCTTCTTGACCATCTGCAGCCAGATCGCATTTATATTTTTCTTCTTCGAGAATTAATTTTAATGATTCTCTTATTGCTCTTTCGTCATCTGCTACAAGAATATTTGCGGACATCATTTCTCCTTGTTTGTTGCGTTAAAATCGTTATGAGGAATTTTAACAATAAACTTACTGTAATTTTCTTTTTCGCTCTCCACAATAATATCTCCACCAAATCTTTTGATGATACCGTAACTTACCGATAATCCTAGCCCCGTTCCTTTGCCAACGCCCTTTGTTGTAAAGAAAGGATCGAAGATTTTATTAATAACCGCTTTATCCATTCCAATACCGTTGTCTTTAATTTCAACAACTATAAACTTTTCATCTGAAGAAGAATTGACTTCGATTGTTCCGTTCCCTTCGATTGCGTCAAGTGCGTTTATTAATATGTTAACGAAAACTTGAAGCAGTTGATCGGGGACAATTTTTGCTTCAGGCAGCTCGGGGTCTAAGTCGGAAATAAAATCAACCTTTTTTACACGCTTATCATATTTAACTATGCCAAGCGCAGTTTTTATTACGTCGCCCACTTGTGTAAAGGTTTCTTCATAACCGGGGGGACGAGAAAAATCTACAAGTTCTCTCACGATTTTAGAAATTCGGTCAATATTCTCTTTTATGTTTGCGAGCTGAGTTGTTATAAATTCATCTTCGGACTTACGCTGAAGTATTTGAACAAGAGATGAAATGGAAGTAAGCGGATTCCCGATTTCGTGAGCAACGCCCGCAGCTAGTTGTCCAATCACCGCTAGTTTTTCTGATTGATCGACCTGACGCTGAAGAGCTTTTACTTCGGTAACGTCGTTAATTATTACCGAACGCCCTCTGTATTTGCCGTCCTCTCCCGGAAGTCCGGTTACGGTAATATGAACGGGAAAAACCTTTCCGCTTTTTGAGCGTCTTTCCGTCTCGGTTATTTTAATGTGACCTGTTTTTGAAACAATTTCTCTTATCGTTTTCAGTTCATTTTTATATTTCTTTTCGTCTGGCAGCAGCATTGATGAAGGTTTCCCGAGTACTTCATCCTCGGTAAATCCGAACATGTTTTCTGCGCCTTTATTCCAAGCAATAAATTTTTCATTTTCATCGATGACCATTATTGCCGAATCGGAAGAATGCATTAAATTTTGAAGATATTTTTGATTTTGATCAAGCTTAACGGCAAGTCGGTCCCTGTCACGTTCCAGTTCTTTCATCTGAGCTTCTTGATGCAGCATTCCGTAACGTGCATAAAGCTGTTCAATTACCTCGTCCAAGAAACCGAGAAGAATCAGCGGATCGTACTTATGAGTTGTATCCTGTTCAAGATAGGTAACAATCGCAAAACGTCCTTGACTAAAAATTGAACTGATCTGAAGTAAATTTAATTTTGATGAGCTAAAAAGATTGTATATATCAATCAGATATTGATCAGCTGATTCATAATCCTCCGAATCAATAATTTCCTGAATTGTAATAAGACTGTTCTCAACAAATGTTTTGATCTGCGATTGCGAAAATTTTTTACCGAACTGCTGTATCAACTTCTCCTGCCAGCTTTTGACTATCAGATCAAAATATTTTGTAAGCAGCTCTTTTAGAATTTTTTTCATTTCGTTAAATTTTGGACTTCTTATCTAATTACGGAAATATATCATATATTAAATGCTTTCCACAGAACACAGAGTAATAATTTCTTAAAATTGAGAATGAAAGATAGTTATAGAAAAACTGATTCCAAAGGATGATTTAGACATGCTCACTAAATGAAACCTTTCATCCGGTTATTCTCAATGCATTCTCTCTTCTTTTTCAAAAATGAAAATAAACTGAGAATTTAATATCCCTCTGGCTCGATATAAAAAAGATCCCCTTAATTAATCAGTTTTAAGCAAGAATTTGCCGAAGAAGGATATTTTTATTTCTGGCATAGATTATGAAAATTCTCTAATTATCTTTTAATAATGAGACGCTCGAAATGAGTTTTCTGAATAAAATTAAAACTTTTCAAGGTGGAGTTCATCCCGAAGAGTACAAAGAACTTACGGAAAATCTTCCTTTTGAAATTATGCCTGATCCGAAAAGAGTAATTGTTCCCCTTTCCCAACACATCGGAGCGCCGGCATCGGTTAAAGTGAAGAAGAAAGATGAAGTAAAAAAAGGACAGCTTCTGGCTGATCAGGAAGGATTTATTTCAAGTCCGATATACAGTCCTGTTTCCGGAAAAGTTGTTGACGTGCATCTTGAACCCACAGCATCGGGATTTCCGCAAAATTCTATTGTAATCGATTCAATCGAATCTGAAGAAGAAATTAGATTCGAACAGCTTGATCCGAAAACCATTACTGCGGAAGAAATTAGAGAGAGAGTAAGATTAGCCGGAATAGTCGGTCAAGGAGGTGCGGCATTTCCAACCTATGTTAAACTTACTCCTCCGGCGGATAAAAACATCGATTGTGTAATTCTCAATGGCTGCGAGTGCGAACCATACCTAACACGTGATTATAGATTTATGCTCGAACGTTCTGAAGATCTTATTACCGGATTAAAGTTAATAATGAAAGCACTCGGTGTTTCGAAAGGGGCAATAGGAATTGAGGATAATAAACCAAAGGCAATTGAAAAACTTACCAAGCTTTGCATGAACGAGGAAAACATTTCGGTTGTATCGCTCAAAACAAAATATCCTCAAGGTGCTGAAAAAATGCTGATAAAAGCTGTTCTCAACAGAGAGGTTCCTCCTGGAAAACTTCCGCTCGATGTTGGGGTTGTAATTCAAAATATCGGCACGGCACTTGCAATAAACGACGCGGTTTGTAAAGGAGAGCCTCAAATTACAGCAGCATTAACAGTATCGGGATTCGGAATAAAGCAACCGAAAAATTTAATTGTTAAAGTCGGCACACCGTTAAGTGATGTTCTTGATTACTGCGGCGGAGTAAAGGATAACGCAGCTAAAGTTGTTGTCGGCGGACCAATGATGGGCGTTGCCCAGTACGATTTTTCGGCTCCGGTTATGAAAGCAACTTCGGGCATCCTTATTCTTACCGAATCGGAAATTAACGCACACGAAGAAACGCCATGTTTAAGATGCGGAAAATGTATTGAAGTTTGTCCGCTTAATTTAACACCGACTAAACTTGCACGTTATTCGCAGTTGGAAAAACTTGAGGAAGCTGAACAGTTGGGAATTACTGTATGTATGGAATGCGGAACTTGTGCGTTTGTTTGTCCTGCAAACATTCCGCTCGTTCAATGGATTCGTCTCGGCAAGAAAAGGGTTCTTCAAATACAAAGAGAAAGAAAAGCTAGTTAGTCACTAATAGAAAAAAAATGAATACAATAACGGCAAATCCTTCGTACAAACTTGAACTTGCAGCATCGCCGCATGTTCACTCTAGATGGTCAACTAAACAGGCGATGTGGCTGGTGCTCGCGGCAATTCTTCCGATGGTAATTTCGGCTGTGGTTTTTTTCGGATTATATCAATTGCTGATTATTATTGTCAGCGTTGGATTTTGCGTTGGAACCGAAGCTGCTGTTAAAGCCGTAAGAAAGAGAAAAATTTCAATCGGGGACGGAAGTGCTGTAATTACCGGACTTCTTCTCGCGCTTATTCTGCCACCTAACTTCTCGCTTTCTTCAACAGCAATCGGGGCAATTGTTTCGATTGGTATCGGCAAAGAAATTTTTGGCGGATTGGGCTACAATATTTTCAATCCCGCACTTGTTGGACGAGCATTTCTTCAGGCAGCCTTTCCTGTGCCAATGACAACATGGTCGCAGCCGAATTACGCTGTTGATTCAATCTCTTCGGCAACACCGCTTTCAGCTATTAAGTTCGATAAAGTTTCAACTGAATTATCAAACTTGTTTTTAGGCAATGTCGGCGGATCACTCGGTGAAACATCCGCAATTGCAGTTCTTCTCGGCGGAATATTTTTAATTGTGATCGGTGTCGTTAATTGGAGAGTTCCCGTTTCGATGACGTTGGGTGTAATAATCTTCGGCGGAATTTTTTGGCTGCTAGATCCCGCTATTTATCCGAATCCTCTCTTTCACATTTTTGCAGGAGGATTTTTAGTCGGGGCTCTTTTCATGGCAACCGATTGGGTTACTTCTCCCTTGTACGGAAAAGGGATGTGGATATTCGGTGCGGGAATTGCACTTGTTCTGGTTTTAATAAGATTATTCGGCGGACTCCCGGAAGGTGTTATGTATTCAATTCTTTTTATGAATGCGTTTGTTCCGCTTATCAATAGATATACGAAACCAAGAATTTTTGGGAAGGAAAAATGAAACTCGTGATTAAGATGCTTGTAACTTTGACAATTGTCGGCGTGATCTCCGGGGCGCTGCTCTCAGAAATAAGCGGGTGGGCAGAACCAAAAATTGAAGCACACCGCAAAGCAGAAACAGAAAAAGCAATTTTTGAGGTGCAGCCTTCTGCAGAATCATACGAAGTTGTAGATGGAATTGATTTTGAATGCTACAAAGTGTTTGATAAAAACAAAGAAAAAACCGGTTATGCGTTAACATATTCCGGCAGCGGTTTTCAAGGAAAGATAAGGCTGATGATAGGAATGGATAACTCCCTCGAAAAAGTGTTGGGACTAAAAGTTCTCGAACAAGTTGAAACTCCGGGTCTTGGTACAAAAATAACCGAAGATGATTTCACAAATCAGTTCAAAGGTTTAAGTGCGGTTCCCGGAATAGATTGGGTTAAAGGAGCAAGTCCTTCCAAGCCTAATGAAATTCAAGCAATAACCGGTGCTACAATTTCATCCAAAGCAGTTGTTTCAATAATGAACGACGGAATTGAAAAACTCCGTGCTGTTGATGGAGGGAAGAAATGAAATCAAAATTAGGTTTTGTTAAAGAATACACAAAAGGACTTTGGGAAAACAATCCTGTCTTTAAACAGGTGCTTGGGATGTGTCCTACACTTGCAGTGACAGTATCTGCAATAAATGGAATTGCGATGGCGCTTGCTACAACATTCGTGCTTGTTTTCTCGTCGATAATCATTTCTTCAGTGCGTAAGCTTATTCCATCACAAGTGAGAATTGCCTCATACATTTTGATAATTGCAACTTTCGTTACGATTGTAGATCTCGTTATGAAAGCACAATTCCCCGATTTAAGTAAATCGTTGGGACCCTACATTCCGCTTATTGTTGTTAACTGTTTAATCCTCGGAAGACAGGAGGCATTTTCTTCTAAGAACGGTGTGTTAAGATCGGCATTGGATGCACTCGGAATGGGCACCGGATTTTTAATTGCATTGTTCATGCTTGGAGGCATAAGAGAAATTTTGGGATCGAGAACTTTGTTGGGATTTCAAATAATGCCGGATTTTTATGAACCATGGCTGGTGATGATACTTCCCGCCGGAGCGTTTTTAACTCTTGGTCTGATGATGGCATATTTTAATTCAATTGCTATTAATATGAAGAAAAAAGAGACAGATAAAATTATTGAGCAATATAAAAAATCCAAAGCCGCAAAAACAATTGAGGCGGGAGCGTAAACGATGGAACTTATATTAATATTCTTCTCGGCAGCGATAGTAAACAACTTTGTGCTTGCTTACTTTCTTGGAATTTGTCCGTTCATAGGGGTTTCGAATAAAATTTCATCTGCGTTTTCGATGGGACTAGCAACAACTTTCGTAATGGTAGTTGCGGCAATTGTAACATGGCTTATTTACCATATGATACTTGTTCCCTTTAATCTGGATTTTCTACAGTATGTTTCTTTCATCCTTGTTATAGCATCGTTGGTTCAATTTGTTGAAATGTTCGTTAAGAAAGTAAGTCAGCCGCTTTACCGCGCGCTTGGAATTTTTCTTCCTTTGATTACAACAAACTGTGCAATCCTGGGGTTGGCTTTGTTTATAGTTTTGAGAGAATACAATTTTATAGAGGGAATTTTTTACGGAGTGGGAGCCGGTGTCGGCTTCACACTTGCAATCACAATTATGGCGGGAATTAGAGAAGAACTTGAATTAGCGGATATTCCAAAACCACTGCAAGGTGCACCGATAACTTTAATAGTAGCCGGAATACTTGCTCTGGCGTTTATGGGATTTTCGGGGTTGATTTCAGTATAAAACGGATTGAAAAATGGAAACGACAATTATTATAGCAATTTTAACAATGGGCGGACTCGGTTTTATTTTTGCCGGCGGTCTCGCCTTTGCAGATAAAAAACTTAGAGTGGAAGAAAATCCCCTAATCGCAAAAGTTAATGATGTTTTACCAGGGGCAAACTGCGGAGCCTGTGGCAGAGCCGGCTGTTACGATTTCGCTGTAAATGTTGTTGAAGGCACAATTGGTGTTAACGGATGTCCCGTGGGAGGAGACGAAACGGCAAGGGAGATTGCGGAGATTTTAGGTGTCGAAGCCGGAAGCACAACTAAGATGGTTCCAAGAATTTTATGCCGGGGCGGTTCAAGCGAAGCTGTTACAAAAATGGCAGATTACTTTGGTCCTCTAAGCTGTGCGGCAATGGACTTGGTTGCCGGCGGAGATAAACTCTGTTATTACGGCTGTTTAGGCGGCGGCGATTGCGTTAAAGCATGTCCCTTCGATGCGATGATAATGAACGACGACAACATTCCCGAAGTGATTGAAGAACTCTGCACCGGATGCGGGATTTGTGTTTCTGCTTGTCCGAGAGATATTATTGAGATGCATCCGATTGATCGACAAGTTTTTGTCTTCTGCAAAAATTTGGACGATCCTAAAAGAGCGAAGGAAGTCTGTTCGGTTGCATGCATCGGCTGTGGAATCTGTGCAAGAAAATCCGACGGCGGAATCGAAATGGTGGACAATCTTGCAGTAATAAATTATGATTTGCTCGACGAATCAAAAATCCCGTTCGATAAATGCCGCACACATGCAATCGGATATTTAAACGGGAGAGAAAAACATTTAGAAGAAGTAGAAGCCGAAGAAGGGAATTAATAATTAGAGACTTAAAAAGTCAGTTTTATTAACACTTATATTTGAGTAAATAAAATAATCAGCAATTGGTTTATCTTAATGCAAAAAGAAACAATCATAGAGAAAGGAATTGTGATTTCAGCTTCCGGCGGACGCGCAAAGATAATGCTCGACGAATCCGGTAAATGCGAGGAATGTTCCGCTAAATTGTTCTGCAAACCTGCCGGAAGTAAAGACGCAAAAATTTTGGAGGTTGAGGATTCATTAGGCGTTAACACCGGCGACAGCGTTAACATAGAAATTATCGGAAGTGATATTTTAAAAGCATCCGTTATGCTTTACGGAGTTCCGATGATCATTTTAATCTTGGGAATACTCTTCGGGATGAGCATCTTCAGCGGTTCATCATTAAAAGAGCTTTGCGCGTTTCTATTTGCTTCGGGACTAACAATAGTTTATGCAGGCATTCTTCTGGTTTTCAACAAGATAAAACCTTTAAAACAAAATCTTCCGAAGATCATCACGGTAACAAAAACCGTCAATGATTTTCCTGCTCTAGGAGTTTTTTAGCTTCCTGAAACTCCTTCAAACTTGTTTTAACAAAATTGTACAACTCTCGCGAAACCTTTCTATTTCCTTCTCCGCTTAGCTCTTGAAGCACAAATTCTCCATTTTTCAATCTAACCTCCAGGGTTGCCAGTTCGTTTTTGTAAGCAATTTTGTAGAAATATGACCTGCCGGTCTTTACCGAATGTGTCAAATCCCTAATACAGTTTTTCTGCATTTTGCTCCACGAAACCTGCTCCTGCACTGTTCTTAAAGGAACTATTCTATCTGAACCCTCAAAAGGCGGTTCGGGAAATTTAGATAATGCTTCCTTCTTTTTCTTATAATTAAGTTTATTTACCTTGTCTATTTCCGGCAAATTTTCAATTGAATCAATATCGGGAAATTTTATATTCACCTGCTTCGATCTTTGTCTAATGTTTTCAAGAATTATTACGTTCACTTCAAAACCCTCTGATTCGGTCAACTCAATAATCGTTTCGGGTTTTAGCTGCAATGATAATTCAGCATAATATGCAAGAAGCGAAATCATTTTTATGTTTATCGTTTTTATGTGAAGCAGAAGTTTTTTAAGAGGAGTGTTTTCGTTCATATGTTTTGACATAAATCGGCAGATTTTTATAAGCTGCTCCCGCTTAATCGAATCAAACTCGATCTTGGAAAGAAGCTTTCTCATCTCTTCTGTCGGCGCTATAAATGCCCATTCGAGAATTTTTCTCTGTTTTGTGGAGATCAATTTTTTGAGAAGCTCGCGCTCGGTATAAATTTTAAATGAACGGTTTATCTCTTCGAGAGTGATGATCAAATAAGCCAGTACAGGGTTTGTTCTAAGCAGTGAAACATAATCCTTC
>JAGFIY010000073.1 GCA_024103215.1 Melioribacteraceae bacterium | reverse complement strand
TTTGGTATAAATTTGACCGTCGAGGGATTTAATAAGCTCGCATTCAGTGAGAAGAAAGTCGATATAATCCTCGAGCTCGTTAAGAGAGAATTGAAGGTCGGCTGCGATACTTGCTTTTATATTTTTCTTATTAAGATTTAGAATGCAATTTTCTGCATCGGCGATCATATTATTTAAAGCCCAAAACTTACCTTCTCCAGCCCAGCCGTACTTACTCCTAAGAAGTTTGAACTTCCAGTGGTTATGGGAGTTGCAATAATGGCTGTAGAAGGTAAGATTCTTTTTCATTTTTTATTCTTTTTTAGGTAGACAGTATGCGTATGAAACACTGCTGAAGCTTCATTCTCAACAGCGGATTGGGTGATTTCCTGAACAGTTCCGAGAATTACAACTTCATCACCGACCTTACCCAATTGAGATTTTTCTAAAGTATTATGAACAAAAACGACAGAGTGAGTAACATCGGGACAATAAATAAACCAGAGATCTCCGTAGGCATTTTTCTTCAGAGAATTATTTTCTTTTAAGAGATTATTATTTACCTCAACCAGGCTTGAGATATCAGCTTGGAGCCGGTTAAGTTTTTTCTGAAGCTGCTTAATGTATCTCTCCGGATTTTTATAGCGTCGAGTCGATCTTTTAGCACGCTTCATTATCCTTTCTTGGCAGATTTTGAAAGATGCTGAATAATTGCCTTTTCGGTTTCCCGGGAGAGAGTGGTAGGAGTACCGGCTATTTGTTTATCTATTACAAATTTTTTCAGTTGGCTATGGACCTCACGTGAAATGTGAACAATTTTAGAATGATCACTGGTTGTATTAATCATGATGAACCTCATTGATTTGTGAAAGATTGATTGAATTAGTGGTCATAAAATCAATCAAAGAATGTACGGGGATTCTCCGATGAATACGACCTGGTGGAATGAACGTTAAAATTTGTCCTGATTCGATTGCTTTACGGATATAATCTCTATCGAGTTTAAGCAGTTTTGCTGCTTGATTAATTGAATAAGAGAGTGAACTTATTTTATATCCTTTGTACGTTATGGACATCTTGAAATAGTTGAAATAAATTGCTAATATGAACAAGTGAAAAAAAGTTGATTTAATATGCAAATAATTTCAAATATTGTCAATATTAGTTGAATATTTTCAAAATTTCAATTGTTCATTAGAAGAGGAAAGGAAAAAAATGGATTCCGACATTTTACGAATTGCAATTAACAAGAAATTCGGTTCACTATCTAAAGGTGCAGCTGCAGCGGGGATGACAATTTCGAATTTTTCGAAATCATTAAAAAATCCCAGCACAAAATTTTTAGCCACACTTGAGAAGTTGGGTGTAAATGTTGAGAAGTATCAGAAAAGCAAACTTACATTTGAGCGGATTGCAGTAGAGAACGAATATGTTCGTTTATTGAAAGAGCAGGAAAAAATAATGGATGAAAAGGATGAACTTATTAAGGAGCTAAAAAATTTAGTAAATCAAAAAGACAGAGTTATTGAGCAATATGAAGCATTGATAGGAAAAAAGAAGGGGGGTAGCCAAAAATAACTCTGCCTAAAAAATAACTAAAAATAGGAGGAGCTATGGCAAGAATATTTGTAAGGGGAAAAACAATCTGGATAACATACTCGATCAAGGGAAAACGTTATCGAGAGAGTTTAGGAATGGAAGCCAACAGGGAGAATATGAAGTTGGCGAGACGTGTGAAAGCTTTAAAGGAAGCTGAGATAATAAATGGGATTCATCGGGATATTAAGAAAGTAAGACCGAAGCTATTAAAGAGTTGTTTTGATGAATTTATGCTGACGAGAGCAGAACGTTCGGATCCGACAAAGCAGTTATATGAATATGCATATAAGAAATTAGAAAACTATACCGGAAATCTTCTTGTAACAGAAATCGATGAAGAAATTGTAAATGGATTTGAAAGATCAATAAACCTATCGAAGAACACGGTGGAGATAATATTTCGTCATCTGAGAATAATTTTCGAATATTTTAGAAGTAAAAAATATATTGAAATGAATCCTTTTCCAGCGAAGGAGAAAAGTCCAAAGAAGATAAAAGTAATGAGTGAGGATGAACTAAATTTAATTTTAAGAGTTTTAAAGAACAAAAATGAGGAACAATACAGAGCAATTAAGTTGTTGTTGATGACAGGATTAAGGATAAGTGAATTGATCAGGTTAAAACACGAAGACATAGATTATAAGCGTAATATAATTTATATTAGCAACAGTAAAGGAAAAAGAGTTGATGCATTTCCTTTATACTACAAATTAAGGGAATTTCTACTTACGGAATTTCCGACAAGAAGTGGCAAGGTTGTAAAATACAAGCGAAGGGACTCTTTGAAGTTTTTCAGAAGGGAACTTGAGAAGCTGGGAATGGAAAAATATACACTTCACGAAATAAGAAAAACTTTTATATCGACTTTGGCAAATGCGGGAATGTATGCATTTGACGTACAGAAATTAGCAAGGCATAAAGACATAAGGACTACTCAGAAGAGTTATATTGAAATAGATTACAACAGGCTGAGTAGTCAATTAAATAATGTAATAAAAGACACAATTAAGGACACAACACCGGAAAAAAGCTTGAAATTAGTCCAAAACGGCTGATTTCCCTTGAATGGGGTTCAAGGGGTCGCGGGTTCAAATCCCGCCGTTCCGACAAATTTTATGCGCAATTCGTTGTGCCTTTCTCAAAAAATTTATTATGGAAATTAAAACAACCCTCGATAAACCAACCTGCAATTGCGGCATATTTGGTATATACGGTTCTTCAACAGCTTCCGTAAACACCTATTATGGTCTTCATGCCCTTCAGCATAGGGGACAGGAAGCAAGCGGAATTGTTTCCTGCTGTCCTGACAATACCGGCAAACCTAGATTTAATATTGAGAAAGGATTCGGACTTGTTTCAGAGGTATTCCACGACTCGTCAATTTTCGAATCTGTTCTTAAAGGTAATATGGCTATTGGACATAATCGATATTCGACAACCGGTTCTTCTGATTCAGTGAAAAATGTTCAACCATTTGTCGTGAATTACAGAAAAGGTAATCTCGCAATAGCACATAATGGAAATCTTACAAACGCGAAAATTCTTAGAGACGAACTTGTTAACGAAGGAGCCATTTTTCAAACTGCGACAGATACTGAAGTAATACTGCATCTTATCGCAAGATCCAGGCTTGACGATCAAGTAGAACAAATAATTGAAGCAGTGAACAAGATAGAAGGTGCATACTCGCTTGTTATTATGACCGACAATAAACTAATCGGAGTTAGGGACCCAAACGGTTTTCGTCCACTTTGCATAGGAAAGATGAATGGAAGTTGGATAATCACTTCGGAATCCTGTGCTCTTGATATAAACGCCGGACAATTTGTTAGAGATGTATTACCAGGTGAAGTTGTCGTGATTGATGATATTGTCCGAGAAACAAATAATATAAAATCTTATTTTCCGTTCAAGAAAGTATCTAAAACAAAACATTGTATTTTTGAATACATCTATTTTAGTCGTCCTGACAGTAAAATTTTCGGAAGTAATGTCGATAAAATCAGAAGGAAATTAGGAAAAGTTTTAGCTGATAACCATCCTGTAATTGATAAAGACGGTGAAAAAGTTATAGTCATAAGTGTACCTGACAGTTCGAATACAGCAGCGATAGGGTATCAAAATCAGCTTGAGAAGAAAGGCATTTCTTCTAAACTCGAAATTGGATTGATTCGAAGCCATTATATAGGGAGAACTTTTATTCAACCGGGACAAAAAAACCGGGAGATCGGTGTACGAATTAAATTTAACACAGTCAAAGGTGTTCTGGAAAATAGAACCGTTGTCCTGGTTGATGATTCGATTGTTAGAGGAACCACTTCAAAACAGCTTGTTAATCTTATTCGTGAAGCCAATCCTAAAGAAATTCATTTAAGAATTTCTTCACCACCGATTGCATATCCATGCTACTATGGTATGGATTTCCCATCCAAAGAAGAACTAATTGCAAATAAATTTGATAAGAATATTGAAGCAATTGCAGAGTATCTACATGTAGATAGTCTTCAATACCTCACTCATAACGAACTTCTGAGCGCTATGGTGGATCATGATCCGGATGATTTCTGTACGGCATGTTTTTCTGGAAATTACCCGGTAAAATTTGATACGAATTTCTCAAAAGAAGAAAATGAAGTTTAATTTTATATTCTTGATTTTTCTTTCCGCCTCAATTTCAGCTCAATCAACAATTTTTTTCAAATACAAACGGGATGTGAGTCCAGTTGAGATCGAAAAAAACAACTATTCAATTTTAGACCAAAGTAAATTATTCAATAAGAAAACAGAAACCATTGTATTAAAATCATTTACCAATCAACTATTAAATAAAAACATTGACCTTAATTCCATTTATTATTTTGACGATTTAGAATCGGAGCACGCAAAAACCATCAAAAATATCCTCGAAAAAAATCCAAATTTTGAATATGTTCAATTTGGTAATGAGTATAATCTTGATTACATACCCAATGATAGCCTATCTTTACTGCAATGGAACCTATCAACAATAAATGCTTTCGGAGCATGGGATATTACGGAAGGAAGTGATGAAATAATTATTGCGGTAATTGATACTGGAGTTGACTATCTTCATCCGGATCTCAGCGGGAGCATTTGGATCAATTCTGCAGAAGATCTTAATCAAAACGGGTCTTTTGATCATGATGATACAAACGGAATCGACGATGATAATAACGGATTTATTGATGATGTAATTGGATGGGATTTTACAAACCGTGCCGGATTTCCATACGACACACTTGGAGGGGATTACCTTAACTGGGATAACGACCCAATGGATCAACATTTCCACGGCACATTTGTTTCAGGGATAATTGGGGCCTCGGTTAATAACGAAATCGGAATTGCGGGTGTAGTTCCAAAAGTAAAAATTATGATACTTCGTGCTTTCGACCCAAACGGAACAGGAGATGAGGATGATGTTGCATCCGCCGTACTTTATGCGGTTAATATGGGTGCAAAAATTATAAATATGAGTTTTGGTGATGATAAGTTTTCATATGTGCTTAAAGATGTTCTTCAATACGCATATGATAACGGTGTTGTCCTCGTAGGAAGCAGCGGCAACAGCGGAAGCGATCAACCTCATTACCCGTCTGGTTACGATTTTGTGATAAGCGTCGGTAATTCGAATCAAAATGATGCTGTAAGTTCTTCTTCAAACTTTGGTTCAACAATTGATTTAACTGCACCAGGAACCGGAATAATTTCTACTGATTTAAATGGGGGTTACAGAACAGCAGGAGGAACCTCTGCATCAGCTCCTCATGTGAGCGGAGCCTCGGCACTATTGCTTTCAATTGACAGCACACTTTCAAACGAACAGATAAAACAAATTCTAAAATCTACAAGTGATGATATTGACGTTAGCGGTTGGGATATTAAATCAGGTGCAGGAAGATTAAACATCGAAAAAGCTGTACAAATTCCGCTTAAATCAGAAGTTAAAATAAATTATCCAGAACAGGATTTTACGACATCGGATGAAATAATAAACGTGAATGTTACGGTTTTATCTCCTTACTTTAGTAACTATGAACTGAGTTATGGTGTTGGAATTACACCGAATAATTGGATCAAAATTTACGAAAGTCAATATCAACATAAAGAAATTGATGTTGCTCAAATTGACTTAAGTAATCTTCCTGATACAAGTTATACGCTGAAGCTGCTTATAAACCAAAATAACGGCATTACGCTGGAGGAGAGAGTAAATTTTTATAAGGATACGACTCCTCCGAATATTTATTTAGGAACTGTGGCGCCTATAATTTATGGTGATGTAAAAACTATTTTAACCGAGGCTTACACCGATGATAGATGTATCGTAAAACTATATTATACTTCCTCGAGTTCATCCGGTTATGTCACGCTGGATGGATTCAATATTAATAATCATTTTGTGAAAAACTATCATTACGGTTTTATACCAAAAGAGATTGTAGATCAAAATTCTGAGTATTCGCTTTCAATTGAAGCCGAAAATTTAGCCGGTATGAGGACAAGAAAAAATATTGATTTTATCATTGGTACAAATTACGAAGAATCTAATCTGCCATTTGCTAAAAAAGAATTTTCGCTTCCAAGAGGTAATCTATTTAGTTATCCGATGGAGTTTTCAACTCAATCTAAAGGAATATTATTCCAAGAATTTTATTCATCTGATTCAATTTTTTATCAGCTTAGAAGTTTCGAAAATAATACTTTGGTTATAAAGGATTCAATTTTTACGCGAATTCCTGTCGGATTCGACAACTTTGGAAAAGAGAACAATTATTTGATTTCAAAATTTTTGAGAAACGGTTATGTGGATAGACAAATCGGCAGTACATATAGATTTGAAACTGAATATGAAAACCGATCAGGTATTTTTTATCCGGTTCTCGTACAGGATATTGATGATAACGGAATATCCGATATAATTTCCAATCGAGATAATAAGGTTTATTATATCTGGGAAACAAATAATTCCGGACAGTTAATCACCGAAAATTCATTAAAAGATTCGTTGATTAACTTTTCTTCGGATAATTCAATGAATGATTTCCACGATGAATTTTATCTAAATGTAATTGCTGCAGATGGTAATGGAGACGGAAGAAAGGAAATCTGGACAGCAGATTCGGATGGTGATTTGATGATTTTCGATTACTCAAATCAGAGTGTCAATATTATTGATTCGTTACATTCAAACCTGACAACATTTCATGGAAATACTATTGCTGCTGGTGACATAAATGGTGATGGGATTGATGAAGTTGCAATTCTTTTTAAAGGGAATAGTATTGCACCGTTTTTTGTACTTAGAATTTTTAATTACTTAAGAAACAGGATAAACATTATTCATGAGCAGATTTACTTAGATCAATCTTCTGAATTTACTGATCCGTTTTTTACAAAAGTCTTTCAGACGCTGGGTTTTGAAGATTTGGATAACGATAATGATTCCGAACTTATCTTAAACATATTTCCTTATTTTTATATTTATGATTTTCTAAATAATGATATGGTTAATGTTTTCTATGAAGAAGGCGTGAATTTGGAATCAATATATACAGGAGATGTTGATGATAACGGCGTTAATGAGGTTGCAATTCAAAATTCAAACGGACATTATTTTATTGAATTCGGCAAAGATAATCAAACACAAGAACCAAAAATTTTATCGGCTTATTGTGTTGGATCTTTCGATAATGTGATTATAAATGTTAAAGGAGAAGGTCAAGTAACATATTTATATAAAGGGATGAATGAAAATGACCTAGTTAAAATTGATTCTTCTTCGGGAAGCACAATTGTATTTAGAGATCGAGATATTTTGACAAACAACGTAAAAGTATATTACTCTGTTCAATCATATGATGAAAATAAAGAAATCCCTTTATCAAATATAAGTAAGGCGACAGAGGTTTTCATTCACAGTCCCGCAAAAGCAATTTCAGCGGAATCGGAAACTGTAAATTCTGTAAAACTTATTTTTGCTGGAGAGATGCCGATCACCATTTTTAATTATACGGCTTTTAATGTAGAAGGATATGGGATTCCGAACTCCATCACTGCTCAGGACGAACAAACATATTTGATAAGTTATAAAGTAAAATTCTCCCCTGGAGCACATGATCTAATAATTGCGGATGAACTTCGGGATAAATATGGTTCACCAATTGAAGGAACTGTCTTAACTTTTGATGTAGATGAAGAAATATCCGAGCAAGAATTTTTTATAACAAAGTTCGATATTCTTACAAATAATAAAATCAAATTAGAATTTAATATGGAAATTGACCGGGCATCTTTCTCAAATCCCACCAATTATGTATTTATCCCGTCTAACGAAATTAGGGAGTTAGAATTCACAAGGGAGCCTAACTCGATAATAATTACAACAAAAAACCCCGTGGCATCAATTGGTAAAAATTATATTTTAAAACTAAATCAAGTGTATTCAATCAACAATATTTTGATAACTGATAATGCCGGCAGCTCGATTGTGATTCAAAATTTCAATGAAAATATTGATAATGTTTATGTATATCCCAACCCGGTTAAACAATCGAATTTTTCGAACGGATTAACCTTTGCTAATCTTACACAATTTGCTGAAATTTATATATATACTTTGTCCGGAGAATTTGTAACCAGGTTGATTGAAAACGACGGGAATGGGGGAGTTACATGGGATTTAAAAGATGATAAAGGCAATACAATTCCCAGCGGAATTTATATTTACAAAGTGATTGCAACTGATTCATCAGGAAACGAATTGAGTTATAAAGTAGAAAAATTCGCGGTGATAAAATGAAATTAAATTGGAATGAACTGCACACGAAATCGAACTACTTAAGTATTTTTAGAATTTTTCTCGGAATTCCGATATTTGTTTACACAGGTAAGTTCGCTGAGAATCCTGAGTTAAGATTTTTGTTATTTGGTTTGTTTTTCCTTGCATACATTACAGATATTTTAGATGGTTATCTTGCGAGGAAATTTAATGAAATTACTGAATTCGGCAAGATAGTAGATCCTCTTGCCGATAAAGTGATTATTGCCATCGTCGTAATTCAGTTTTATTTAACTGATGTGATACCCGAATATTATTTCTGGATAATCATTTTGCGCGATGTAATAATTTTTCTTGGAGGGATTTACGTAAGCAACAAAATAGGCAAGGTTCTTCCATCTAATAAATTAGGAAAGGCAACTGTATTCACTATTATGCTTTTCTTTTTAGCAGTAATATTCAATAGGGATTTGAACTCAGCTTTTGTTTACGATTCTCTGCTTCATCTAAGTACAGTTATGTGTTTTATTTCCGTATTGGTTTATGCCTATCGCGGATACGAATCTATCAAATGGAAAAAGAATGAAACTATTCAAAAATCTTGATTTCAATAAACTTAAAAACGGATTAAGCAAAACCCGTAATAAAATAGTCACCAAAATAAATGAGACCGTAACCGGTAAAGCAAAACTGGATGATGCAACTCTTGAAGAACTTGAAGAAAGCTTGATCTCAAGCGATATTGGTGTTGAAACGGCATTAAAAGTAATTGAAGAAACAAGAACAGCACTAAAAAGTGAAAGTGACCGCTCCTCTATTAATGTAATAGATATATTAAAACGAGAGTTGACTAACACATTAGAGCACCAACAAAATTATAAAACCGAGTATGAACTTGTCGAAAAATACAAACCTTATGTAATTCTTATAGTTGGTGTCAACGGAGCTGGAAAAACCACAACGATTGGAAAGCTTGCTCATAATTACAAAAAAGCAGGCTTAAGTGTTATTATTGGTTCAGCGGATACCTTCAGAGCCGCTGCGAATGAACAGCTAGAAATTTGGGCAGAACGTGCGGGGGTTCAACTTGTGCAAAGAGAGCATGGTGCAGATCCGTCTTCTGTTGCTTTCGAGACAATTATAAAGGCAAAAAACATAAAAGCTGACATAGTTATTATCGATACTGCGGGAAGACTTCATACAAAGAACAATCTGATGGAAGAACTTAAGAAAATTAATAAAGTTCTATCTAAGGTTATCGACTATGCACCAAACGAAACATTTTTAGTTGTTGACGGAAATACTGGACAAAATGCAATTGTACAAGCGAAAGAGTTCTCGAAATTTGTTAATCTTACAGGGTTGATTGTAACTAAGCTCGACGGCACTGCAAAAGGAGGAATGATTTTTCAAATTTGTGCTGAACAAAATATTCCCGTTCGTTATATTGGAGTTGGGGAGGGGATTGACGATCTCCAAACTTTCGTTCCCGAAGAATATGTTAAGGCATTGTTCAATTGAGCGGATTAAATGAATAAATATCTCATAATAGTAAATCCGACTGCAGGAAGAGGTTTTGCTGGAAAATCACTTCAATACTTGAAGGATGAGGCTGAAAAGTCCGGAATTAATTATACATTATTTTTAACCGAATCTCCGGGGCATGCTACAAATCTTGTAAAAGAACACCAATCACAAAATGATGTAATTATTTCAGTTGGCGGCGACGGAACTTTGAACGAGGTGATTAACGGAATTGATTTTTATAAAAATCCAACATTCGGTGTTTTACCGGTTGGTTCGGGCAATGATTTTTCAACAAATATTAATTTCAAAAAAGATTATTTAGAAAATCTAAAAATTCTTTTTAACAACAATCAAAAAATCATTGTTGCAGATGTTGGATACTATTCGGTAAAATCAGACACAATGGATCATTCCGGTTATTTCTTAAATGGGATAGGAATTGGATTCGATGCATATGTTGCATTTATTAATCAAAATGAAAAAATATTTAGTGGAATTTCATCCTACATCTATGCTGTGTTGAAAAGTCTCCGCTATTTTAATTCATTCGAAGCGGATATCAAATTGAATGGACAATTTGTAAAAATACCTAAAATGTTTCTGTACGCGATAGGGAATGGACACAGCAGCGGCGGTGGATTTTATTTGACTCCCGGAGCACAAATAGATGATGCATTGTTGAACACCTGTTTAGTACACGATATAACAAAGCCAAAAATATTAAGAAAACTACCATATGCACTTATCAATAAAATGGAAAATGTTAAAGAAGCAAATTTGGACAAAACTAAAAGTGTTGAAATATTCATAAAAAATTCTAATTATATTCATACCGATGGTGAAGCTTTTGTGACTGGCCCAAATGCAAAAATTCATATTGAACTATTGCCAGGAAAATTAAAAGTGATTTCAGCATAAATTTATGTTATTCAAGCGACCAAGACATAGAATTTTTGATTACCAGCCTCGTTATTATAATCCTAATGAAGACGAAAAAGAAAAGCGAAAAAAAAGACTTGGATTTAGAACCACATCAAAGCGGAAAAAGCGCAACTATCTTTTTTTAATATATATTGCATTACTTTTACTAATAGCCTTTATTTTGATGAAATTAGGGGAATTTTGAGAAAATCCATTAGTTTACATAATATACATTATAGGAATTAATTGTGCCTAAAAATATTTTAATAATCGACGACGAAAAAGAAATTTGCGAAAGTCTGAAAATGATTCTGGAATATGAAAATTATTCGGTTGATTATGCCACCTCAGGTAAATCTGGATTACAAAAAATAATTGATAACGATTTTGACGCAGTCCTTCTTGATATTCAAATCCCCGATTTAACCGGTTTTGAAATACTCAATAAAATATCTGAGATGAACCGTAATCTAAAAACAATTATGATTTCTGCACACTCAACAATTGAAAATGCGGTTAAAGCAACTAAACTTGGAGCATTTGATTTTATTGAAAAACCGATTGATCGTGATAAGCTTCTTATAACAGTGAGAAATGCTGTCGGTTACAGCAAGTTGCAGCAGGAGAATCTAAAACTTAAACAGAGCGAAGAAAACGAATATCTAATCATAGGCGAATCAAATCAGATAAAACGTATACTGGAAACAGCTCAAAAGGTTGCAAAAACAGATGCAAGAGTTTTAATCTTCGGAGAAAACGGTACTGGCAAAGAATTAATTGCCAGAGAAATTCATAGATTAAGTTCACGAGGGAACAAAGATTTGATTGAAGTCAACTGCGCTGCGATTCCAAATGAATTAATTGAAAGCGAACTCTTTGGTCACGTTAAGGGATCCTTCACTGGTGCTATTAAAGACAGAACCGGAAAATTTGAGCAAGCCGATGGGAGCACATTATTTCTTGATGAAATCGGCGATATGAGTTTACAGGCTCAAGCAAAAGTTCTAAAAGCAATTGAAGAAGGAAAAATAGAACCTGTTGGAGGTGAAAAGAAAATTGATGTAGATGTTCGAATACTATCGGCAACTAACAAAGATCTTAAAAAGGCAATAGAAGAAGGAAATTTTCGCGAGGATTTATATCATAGATTAAACGTGATCCCGATTCACATCCCCCCTCTCCGTGAGCGCAAAGAAGACATTCCCCTTCTTGTGAAACATTTTACTGAGCAAATTTGTTCTAAAAATAATTTCCCATTAAAAAAATTTTCCGGAACCGCATTGGAAGCGCTCAAAAATTATGAATGGTCAGGAAATATAAGAGAACTGAAAAACATGATTGAGCGAATGATAATCATGGTTTCCTCTAATGAAATAACTGATGATGATGTAAAATTGATGCTCCCTCAACATAATAAGTCTTCATCAGAGGATATACTTACGATTTCAAACAGTTTTCAAGATTTCAAAGAAAAAGCCGAAAAAGCATACATTTTGAAAAAACTTGATGAAAACAATTGGAACATAAGTAAAACAGCAGAAGTACTTGAAATTCAAAGAAGTCACTTATATAATAAAATGAAAAAATATAACATAGAGAGGTAATTTTATGGGAAGTACAATTTTCTCAAAAATTATTAACAAAGAAATTCCTGCAGATATAGTATATGAATCCAATGATATTTTAGCTTTCCGTGATATAAATCCGCAAGCTCCTGTTCATATTTTGATAATTCCCAAAATCGAAATTCCAAAAATTTCCGATGTCAATTCTGCGGAGCACGGAATTATTATTTCAAAGATGATTGATGTGGCAAATGAATTAGCCATAAAAGAGAATATTTCAGATGATGGTTTTCGATTAGTTTTTAATTGCGGAAAAAACGGTGGACAGGAAGTTTATCATTTACATCTTCATCTCTTAGGCGGCAGACAGATGAAATGGCCTCCGGGTTGATTCAATTTTTTATTTTATTGCTCGATCAGCAATATCGTTTCTAAATATAATGCCATTAAAGTAAATTCTATTACAAGCATCATAAGCTTTTTGTTTTGCAATAGTTAAGTTATTATTGCTAATAAAAGAAGTAATGCCTAATACTCTACCACCGTTTGTAATAATTTTATTCTCTTTCTTCTTTGTTCCAGCATGAAATATATAAACATTATCAAATACTGAGTCTAAACCCTTAATTTCAAATCCCTTTTCATATTTATTTGGATAACCTTGTGAGGCAGCAACAACGCAGACTGAACTTCCACCATTGTAATGAATTGAATCCTTTTCTATGCTCCCACCAGCCGATGAGAATAATAATTTCAAAAAGTCACCCTCTAAAAGTGGGAGCACACATTGTGTTTCAGGGTCTCCAAATCTGCAGTTGAATTCAACTACTTTTGGACCTTCATCCGTAAACATCAATCCACAGTAAAGGCAACCGATAAATTTTTTGCCTTCGTTTTGTAGAGCATCAAGAGTTTTTGAAATTATTTTTTCTTCAATTATAGTTAATATTTTAGTGGTGACAATCGGAGCAGGAGCATAAGCACCCATTCCACCTGTGTTAGGACCGGTATCACCATCTCCTATTCTTTTATGATCTTGCGCCGGTGGAAGAATTATAAAATCTTCCCCATCCGTTACAGCAAAAATTGAAGCCTCCTCCCCTTCCATGAATTCTTCAATTACAATTGTATGGCCGGATTCTCCAAAACGATTGTGCTCAAAAAAATCATCTACGGTTTTTATGCCTTCGTCAAAATTCTTGCAGATTATTACTCCTTTGCCGGCTGCTAATCCGGAGGCTTTTATAACAACGGGAAATATTGAGCTATGTAAATAATCGAATGCAGCTTTTTTATCAGATTTTTTAAATACCTCAAAAGAAGCAGTGGGAATTCCATATTTTTTCATCAAGTTTTTTGCGAAACTTTTGTCCCCCTCAATTTCGGCAGCCTTTGAACTAGGACCAAAAACAAAAATATCATTTGCTCTAAGCAAGTCGGAAAGACCATCTACAAGCGGCTGTTCCGGTCCGACAATAACAAGTTTTACATTATTAGATTTACAAAAATTAAGAATCTCATTTTTTTGAGAGATATCTATTGCGATATTTTTGCCAAGAGATTCCGTTCCAGGATTTCCCGGTATGATGTAGAGTGAATCTAGCTGCGGGCTTTGAGCAATCTTATAAGATAATGCGTGTTCTCTGCCGCCGGCGCCGATAACTGCAACGTTCAAACAATTTCCTTAAGTTTAAATTGAAATTCTTTTGTAAGCTTTTCAGCTAGCATTTTCCGGTTATGCTGTGCAACAAAATCTTCATTAGGTACCGGAAGTTTATTCGATTTATATAAATTATAGATGTCGATAAATATTTGCTTAATTCCTTGGACATCATCAGGCTCAGTAATAAACGACGCACCGTACTGCTTCGCTGCGTCTTTTGCCGCTCCATCCGGAACGCAAGCAATAATCGGTTTTCTCGTACCAAAATATTCTAATAATTTGCCCGTACTTACTGTGGAATAGTTCTCACCATTGCCGACCATCATCCAAAGAATATCTGAAGAATTCATCTTTACGATAGTGTCAGAATGATTTAAATAACCAAAATCCTTTACATATTCTTGAATTTTAAGTTTACGCACAAGTTTATGATTTTCTTTTCGAAAATGTCCGATAAAATGAAGTTCTATATATCTAGCAATATCGGGTCTTTCAAGCAATAATTTTTTGAAAGCCTGTAGAAAATATTTTGGTGTTATTTTTTCGTAAAATATTCCCGTATATGTGATTACCAATTTATACTTCTCTCTCTTTACTGAGGGATTTTTGTCGAAATCATCAGGATCAAATCCGTGAGGGAGAATCACAATATCCTCAAATGATAGGAATGGATATTTAGTTAAAATATTTTCCTTAGTTTTCCGATTTACAGTAATGACCTTATCAGCCATTCTTAGCGATTGATACTCAAGTTTTTTATGCTTGTATTTGTGATAAGGAGTCGGAGCTAAATTAAATTGATTCCCCACCCATAAATCCCTATAATCAACAAATAAGGGGATGTTAAATTTTTCCTTAAGTTTTACAGCTTCGGGAAATGATGAAAACGGAGGAATTGTCACAAATATTGCATCGTAATTATTTTTTGAAAGTTCTTCCGAAGCAACAACAAACGCCTTTTTTGCCCAACTGATTTTATTATCCGGGATAAAAATAAGTTTGCTAATATAACTTAATATCTTCCTAATGAATTCGCGGGGCATCTTAACCGTTCCCCACAATGCAAGTTTTGAATTTATATCTTTGGCATCAGTCCGGATGACATTAATTCCGTACTTTTCAACTTCCTTTAGTAAAGATAAATCATGAGCATAATAACCTGTTCTCCCCGCAGTGATAACAGTTGGTTCCCAATCGAACTCCTTCATATACTTTGTAAACTTTAGAGTTCTTTGAACTCCGCTTAATCCCATGGGTGGATAATAGTAAGCAATGACTAAAACTTTGAACATAATATTCTTCTTAGTTTCCGTATTTGGAATGATAGTTTGGAGATTCTTTTGTTATTTGAACATCGTGAGGATGACTTTCTCTTAAGCCTGCATTTGATATTTTTACAAACTTTGCTTTTGTCTTAAGTGATTTAATATCCTTTGCCCCGCAATAACCCATTGAAGCCCTCAAACCGCCAATAAACTGATAAATTGTATCGGCAAGCGGTCCCTTATAAGGCACACGACCTTCAACGCCTTCAGGAACTAATTTTTTAATATCGTCTTCCATATCCTGAAAATATCTGTCCTTGCTTCCTTCTTTCATTGCACCGATTGATCCCATTCCTCTGTAAACTTTAAAACTTCTTCCTTCGAATAAAACTTTTTCACCCGGAGTTTCGTCGACACCAGCAAACATTCCGCCAATCATAACAGTATCTGCTCCAGCAGCAATTGCTTTTGGAACATCGCCGGTTTGTTTGATCCCGCCATCGGCAATGATCGGAATATCTTTTGTTTTAATTGCGTTATATACGTTTACAATCGATGTAATTTGCGGAACTCCTACTCCAGCTACAACACGTGTTGTGCAGATAGACCCTGCTCCAATTCCAACTTTTACAGCATCAACTCCGCATTTTATAAGTTCCAGAGCAGCTTCTCCTGTTACAATATTTCCTGCAATCAGTTGAATATTTTTGAAATTTTTTCTTATTTCTTTGATTGTTTTAATTACTCCATCCGAATGTCCATGGGCGGTATCAACAACTACAACATCGGCATGGGCTTCTACAAGTGCTTCAACTCTTTCTATCGAATCTTTAGTAACTCCGACAGCTGCTCCAACTCTTAACCTTCCGAGTTCATCTTTGCAAGCGTTAGGAAATTTCTTTTTCTTTGCAATATCTTTGAAAGTGATCAAGCCACGAAGAGTTCCGGATTTGTCAACAACAGGAAGTTTTTCTATTCTGTATTTCTGCAAAAGTTTTTCTGCTTGTTCCAGAGTTGTTCCTTTTGGAGCTGTTATTAAATTTTCCTTCGTCATCACTTCACTAACTTTGAGTTTAAGATTAGGTTCAAAACGAAGATCACGGTTGGTTAAAATACCGATAAGTTTATTCTTATCGTCGCAGATTGGAATACCAGATATTTTATATTTTGCCATTAACTCAAGTGCATCGGCAACAGTTTTGTCGGCAGTCAATGTAATCGGATTATGAATCATTCCGCTTTCAGATCGTTTAACTTTATCGACTTCTTCAGCTTGAGATTCAATCGACATATTCTTATGAATAATACCGATTCCACCTTGGGCAGCCATAGCAATCGCCATTTCTGATTCTGTAACCGTATCCATCGCTGCGGATAAAAAAGGAATGTTAAGTGTAATTTCTCTAGTTAATCTTGAACGAATATCAGTCTCTCTTGGAAGAACAGATGACTTTGCTGGCAATAATAATAGATCATCAAAAGTTAAACCATCAAAATCAAATTTTTCATTTTTCATTTTAAATTCCAAAATTCATTAATCAAATGCCGAAATGCCAGTCAAATCCTCTCCAATAATTAGTGTATGCATTTCGTGTGTTCCTTCGTATGTTTTAACAGATTCCAGATTTGCTGCATGACGCATAACGGGATACTCATTTAATATTCCGTTTGCACCTAGAATTTCTCTACATATTCTTGCTCCATCAAGCGCAACCTCGCAGTTATTCCTCTTTGCCATTGAGATCTGTGTGTGTTTCACAATTCCTTCATCCTTCAGCCTTGCAAGATGATAATTCATCAATTGTGCTTTTGTGATTTCTGTTGCGAGTTGTGCCAACTTTGATTGCGTAATTTGATAAGCTGCAATCGGTTTCGAAAATTGAATTCTTAATTTCGAATAATCAAGCGCGGTATGAAAACAATCAATCAAAGCTCCAACAACACCCCAGGCAATCCCGTATCTTGCTTGATTCAAGCACTTAAGCGGAGATTTTAATCCATTCGAGTTTGGGAGCAAATTATCATCAGGAACGAAAACATCTTGAAAAATCAATTCACTTGTAATCGAAGCTCTCAAAGAATGTTTTCCTTTCATCTCGGGAGCGGAAAAACCTTTGAAATCTTTTTCGACAAGAAAACCATTTATTTTCCCATCAAGTTTTGCCCAAACGACTGCCACGTCGGCAATTGTTCCATTTGTTATCCACATTTTTGCGCCGTTTAAGACGTATCCACCTTCAACTTTTTCTGCTCTTGTTATCATTCCGCCCGGATTTGAACCGTAGTCCGGTTCAGTCAGACCGAAACATCCAATTTTTTCACCTTTAGCAAGTAAAGGAAGCCATTTTTGACGTTGCTCCTCAGAACCAAATTCATAAATAGGATACATAACAAGACCGCTTTGAACCGAAGCAAAACTTCTTATTCCGCTGTCGCCTCGTTCGAGTTCCTGCATAACAAGTCCATATACTATATTATTCATTTCCGCGCAACCATACTTCTGCGGTAACGTTATCCCAAATACACCAAGTTCAGCAAGCTGCGGGACTAAGTCGAGCGGGAATGTGCCTTCTTGATAATGTTTTTCAATAATAGGTTTTATCTTATCTTGAACAAATTCACGAACGGAATCACGAACAAATATTTCTTCTTTTTCGTAAAGTCTATCGATGTTAAAATAATCTATCGAGTTTATCATAATTAGTAAGCTTAGTTATAAATGAAATTGAAAAATAGTTAAGTAACCCGAATAATTCAAAAATCAAATTTTGGGTTATTTTTGTTCAGAACATCTTTTATATCGGAATATTCAAAACCTTTCCGGAGAAGATGATCAACCACCTTGTTACGAAGTTCCGAATCTTCTAATTTTTTGTATGAAAGAGATTTTATCTTTTTTTCTGCGAGATAAACTATATTCCTTTTTGTTAGATCCTCTTCGTGATGTATTTTTATTACTTTATCGATTATATCTTTAGAAATACCTTTTGCCGAAAGTTCTTTTCTGATGAGATTCACTCCTTTTCTTTTTTTTTCAACCTTTTCCAAAAAAAACATTTCAGCAAATTTTTCATCATCAAGAATTTCATCCCTCATTAATTCATCAAGTATGTTTTCGATGACAGCCGGATTATATTTTTTCTTTTTAAGTTTTACTCCTAGTTCATAACGTGTATGTGCTCTCTTCGAAAGGAACCTCAGTGCAGAAAGTTTTACAATTCTTAGCTCGTTTTGATGTTTGAGCCACTCGATTTCTTGTTCGCTCAAATCTTGTTCAATTGATAAACCGGATTGATCAAACAATTCCGAACTAATAAAAAAGGAAGAACCGTCTTGCAGTAAAATTTCGGTAGTTCTTCCTTTCCTTTTAATTCTTTCTATAACCATTTTATTTCTTTTTTGATTTTGCTCCAGTTTCTTTATCTTCCTTCACATCTGTTTCAACTGGAGATTCTTCCTCCAACATTCCTAAAGTAATTTTGACTTCTTTTTCCAATTTGGAGTACGATTCTTGATCTTCGATAAGCTTTGTCCTGAACTGTTCCCTACCTTGGAATCTATCATCACCATAAGTGAACCAGGCACCGCTCTTCTTAACAATTCCTTTATCAACTGATAAATCAATAAGATCGCCGGCTTTCGATATTCCTTCATTGTAAAGAATATCGAACTCGACCTGCTTAAAGGGTGGTGCAACTTTGCTCTTTACAATTTTAACTTTCGTTCTGTTTCCTATTACTTCTTCACCGTTTTTAATAGCCGAAATTCTCCTGATGTCCATTCTAACTGAAGAGTAAAACTTGAGAGCGTTACCTCCCGTAGTTGTTTCGGGACTTCCAAACATCACGCCTATCTTGCTTCTTAGTTGATTTGTAAAAATTACGCAAGTCCTTGATCGCGACACCGCTCCTGTAATTTTTCTAAGTGCTTGGGACATCAATCTTGCCTGAACTCCCATTTGAGCATCTCCCATTTCACCTTCAATTTCACTACGGGGGACAAGGGCAGCAACAGAGTCCACAACAATTATATCCAAAGCATTGCTTCTAATAAGTGTATCAACGATTTCAAGCGCTTGCTCTCCATAATCCGGTTGTGAGATCAGAAGATTATTTACATCAACATGAAGTCTCTTTGCATAATTTATGTCGAGAGCGTGTTCTGCATCTATAAACGCGGCAAGTCCGCCGGCTTTTTGGGCTTCAGCAATGGTGTGCAAACAAATCGTGGTTTTCCCGGATGACTCGGGACCATAAATTTCAACAATTCGTCCTCGAGGCAAACCACCTATTCCAAGTGCAAAGTCCAATGAAATTGAACCCGTAGATATTGAAGCGACTTTGTTAACAACTCCGTCCCCGAGTTTCATAATCGCGCCTTTACCATAGGTTTTTTCTATACTGTATATAGTATCTTCCAATATTTTTAATTTTGCGTCTCTTTCGGTCGACATCTTTCCTCCTTATTTATATTTCAAAACTTTTTAATCTTGTATAAACTGAACCGATTGGTTTTAACTCACTTTTGTAAAGTGAAATTCTCTCAGCAATAAAAGTTAATCCATTCATTCTGTAATCGATGAACTTCTTAATCATACTTATGTTTTCATTACCACGAATTCTCAAAAGAGTTAAATGTGGTTTAAATCTAAAGAAATCTTTTCTAAATCCCAATTTATGAAATTCCGAATCAATATTTTTGACAATTTCATAAAGAGTTTCTGATTTTTTTAGTCCGCACCAAAGTATAGAAGGATTTTGTCCTCTATAGAACAAACCAAATTTTTCAAATTCTAAAGGGAGTTTTTTTTTAAGTTTTATAGATGAACTCAATTCATAAATTATTTCATCAAGAAGGTTTCGTTCAACATCACCCAAAAATTTTAACGTAATATGCAATTTATGTTTCAGTTCCCATTTAGGGTGAGTGTCCGTGTAAATTGAATCACGAATTATTATTATTTGATCTAGTATTTCATCCGGAATATCGAGAGCGACGAACAGTCTATTCTTCATAAGGAATACCGAGAAGATTTCTTCTCAACATTTCAATTGCTGCTTGTGAAGTTCTTTCTTTATTCAGTATACGGTCGTCACCGAAATGAAATTCTCTGGCAGTTACAACTTTTTCATCACAAATACCGATAAAGACAGTTCCTACTGGTTTCTTATCGCTTCCCCCGGTAGGACCCATAATCCCGGTAGTAGCCAAACCGATATCTGCACCGCTTATCGCTCTAACTCCTTCAGCCATCTGAAGACAAACTTCTAAACTTACGGCACCTTTTTCTTGAATTAAATCCTCGTCAACTTTAAGCAGTTCAACCTTTGCTGCATTGCTGTAGGCAATAACACCTCTTTCAAAAAATCTGCTGCTCCCGGCAAAATTTGTCAAGCGATTTGCTATAAGACCTCCAGTGCAAGATTCGGCAACGGAAAGTCTTAACCCTCTATCAATCAACGATTTTGCAACAACATTTTCAATCGATTCTTCATTTTTACCGTAGATGTATCTTCCTATTTTGGAACGAATAATTTGCTCAATTTCAGTTATTTTATTTTTTGCTTCATCAGGTTTAGGAGCTGTTACAGTTAATCTTAATTTTACCCCAAATTGACTGGGCAAGAATGCCATTGTTGTCCCCTCTTTCACTAAATTAAGATCTCTCAACTTTTCGTAAAGATGAGATTCGGCAATCCCGGTTGTCATTATAATTAGGGTTTGCTTTGCAATTTTTGTTAAATCCTTACTATACTTATCAAGAAGTTTCGGGATGACGATTTCTTTCATCATATCTTTCATCTCATAAGGAACACCTGGAAGTGAGATGAAAACTTTCTTCTTCATTTCGATCCAAGTTCCCGGAGCAGTTCCTTTTTTGTTTCTGATTACTTCAGCAATCTTTGGAACTAATGCCTGATCTTTATTAGTTTCAGTTATTTCTCTGCCTCTTTTTTTGAAAATATTTTCAATATCCGTTAGGACATCTCTATCTTCAACTAATTCCGTATCAAAGAATTTAACTATTGAACTTCGAGTAACATCGTCATGCGTTGGACCCAAACCACCTGTAACGATCACAATATCATTTTGTTCAAATGTTCTTTGAAATTCTGCAAGAATAAATTCTTCACTGTCCCCCACAACACTTGAAGAAATAACATCAACGGATATTAAATTCAACTGTTCGCCAATAAAAGCAGCGTTTGTGTTTAGCGTTTGTCCTATTAGAATTTCATCACCGATGGTAATAATGTGTGCTTTCATAAAATTTTTAGATTTATTATTAAATAAAGAATTAACAAGACATAAAAAGCGGAAGCAACATCATCCAGCATTATTCCCCAGCCACCTTTAATTTTCTCGATCAAATTCGCGGGGAAAGGTTTAAGTATATCAAGCACTCTCCACAAGATAAAAGAAATTACAACATATACTAATGTCTTAGGAATAAACAAAAGACTTATCCAAGTTCCAACCATCTCATCAATAGTACATTGCGATGGATCTTTTCCATAAACTGCTTCAAATTTTGTAGCGATATTAACACCCCAAACGAAAAATAATGATATTGAAATTAACATTATGAATGGGTTTTCAAATCCCGGGATTAAGTAAATCACCAAAGCCGCCAGACTAGAAACTGTGCCAGAAGCGGCCGGGAAATAACCAGTATAAAAGACCGAGCCGATAAACTTCTCAATAAAATTAATTTTCATGCATCTATTATTTTTTTGATCAGTTGTCGGTTATAATATATGTAAAGAACAGCAGTGATCAATGTATACAAAGTAATTGCAAGCATAACGAAATATATCATAGTTTCATTCAACAAAACAGAAAACAACTCACTGAAATTAGTTTCGAGATTCTCGAAGGTTTTGAGAGTAATAATTACGAGTAAATAATACAAGAATATCATCTGAATAAATGTTTTCCATTTTGCGGCTAAACTTGTGGGAAATGATTTACCTTTGAATTCTGCATATGAACGAAGTCCGGTTATAAAAAAATCTCTTATAACAATAAGCCAAACCATCCAATACTCAAGTATTCCGATTGCTGCAAGAGCGAAAAAAGCGGCCGAGGTCAAAAATTTATCAGCTAACGGATCCATAAACTTTCCCCAATCGGTAATGTAATTGAACTTACGCGCAAGCCATCCATCGTACCAATCGGTAATTGCCGCAACAATAAAAACCACCAACGAAATCTGTTGATAGAATTTATCCCCGGAAAGGAAAAGATAGATGAATACCGGAGTTAATATTATTCGCAGTACGGTTAATTGATTTGGCAAAACCATAATTTAAACCGCTTCAGAAAGTATTTTAAGTTTAGAGAATTCGTAGATTCCAAGATTATGTCCGTCACTCCAAGTCACCGATAATGCATATTTACCGATAATTTTTAGATCAGTAATTTTCAATTGTTCAAATGTGTATAATGGTATATATGATTTACTTTCTTTTTCTCTTTCGGCTAAGCATTCAGCACAAGGACATTGTCTTCTTAAATTACTCAATTTTATTTTACTTTTTTCAGCATCGCTCCATACTATTACGAGAAATTTGCCCTCCTCAATATTTATTTTTTTCGGAAACAATATTATACACTCGTAAGCTTTTTTAAAGCTTCCTCATACTTTTTAGAAGTATTATAGATAACATCATCAGGCAATCGTGGTGGTGGAGGCTGCTTGCTAAAGTTGACGGAAAGTAAATAATCCCTAACATATTGCTTATCGTAACTGTCCTGAGTTCTTCCCTTTTCATAACTATCCGCAGGCCAGAATCTTGATGAATCCGGAGTCAATAATTCGTCGATTAAAATAATTTCTCCGTCATAAAACCCGAATTCCATTTTTGTATCGGCTAGTATTATTCCTTTCTCAAGCGCAAACTCAGAGGCTTTACCATAAATCCTAAGTGCAATTGATTTTATCTTGTTATAGGTTTCTTCACCTATTATTTTAATTGCTTTTTCCTCGGTAATATTTTCATCATGGACACCGATATCAGCTTTTGTTGAGGGAGTAAAAATTGGCTCCTGAAGTTTTTCCGACTCAACTAAATTTTTGGGTAATTCTATCCCGCATATCATACCGTTTTTTTGATAATCCTTCCAGCCCGAACCGCTAATGTAACCGCGAACAATGCACTCTATTGGTATTAATTCTGCTTTTTTTACAAGCATCGATCTCCCCTCAAGAATATCCGAATACTTACGGCAAATTTCCGGATACCTACTAACATCTGTTTCCACAACATGATTTGGGACAATCTCTTTTACAAAGTCGAACCAAAATTTTGAAATTTGTGTAAGCACTTTTCCCTTACCCGGAATACCTTCGTTCATTATTACATCAAATGCTGAAATTCTATCAGTAGAAATCATTAAATAATTATCTTCTAAATCATACATGTCACGAACTTTACCACGCTTAAAAATTTTTATATCGTCAAAATTAGTTGATAAAATAACATTGCCGTCCATTAAAAATTCCTTTCATAATTTGTGAGATTAAATATAATGGTTGACTTAAGTTTATTCAACAACGCTTAAGTTAATGTCGGAATTCCTTGAATTTAGAAACATTGTCCACTATCTTTGGGCATTTTTATCACACAATAGGAAAGAATCGCTTAATGAGTACAGTTAAAATCAGATTGAAGGATTTTCCGCTTACCTTTTGGATAGCGAACACGATGGAAATTTTTGAGAGAATGGCATGGTACGGATTCTTTGCCGTCTCTTCGCTTTACATTACCGGCTCAGTTGATGAAGGCGGTCTTGGATTTACTGACGAAGATCGAGGTGTGCTTCAAGGAGTAGTAACATTCTTTTTATACTTATTCCCAGTCGTCTCAGGAGCACTTGCAGATCGTTATGGATTTCGAAAACTGTTATTCACGGCATTTGCAATCCTTGTACCTGCTTATTACCTGTTAGGTCAATTCAGTACTTTCCCGACCTTCTTTCTTGCTTTTATGCTTGTTGCTCTTGGTGCCGGAACTTTTAAACCTGTGATTGTAGGAACAATTTCCAAAACCACAGATGAAAGAACAGGGTCGATGGGTTTTGGAATTTTTTATATGATGGTTAATATTGGAGGTTTTCTTGGTCCGGTGGTTGCGGGAATAATGAGAGCGATTTCTTGGGAATATGTTTTTATTGCATCGTCATGTTGGATTGCAATCAATTTTATTTTTGTAACTCTTTTTTATAAGGAACCAACGACAGAAAGTGCTTCTGCTAATCCGAGAAAGCTTAAAAAAGTTTTTTCTGATATGGTCGAGGTTTTGGGGAACGGAAGATTTTTTGCGCTTATTTTTGGTTTACTTATAATTCTTGTCCTTGGTTCAAAATTTACCTCAACTGATGCAATTACTTGGACCGAGATAACAATCATTTCGATTGCTTGGCTAATATTAAATTTACTTTATGATTTTATTCTAAGAAAAACGGACGTGAAAAGTGATAGTTGGCTGCGACAACCTTTAAAAATAGGAGATTGGCGTTTCGCACTCTTCTTACTTTTAATGTCAGGCTTCTGGACATCGTTCAACCAAATTTTTTATACACTTCCACTCTACATAAGAGATTTCACTGATACTTCAGATCTTTTTAATTTTCTTTATTCAGTCCTGGATGGAATTGGACTTACATCTTGGGCTAACTCATTAAATGCGGGGATGGTAACTCCCGGCCAAATGAATCCCGAATATATTATAAACATAAACGCTGGAGGCATTGTTGTCTTCCAAGTTGTTGTTTCATATTTGGTAACAAGATTAAAACCCTTCACAACAATTTTTTACGGCACAATAATTACTATCATCAGTTTTGTAGTTTTGATTTTTGGAACAACTGGTTGGGTTGTAGCTGCCGGAATTATTGTATTTTCCTTTGGTGAAATGATGGCAAGCCCAAAACAAAAAGAATATACAGGAAGAATTGCTCCTCCAAACAAAGTGGCTCTTTATATGGGATATTTTTATTGGTGTGTTGCTCTGGGTAACTTATTCGGAGGAATTCTTTCCGGTCAGTTGTATGGAGCTTTTGCAAGAGATATGCAGCGCCCTGATATAATGTGGTTGATCTTTGCTATTCTTGCGGCTGTGACGGCATTCTTAATCTTTTTGTACGATCGCAATGTGATCAAAAAAGTGAGAGCCTAAATCAAATATATCTTTTCAGAATTGATATTGTTTGATGGTAATAACTTCCGCCGAAAAGATTTAAGTGATTCATAACGTGATAAAGTTTATAAATATCCTCCCGTTCCGAATGACCGGGACGGAGGGGATATTCTTCATTATATGCTTCGTAAAAATCGTGATTAAAACCACCGAAAAGTTTAGTCATTGCCAGATCAGCTTCTCGATCCCCATAGTATACAGCAGGATCAATTAAACAAACCTCACCATTCTCGTCCGTGATGTAATTTCCTCCCCACAAATCTCCGTGTAAAAGGGAGGGATTTTCTTCACTTCCCGGAAGTAATGATGGAAGAGTTTGAATGAATTTGTCGAAATATTTCTTCATTTCATCTGATACATATCCATTCTTTTCCGCAAGTTGGAATTGAAACAAAAGCCTATTTTCTACATAAAAATCTATCCAATTTCTGTAGCGGGGCAAATTCTTTTGAGGGTTGGTCCCAATAAAGTTATTTTCGAAAAAGCCAAAATTTTCACACGTAACTTTGTGCAGATCGGCAAACTTTTTGCCAAAATCGGAGAAGAAATTTTTAGTTTTTGGCTTTGAATTTATGAATTCAAGCAGCAAGAAACTATCATCCACGTAAATCACTTTTGGGACCCGAATTGCACCAGATTTTAGAATTTCAGTCAATCCGTCAGCCTCGGCTCTGTGAATAGAAGAGTTTGTTACATAATGTTTCAAAAAGTATTTTTTACCGGTATTATCTTCAATAACTCTTGAATCTGCAATGCAACCGCCTCCCAAACTTTTTGAATCAATTATTTTGATATCAAGAAAACTTTCTATTTTATTTATCACATTTTCCCTTTGTAGTTAAATCGAATGTGTTTTTCTCAAGTAATTCAACAAACCCATACAAGCGTCTTCTAAAAGATCTAAAACGTGCTCAAAAGCTTCGGGACCGCCGTAATATGGATCCGGAACTCCATCTGCAATACAATTCGGTGAACAAAAATCGGTAATCAACTTGATTTTGCCAGAATATTTCTCATTATTAAACATATTCTTAATATCGTTCAGATTCTCATTGTCCATTGCTAGAATAATGTCAAATTTATCAATATCTTCTGGCACAATTTTTCTTGCTATACTCGTAAGGAAAATTCCACGTTTTTTTGCATGTTCTTTCATTCTTGGATCTGCCTCTTCCCCCTCGTGATAATCAATAGTACCGGCAGAATCGCAGAAAATCTTCTCTTTTAAACCGTTTTCTGCAATTATTTTGTTCATAACTGCTTCTGCGGAGGGTGAACGGCAAATATTTCCCATACAGACAAAAAGCAAATTCAGCATTTGATATTTTTTCCTTGTGATTTTGTTCAAAATTATTGTTGAAAAAATACTTAAATTATTGGAAAAATTTACGATAATAAGATTATCTTACACTAAGAGAATCTAACAAAAAGAGATACAATGTATGTTATCGACTGAAAGATTATTGATAATCGGCGGATTGATTCTGCTGAGTATAATTGTTTTAAGCTTTAATACGAATAGCTTGGAACAAACCTCCAATAATCTAAATAATGAGGCGATGATTACAGGGGTTAGCCTTGGGCAATCCTTGCTCGAAGAAATATCCAGCCGTGCTTTCGACGAAAAAACGGTGAGTACTAATGCAAGTTCCCCCAACGATTTGACCGTACCGCCAAATTTAGGTCGTGAAAGTGGTGAAATAATATCGACACAATTTGATGATATAGATGATTTTCATCGGTTCTCTAGAAACGATTCACTTCCCCGTCTCGGTGTTTTCAATCTTCGATCAGAAGTTTATTATGTTAATACCAATACTCCAAACACGAAATCAAATGTCAGAACTTTCAACAAGAGAATAGATATAAAGATCTCGAATATTTATATGGCAGACACTTTAACACTACATAAAATTTTGAGTTATTAAATGTCGTATTTAATTGATATAATAGGATCAACGGCTATAGCTGCAGCAATCATTTTTATAGTTCTTGAATTCAATAAGAACGTTAATGATGTTACTGCTGAAGTGCTATTGTCGAACATTTCAAACAACGAAGCACTTACTTCCGCAGACGTAATTGAGTATGATTTATACAAAATCGGTTACGGTGTTACAAACAATGCGATAACAAGAGCAGATTCTAATTATCTTTCTTTTCTTTCAGATTTTGACAATGACGGGTCAGTTGATTCGGTAAGTTACATAGTCGGGACTACTTCACAAAGACTAAACACAGCAAATCCTTACGATAAACCGTTATACCGAAAAGTAAACAACGGGAGCAGAACACTTTTAATCCCGGTTGTTGACTGCAGATTCAGCTATCTCGATTCTATCGGAACCATACTTAGTTATGCTTCTCTTGCTTCACAAGCTGTCAGAAATAGAATTAAAGTAGTAAACGTAAATTTAAGAACCGAATCGGCCGAGCCGGTTAACAATGTCTATCAAGGAATTGATTGGGCAAGAACAATTAGACCAAAAAACCTATAAGGTGAATTATGGGACGAGCATTAATAATTATTTTGTTTGGTACAATGTCATTTTATTTAAT
>JAGFIY010000049.1 GCA_024103215.1 Melioribacteraceae bacterium | reverse complement strand
AAAAAATAAATATTCCATCCGGCTTTAACCAAAGGGCCGAGAGATAGACCTCGATTCAATTCATTTTGGTTTGTGGAACTGGAATTTATTCCAAAGTGAAGGTTGATATTGTTTTGGGAATGTAGGTTTACTGCTGAGACAAAAAATATTATCAGTAATATTTTTTTCATCGAATCATTTGATATTAAAAATTCAAGATAAAGTTAAACATTAAACAGATAAAAACCAATTTATATAATGCAAAAACCGGAAACTCAAGTTCGGCTTCTTGAGAGTCCGGTTTAGGAAGCACTTACTGCTTATAGGATAGTTGAGGTGTTATGGATTTTAATTTGCTGCAAATATATGACCGTTCAATCGTTCGGATATCGACTTAAAAGCTGACGCGGTATTTTCTCTATCGCTGAACTTAAGATCCTTAAACCAATTATAGTGCTTATAATAAATACTTGCGAGATAGGCTTTATATCTTATATTCGGCGAATCTCCGTTTATTATAAGCTTGTCAATCTGCTTTTCGATCTCGGCTAAGTTCCGGTCAGGAAAAGCATTTTTTAAAGTAAGCATAATATAAAGAGCAGATTCAACCACTCCGTCTATATTGTGGTTTAAAGCGGCTATACTTTTATTTATAAGTTGAGTATCCAATTCATTTTTCCCCTTCGGTTTTTGTGATAAAATTACCGAGTTCATTGTTAAAACTAACATCATTGCAATGACGAGTAAATTTTTTAAGCGTTTCATTTCATCACCTTTCGATTGTGAAATCATTTTGAAATAAACAATTACAATGCCAATCCGTAATCAATCTTGTAAGTTCTTTGCGGCTAACAAGATAAGATAAAAGAACGTTCTCAAATTATTAGATTATGGGTGCAACAAAAAGGTTACACTGCAAGTGCATTGTTCTATAAGTCGTTTGGAAAAAACAAATTAACTGAAAAAATCACGATGTAGCGAAAGGAATAAATGTGGCACCCTTTTAATCATCGTCGTGTGAATTTTCTGTACGGCGAAGTCTATTGTTAAGTGCTCGTCTGGTTAAACCAAGTAATACCGCTGCTTGAGTTTGATTCCCCTTAGTTCTTATAAGTGCTTCATCTATCAGAATGGATTCTATTTCCTTCAATGTAGGAAGAGTTTCCGGGAATTCAATTTCGGAAATTTCAGACGAGGTTTCTTTGCTGATTTCAATTCCTTCCATAATTTTTTCTTTGATAGATTCAAGCGAAAGGATTCCACCTTCATGGATGCTTACGGCATCATAAATTATTCCTTCTAGTTCTCTCACATTTCCTGGGAAGGTGTAACTCGAAAGCAATGTATATATTTCTTTTGGCGGAGTTGGTTTTTTCTTTTTCAATTCTTCAGACGCAGAGTTTAGGAAGTAATCGATCAACAGCGGTATATCCTCTTTTCTTTCTTTAAGGGATGGAATATGGACGTGATGTGCTTTCAGTCGAAAGTAGAGGTCTTTCCTGAACTTTCCTTCCTTCTGAAGCTGATCCAGGTTTTGATGTGTTGCCGCAATAATTCTTGCATCAGTAAGTTTTGGAAGATCGGAACCAAGAGGATAATACTTCCCCTCCTGCAGCAGACGGAGCAGCTTTACTTGAGATTCAATACTTAGATCACCAATCTCATCCAAAAACAATGTTCCGGATTGTGCGTGCTCAAGCAGACCTTTTCTTTCTTTATCCGCCCCGGTAAACGCACCTTTTTGATGACCGAACAGAGCATCTGCAAAAAGATTATCATCAACACCAGCAGCATTAAGTGCAACAAGATTACCATCGCGTTTGCTTAATTTGTGAATAGCCTCGGCAATTAGTTCTTTACCCACGCCCGTTTCGCCGGTTATCAAAATTGGCAGATTTGTTTTTGCAACAGCTTCTATGTACTTAAAAATCCGCCTCATTGATTTACTGCGGGTCATAATTTTTTCGAAAGCTTCCGGAAATTCGAGTTCGTCCTTCAGAAGATAGTTTCGCAGCAGCGAATTTTCATTTCGCATTGATTCAATATCAAGTCCTCGTTTTATGGTCGTTAAAAGACGGGTATCGCTAATCGGTTTAACAATATAATCGAAAGCCCCTTCTTTCATACAAGTCACAGCTTGTTCAACCTCGTTCACAGCAGTTACAATTATCACGGGAACTTCGGGAAATCTTTCTACAATTTTAGGTAGTAATTCCCTGCCGGAAATGTGCGGCATGTTAATATCGAGAAGAACCAGAGAATTCTTGTTTGTTTCCATCTGTTTTAAAACCATTCTGCTGTCGCTTAAAGTTGTAACATTATTTACTCCATTCGAAAGCAGTGTTACTTCAGCGCTGTGAAGAAAATTTTCTTCGTCATCGACTATCAATATCGGAAACTCTGGATTTTTTGTTTTGCTCATTACAGTCTCACCTATTATTTGTTGTAAACAGGAAGAATAATTTCGGCTTTTGTTCCGGATCCTGAGCGGCTGCTAAGTTTCAATTCGCCGCCGTGCGCTTTAATGATTTTATAGGAAATTGATAATCCCAAGCCTGTTCCTCCGGACTCCCGTTTCGTTGTGAAAAAAGGGTCTAATATATACTTTAGATTTTCTTCTTCTATTCCTATTCCTTCGTCAATCACTTCACACAAAATCGATTCGTCCTTTTGCAAAACATTCAAAGTAATGGAATTACTTTTTCCTCTCAACGATTGACATGCGTTTGTTATCAAATTAATAAACACCTGTTCTAACTGCTGAGGATTACCTTTTACTTTAGAAAGATGATCATCGATATTTAATATAAAATTTTCAGTTGAGTTATGAATTAAGTTGTCGACAATTTTTATTGCGAACTCAACAACTTGTTTAATATCAACTTCGTACGAAAGCACTCCCGTATCTTTCCTTGCATATTCGGTTAAATTCTGTACAATATTTTGAATGCGCTTGCTCCCTTTTCCAATATCTTTAATTGAGCGGATTATCTTTTCCTCCGCCTCGCTGAACATCATTCCGGATACGACAAAATCCCCATTCTCATTAAAATACTTTTGCAGAATTGGATAAACATCTTCCCACACTTTTTCAAGAAACCTGCCGTTAAGAAGAATAAAATTATTCGGATTGTTTATTTCATGCGCAACTCCTGAAACCAAAATTCCTAGTGATGCCATTTTATCCGCTTGAATCAGCTGCTGCTGTTTAACCGCAGCAAGTTGTTCTGCTTCCCGTCTTTGAGTTATATCATTAATAATTCCATCATAATATTTCACTTTCCCATCGGAATCCTTTGAAAGAACAATACTGTTCTTCACCCATCTTATCGATCCGTTGCGGTGAATTATTCTATGCTCCAACGGCTGCTGCTCAATGCCTTTAAGAGCTTGCTCGGCTTGATCGATAACCATTTGTTTATCATCTTCATGAACCATTCTAAGCCAAAGATCGGGATCTTCAAAATAATCTTCGGAGGAATAACCGGTAACCGCAAAACAACCGGGACCGTGATTTGTCCCAATAACTTTTCCGTTTTCAATTTTTACTGTATAAATATAGTCGGTTAGATGTGTTAATAGCCGTTCGTATCTGGCTTCGTTAAAATTGAGTCTGCTTTTTTCTTTAGCTGCCATTTCGTAATTCCTAAAACTGAATAATTAGGAATTATCAGGTAAGATTCAAATTGAGTTTTGTTCTGAGCTTAATTTTCTCGAAAAGATATTACTTCACATATCTGGAAATAAACTCCTCGACTTCCGGAAGACCTCCTTGATATATCAAATAGCCGTTGCTGGGTTCTCTTTCTGTTATTTCTCCGGCAATCGGTGTAAGCATAATTTCTTTAACTTTTTCGAGATCGTCTGTTTGTCCAAGTGCCCAGCATAGTTTTACATAAGCAACTTCAGGAAGCATATTTGCACAAGGCACAACTCCGAGCTGCATCATCTCTCTTCCTGTTTCGTAAACATACATTTGAACATAACCCCAGAGTGTCTGTACGGTCATATACACCGCAACACCTTTTTCCTGAGCACGTTTCAGTGCCGGATACACAGGTTTGTTTACGTGACCCAACCCTGTGCCTGCAATTATAATTCCTCTATAACCATTATCGACTAAGGAATCGATTACATCGGGTTTCATATTCGGGTAATAATAAACGATGCTTACCTTTTCTTCAAAAGTCGGAATTATTTTTACTTCTTTGTCTTTTCTTCTTCTTTTATAATCTTGTCTTAAAGGTACAATTTCATCACGGCTTACCTTTGCTATCGGGATATCGCCGATAGTTCTAAAAGTTGAGCGGTAACTTGAATGCATTTTTCTTACACGGGTTCCGCGATGGAGAAGTCCGTAAACATCCGAAGTAGGACCGAACATACATACCATAATTTCAGCTATGTCGCTTTCAGCAGCAGTATTAACTGCATGAATAAGATTCAATGCTGCATCTGAGCTGGGTCTGTCGCTTGATCTTTGCGAACCTACCATCACTATAGGAACCGGTGAGTTCTGTACCATAAATGATAAAATAGCCGCAGTATGATGCATTACATCCGTTCCGTGACCGATAACAATCCCATCCACTCCTTTTTCAATTTCTTTTCCGATGGCTTTTGCAGTCCCGATCCATTGTTCGGGTCCCATATTTTCGCTGAACACACCGTATAATTTTTCTGTATCAAGATTGCAGTAATCCGCAAGTTCCGGAACCGATCCGTAAAGTTCGCCCGGAGAAAATGCCGGAATCACCGCGCCTGTTCTATAATCCAATCGGCTTGCAATCGTTCCGCCGGTTCCAAGAAGTTTTACATTCGGTTTTGAGGGATCCCTTGGAAATTCCTTTTCGGGAATTTGATAGTGTGCTTCTTTATAACCGAAAATATTTATGTTGGTAATCGATTCGGCTTTTATTCCAATGTTATAACCAATTGGCATTTTTAGGACGACATGAAGATCATCGGCTGTTTCCGATCGGGGAAGGATAATTCCTTTGTAGTTTCCTTTTGACGTTATAAGTTCAACATCACTCCATACCGGTGCATTAAATTTTTGAAGAACAGATAAAGCTTTTCCGCTGTAACCTTTAAATGACTTTTCACCCATATCAATTGCCTCCGTTCAGGATTGATTCAACAACTTCTCTAACTGTTTTACCTTCAGCCTTTAGTGAAATTTTTTTCATTACTATTCCGATGGTTATTTCATTTTTCTTTTCGGCGTTGTGAAGTTGAGTATCGTCGATTGAACCGATTATTTCCTTTGCAGTTTTTTTAATCTCGTCTTCCGAAAGAAGTTTTGAATTTTCATCAAAGTTGAATTCAGTATTCATAAAGGTCTTTTGCAGGTAATAAAAAATACCGCTGTGAGATAATTTTTTATCGCGAACTAGCTTAAGCGCTTTTTCCAAATTATCTTCATCAAATTGTTCTATTCTATTAAGCTTCTTAAGTCTGTTCAAGTCACTGGTTAATGATCTTGAAACAAATTTTGGATCGAGATCATATTCTTCTATCGATTTTCTGAACAACTTCGTATAAGGTGACACTGCCAAATTTGAAATTACATTCTTCGGAACACCGAGTTCTTTATACCACTTTATTCTTTCAAAATAAGGGCGGTCAAGATTTTGCCTGATATCATCCAATACTTCCGATGTTATTTCTTTGGGAGGAAGATCTGTATCAGGATACATTCTATCTGCTCCGGGGAGAATTCTTTCAAATCCGTTTGTCCCGTCGCGCAAAGCCTGTCTTGTTTCAGATGGAATCCCGATTGTTGCTTCTTTAGCACGAATAATAATCTCCTTAACGGCAGTATTCGTATCCTCTTCGCTTCCCCAAACAATTACAACAGAATCATTTTCCGTCGCGCTGCAATTTTTAAGAACGTCAAACCATTCGAAAGATGTTAGATTATCACCCTTCGAATCCGAATGAATTATGTTGGGAATGGTTGTTAAACAGGCGATTACTCGCACTCGATCCGAGATTTCTTTTGAGAAATATGTGTTTGTTTGTGTCTGCCAATTCAGAAGTCCGGCAAAACCCTTAAGCACGACTGCTTTGATCACCTCGCCGTTTTCCACTGCTGTTTTAATTGGAAGATAGTGAGGCTTCTTCATAAGTTTTGTTATATCGTGGTGCGAAGAACCGAATGTTTCTTCGGTGATATTTCTCTTCTTCAATTCTTCTCTTAGCCTCAGAAGATTCCATTGACGCATAGCTTCATTATATGTCAGTCGAGGAATGCGCGATATTTTCGGCACTCCTTTTATCTCAATTCTGGTCCCCCCAGTAACGCTTACGTTTACATCCTCTCTGGCAGCACCGGCACCGCGTCTTACTTTATTTGTGCTTCTTACTATGTTTGCACACAGCAAAGCAACTTCGGCAACTTCTTGGGGAGTTCTCATATCAGGACCCGTTACGGTTTCGATTAAAGGCATTCCGAGTCTGTCGGTAATATAAACCCTTCTATGTCCCACATCGCTTACTTCGCGGCAGGAATCTTCTTCAATAGACATTTGCACAATTTCAATTTCGCGATCCTTGTAGGGGATTTTTCCGTTAAGAGCAAAAATTGCAGTTCTCTGAAATCCGGTTGGAATCGAACCATCAAGATATTGCTTTCGCGCGATGTGCAGCTCGTCAACAATATTGCATCCGTAAAGAAGTCCTGTCTCTAGTGCAATTTCCAGCGCCTGTTCGTTAATCAAAAACGGAGGTGTGTCATCCATTTCATAAGTGCATACGGATTGACGGTTAATTCTGTATATTATTTCTTTCTTAGTTTTAAATTCCATAAGCGCTGTGCCGTCGTATTCTCCAAGTTCAGAAAGTGTGGGACGCATATGACGAAGAATTTCCGCATCGTAGTTTTTGTTGAACATCCCGGCAGGACATCTGCAAAACAGTTTTTTTTCAGTTAACAACTGCTGATGAATTTCGAGTCCGGATTTAAAGCCGACTTTTTCATAATCTTCATCGGTCATTTCTTCGAAAGGTTTAAAGCGAAAATCGTACATAATTTTTTTTCTCGTAAGTTGGTAAAATGCGAATGATTATAAATAGAGAGGGAATGTTGGTCATTGAAAATAAGTTCTCATAAAATAGGATAAATTCGTATGAAAACTTACTCACATCAAGGATATTAATCAAACTGAAAGGGTCAACGAAATCAGCAATTATTGCTATGTTCATATATTCTGCTCAAAGGTTCTTACTATTTTGAAGGTTGGGTGATTGTTCTAAAATTAAAATTTCTGCAATGGCTAAAATTTTTGAAATCTGTTGTACGCGCTTAAATTTACCCTCGAAACTTTAATCATTATTCCTTAAGTTTAAGTTAAACCAATGAATTAAAAAAATGAATAAAAATTATTATTTCAAAAATCCAATCTCATCACGGATCACCTTCTTACTTCTTATTTCTTACTTCTTATTTCTTAACTCTTGCAATTCCACCGAACCGCCTCCTCCGCCTCCGGTTGAAAAAAGTGCAGTACTTTCCGTTACCGATTTTTCATTAAACGAAATATGGCTTGATCTTTTTACTGAGAATTTAACCAACAGTAAGCAAGTTAATCTGTTTCGTGATGTAGAACTGCTCAATTCTTTTGAATTGATAGGAAATGATACAACATTAGTGGTTGATTCCCTTCTTCCTCAAAAGCAATATTCATTTTCAGTTGTTATTTATGATGGAGATAACGATACCATAAAAACCAATTCCGTGAATGCTTCATCAATGGATACAACCAGCCATAATTTTAGCTGGGAGATATTCACCTTTGGAGAAGGATTTAACAACAGCATTTTAAGAGATGTTGCTATTATTGATGAAAACAATATTTGGGCAGTTGGTGAAATTAGGATAGGTGAAGAAAAGTATAATGCTGTCCAGTGGGATGGTCTTTCTTGGAATCTAGTACAGATATACTATAGAGGACCTTGTAGTGGCGTTGATTATCCTGAGCTAAAAAGCATTGCTTACATAGACTCAAAGATAATCATTACTAATGGTGGTGATATTGGTTATTTCGATGGCACTAGAGTAACACACGATTGTGAAGTTAACGGATTACTCAGTGGTATTATAACAGAAATTTGAGGAACTGGACTTAATGATTTATATGTTGTTGGAGATCTTGGGACCATTGCTCACTACAACGGCACAAATTGGCGAGCTATGGAAAGTGGAACGGATTTAGCATTAGTAGATGTTTACGGATCACAAAATGGGAATATTTATGCTGCGGGCTCATATAGTCCATTTGCCCAAGGAATAATTTTAAGAAAGGAATTGAATAATAATTGGGAAGTAATGATTGAGGGAGATAATATTGATGAAGCTCAATTGTTTGAAAAATTATTTGGGTCTACAGCTGCAATTTGGATTGATGAGAGAAACGTAATTTATACTGGTGGACATAT
>JAGFIY010000024.1 GCA_024103215.1 Melioribacteraceae bacterium | reverse complement strand
ATCTCTTCTGCAGTCACCTTGCTTGTAAGTAAAACCGTCATTGTGGAAGATGAGAGGGATGAAATTATTTTTTCAATTTCCGGTTCTGAAATTATGCCCGGTCCACTCGGCATTTCAGAAACGAGACCTATATAGTCGGCTCCGGCTTCAAGAGCCATCTCTGCTTCTTGAATTGAGTTTATACAGCATACTTTTATTCTAATCATCTCAAGTGAAAGATATATCTATTTCTTGATATTAGTCTGTTTTGATTTTATGAAAACTACTAATTAGTTCTAAGTAATATAATTCCTCTAGTTACAATATATGCAGTATCTTGCACTATTTTTACAATTGTCAGTTATAATCAACAATATTGTTATGATTATGCAAAATATTGCACTTTGCTCTAATTGTTCTTATCTTGACTCCATAAAATAATAAAATGTGCATTTTATTGCATAATTAAAATGAATAAAATAGAAATTGGAAAAATAATAAAGGTTAGACGAAAGTTTCTAAAAATTACTCAAAAGGATTTGGCTGAAATTGTGGGTTTGAGTTTACGAAACTTTGTAGATATCGAAAACGGGAAAGCAAATCCTACATTGGACGCATTGCAAAAAATTACCGAAGCTTTGGGATTAGAGATCACTGTAAAAGTAGATTGATATGAAACGAGAAGCAAAAGTTTTTTTTAACGAAAATTATGTTGGGACTTTATCAAAAGTTGATGGAGAATATCTTTTTCAATATGACGATGAATATTTGCAATCAGATTTGCCGCCAATAAGTTTGTCATTCCCAAAACAAAAAGAAGCATTCAAATCGAATGTGCTTTTCCCTTTTTTCTTTGGGCTGTTAAGCGAAGGTGAAAATAAAGAGCTTCAATGCCGTAGCTTAAAAATTGATGAAAATGATTTTTTTAGTCTATTGTTGAAAACAGCAAACAATGATACAATAGGCGGAGTGAGGGTAGTTGAAAATGAAAATTGAAAGATGTCCGGCATGTTTAAAACCTGGATTTGAAACATACTGCAACCCATGTTTGAAAAAAATATTTGATGGTAAAAAAGTAAATCATCAGTTAGAATTCACAAGACCTGAATTTAATTTCGCTAAACTCGAGAGAAGTGACAGACTTTCAATTTCCGGTATTCAAATAAAACACTCGCTGAAATTAGAAAACAATAAATTGGTTCTTACTGAAAAAGATGGTGAGTACATTCTGAAACCTATACCCGGCGGAGTATTCAAGAATTTAGATCAAGTTCCGTACAATGAGCATCTTACAATGCGGATTGCAAGTCAAGTTTATAAAATTGATACGGCACTAAATGCCATTGTATATTTTGCTGATGATGAACCTGCATACATTGCAAAAAGATTTGACAGAACAAAAGAGGGTAGAAAAACATTACAAGAAGACTTTGCGCAAATTGCCGGACGAACTGAAGAAACAAACGGACAAAACTACAAATATGATTTTAGTTACGAAGAAATAGCAGAATTAATGAATAAGCATATAAAACCGTATCGAATAGAAGTGGAAAAATATTTCCGTGTAATTATTTTTAATTATCTTTTCTCCAATGGCGATGCTCACTTAAAAAACTTTTCTCTTTACCGAAATGAGGAATATGGTGATTACTTGCTGACAAAGTTTTATGATTTATTAAACACTTCTATTCACGTTCCCGGCGAATCTGATTTAGCGTTGGATTTATTTAAAGACAATTTTGAAACGGATGCCTACAAATCCGGTAGTAAATACACCAAACCGGATTTTAAAGTATTCTCAAAAAGAATAGGCATAAATAAAAACCGTTTTGCAAAAATTTATGATGCGATGCTTGATAAGACTAAGCAAGTAAAAAAAATAATTGATGTTTCTTTTTTGCGAGATGATTTAAAGGAAGTTTATTATGAAAGTTATAAAAATAAGTTGGAGAGATTGAGAAGTTAAAGTTCTTAGTCATTAAAACTTAAGCTGTGGAAAAATAGTAAAATCTTTGGGTCTTTCATTCAAAATTCAGCATTTCTTTTTTACAACCCCAACACATCATCAAGCTGAGTTTTGGGAGGGAGTTTCTGTGCCATTTGACAGAGCTTAATATCAATTGGTGTCAGTCTCCCACCGTTTACTAAAACTGTTTCAATACCAAATCCCCCATAAGGTGGACCTTGTCCTTCATCGGGTCCAAATAAACACGACGCAACTTCTTCAAGGGTAGCCTCGCGTGCACGAGAACTATTCGCAATGTCCAGGTCATCGTCGAGAAAAATTAATCCTGTTTTAATAACTCCTGTCTCACTGTCTCCTTGGACTCCAAAACCATATCCTGCTGTTTGAGGCATAATAACAATCTTACCTGTCTCATACAATGGAATCTCATCTGGATTCACCGAACTCTGCAGATAAAATGATGGCTGATTTTCCGGAGCGATTGCGGGGTCATATATTTCTGCTACGACTAAATCACGGATCTGCTCCATCTGCACATACTCAAACGTAATTGATGGGTCGTTCTTGTCGCTCATCGCGATCCAAATCTCCTTATTCTCATTAGGAAAGTACGACTTGAGTCCTGGACCCATTCCATTATTCGTTGTGAAATTAAAATCCACACAGTACTGCTTGAACTCCTCCGCTGTAACGGGAGTCCCGTCCGTCTTCATCTGGTCAACAAAACCAACTACATAGTCTTCAACCCTTTCACTCTTTTCTGCAACAAACGTTCTTTTGTAGTGACCTTCGTGAGTTACTTCTACTCTTATTTCATCTGCAAGTGTAGTTTTTTGCAATGACGATTCACTAATTACCTTTACTACATTCTTTGCCGTGTAGTTTATCCCGTTCTTAATTAAACCGAGAGAGTAACTCTCTGAAGGTATTATTATTCTTAATGCATAAAATCCATTCGTAAAATTATTAAGCCCAAGTCTGCTCAGCTTAATTTCTTCCCTTCCGCCGTAAGTATCAGATATAACTTTTCTGCTCTGACCAATTATATCAGATACAATTATCGTTACCTTCCCGCTCTTTTGAGAAGTAAAATAAATCGACTTACTCTGTGGATTATAACCGGCAGTTAATTTATAGTTTACCGGTTCAGTTTGAACGGAAGTAATATTATCAAATATTGCAAGTGAATTTGTAGTAATCTGTTCACCGTAATACTCACCGGAGTTTGCATCCCAAACCTTTACAACTTGTCCGTCGTACTCATTACCATCAACATCGGGGATGTAGATTTCGGTTGTTTGTGAAAAAGTAATTGATGTGATTAACAATAAGGAAAGCAAAAGTAGTTTCATAAACAGTTTAGATTGGTTAATTATTTAATAAGATAAATTTATCGGTATGCGGGAAGAGATGCAATTATTAAATAGCCAATGAGTTTATTTTTTAGAAGGCTTATTGAAATTAAAATGGGGCTAAAGCCTTAAATTTTTCTAAAGGTTTATACTCCGTCAGCTGAAGCAGACGGTAATTGATAAGGAATAAGAAATCACGCAACTTTCTCTTTAGAGAACGGTTGGGGTTAAAGCCCTATATTTTTCTGAAGGTTTATACTCCGTCCGCTAAAGCAGACGGTAATTGATGGAAAAATTAAAAATAATAAATCACTTACCGTTCACTTCAGTGAACGGATTAAAGAATCAAAAAACAAGTTGGGCTTCAGCCCCCTTGCTTTTGTGTGTAAGACCAGCCGTATTTTTTCATAAACTCATCAATCTCTTCGCTAAAAGGTTTGTACCTATGATGTTCTTCTTGATTATGGATATATTCCCTAACAGATTTTAAGTGACTCTCGCTGACACTCACAACCCAATAATCATCCTGCCAGGTGAATTTTGTTTTAGTCAAATTATTCTTATTTACCCAAAATGATGATTCACCTTTTATCAATTTAATTACTTTGCTAATAGGTTGATCTTTATTTAGGGAAAGTAAACAATGAACGTGTTCTTTATATCTGTTAATACTGTCAATCCAAATATCTTTTTGAGCTGCGTTTTCTTTGATATGTTGAAATATATTTTTACGGATATGGGAAGAGAGAATGGGTTCTCTATTTTTTGTGGTGAAAACAATATGCAACCAAACTCTTACCCAGCTCATATCAAATTAAATATACAAAATAATAGAATGCGGCTAAAGCCGATTTTATTGTTGAGCTTTAACCGTCTGCTAAAGCAGACGGAAATTGATACGAAAAGTGAGAAAGAACAAACCACTTATCACTTACCGTTCACTTTAGTGAACGGTTATAAAATCTAATTAAAAGGCGCTCTTTGGCTTCAGCTAATAATTAGTCACCAAACCGCTTATTTATCTCTTCCATAATTTTTATTCCGGCTTTGGGTATTTTTGTGCCGGGACCAAAAATTGCCGATGCTCCATGCTCATAAAGAAATTCATAATCCTGATGAGGAATAACTCCGCCGATGATTACAATTATATCTTCTCGTCCCAATTTTTTTAGTTCTTCAACAAGCTGTGGAAGAAGTGTTTTGTGTCCTGCTGCCAGTGAACTCATTCCAACGACGTGAACATCGTTCTCGACAGCCTGTTTTGCTGTTTCTTCTGGAGTTTGAAAAAGCGGACCTACGTCAACGTCAAATCCCATATCGGCATAAGCTGTAGCAACAACTTTTGCCCCGCGGTCATGACCGTCTTGACCCATTTTTGCGATCATTATTCTCGGTCTTCGTCCTTCTCGCTCCGAAAATGAATCAGTCATTTCACGAACTTTTTTGAGGTCATCATCCTCGCTTGATTTATATTCGCTGTTATAAACTCCGGAAATTGTTCTTGTCACGGCTTTGTATCTCCCGCTTACTTTTTCGATTGCATAAGATATTTCTCCGAGTGTTGCTCGTAATCTTGCGGCATTAACTGAGAGTTCGAGTAAATTTCCTTCCCCGGTTTCAGCACATTTTGTTATAGCTTCTAACGCCGCACTGACTTTTTGTTGATCACGATTCTTTTTCAGTTCGGTTAATCTTCTAATCTGAGCATTTCTCACAGAGGTGTTGTCGACCTCTAATATTTCTATCGGATCTTCTCTATCGAGACGATATTTATTCACCCCAACAATTGTTTCAGTTCCGGAATCAATTCTTGCTTGTCTTCTCGCTGCTGCTTCTTCAATTCTCATTTTCGGAATTCCGGCTTCGATTGCTTTGGTCATTCCGCCGTAGGATTCAATCTCGAGAATATGATCCCAGCCTTTTTTCAAAAGAGCGTCAGTCAAAGCCTCAACATAATACGATCCTCCCCAAGGATCAATAACCTTTGTAATATTTGTTTCATCTTGAAGATATAGTTGAGTGTTTCTCGCAATTCTGGCTGAAAAATCTGTTGGAAGTGCAATTGCCTCATCTAAAGAATTTGTATGAAGCGATTGTGTATGTCCCATTGCCGCCGCCATCGCTTCAACGCAAGTTCTTATAACATTATTAAACGGATCTTGCTCGGTTAAACTCCAGCCGGATGTTTGGGAGTGAGTTCTTAATGAAAGCGATTTTGGATTTTTGGGATTGAACATGTTTATGATTTTAGCCCACATCAACCTGGCGGCTCTCATTTTTGCAATTTCCATAAAATAGTTCATTCCCTGCGCCCAAAAGAACGATAGACGCGGTGCAAATTTATCTATATCCATCCCGGCATTCACTCCGGTTCTTACATATTCCAAACCGTCAGCCAATGTGTATGCCATTTCAAGATCTGCCGTTGCTCCGGCTTCCTGCATGTGATAACCGGAAATACTTATGCTGTTAAACTTCGGCATGTTTTGTGAAGTATATTTGAAAATATCCGCAATAATTTTCATCGACTGTTCGGGAGGATATATATATGTGTTTCGAACCATATATTCTTTGAGAATATCGTTTTGAATTGTCCCCGAAAGCAGCTCCGGCGGAACGCCTTGTTCTTCTGCTGCAACAATATAAAAAGCCATCACCGGAAGAACCGCTCCGTTCATCGTCATTGAAACAGACATCTTATCAAGCGGAATTCCGTCGAATAGAATTTTCATATCCTCGATTGAATCGATTGCAACACCGGCTTTTCCAACATCCCCCAAAACTCTTGGATGATCGGAGTCATAACCGCGGTGAGTTGCAAGATCGAATGCAATGGATAATCCCATCTGACCGGCAGCTAGGTTTCTGCGGTAGAACGCATTGCTCTCCTCGGCGGTTGAGAATCCGGCATATTGTCTAATAGTCCAAGGACGCACGACATACATTGTTGAATAAGGTCCTCTCAAAAACGGGGGAATTCCGGACATATAATCAACATGCTTTAGTTCTTTGATATCCTCTTTTGTGTATAACGGTTTTACATTTATCTTTTCCATCGTTTCCCAAATCAGTTCTTCGGGTTTCCGTCCCGTTTCATCTTCGAATTTACGTGACCATTCTTCGTAGGATATATTTTTCTTTTCTTGAAAGTCGAGTTTAATATTTTGAATATCAATTCGTGCCATTATTGATTTCCTCCTATTCCCGCGATCAAACTCTTTAGGATTTCTAGAGCGTTTGCACCTACATAAATGAATTCATCGACACCGGATTTTTTGTGCGCTTCAACTTGATCTTTCGGATAACCTGCAAGTACAATTTTAGCTTTACAATTTCTTTCATTCAATTTGTTAATAAATTTTGGTACAATTTCAGGATATGTATCATCAGTTGAACAAATAACAATGACATCAGTCTTTGATTCTGCCGCTGTATTTGCTGCATCGATTTCATTATCAAAGCCGGCTGGATAAACAACTTCAAAACCACCGGTTTCAAAAAATCCTCTTGAAAAATCTGCACGTGCTTTATGCTGTTTTAAACTACCCATATTTGCAAGAAAAACTGTTGGCGGATATCCCCGCATTTGTGCAATTCTGATGCTTTCTTCTCGTAACTGTTCAAAGTTTTCGCTTAGTCTTGGAAAATTTAATTTATTATTCAATTTTTCGCTTTCAACATTTTGCCGGAAAATGTTTGTAAGTTCTCCGACTGTAGCTCCCAATCTGATTGCTTCAGACGCAATTTCGATTGAGTTTGCCGGATCTGCATGCGCTGCCTTTTCCAAATGTTCGATAATCTTTTTGTGTTTATCATCGTCCCCTTCAATTCTATATTTTTGAAGAAATTCGGAACGTTTCTTAATAAATTCTTTATTATCTGTTCTGCGCAATTCGAATTGTTTTTCTTTCGTGTTTGCGTACATATTCGTTCCGACCAACACCGTTTTTCTTTTCGAAAGATCATTTATTTTCGCAGTCAGTGTATCTGCAACCATCTGTTGGGGAATGCCTTTTTTCAAGGCTTGATACATTCCGCCTTCAGCTTCTATTTGTTTTACAATTTCCCAAGCTTTTTCTGCAATTTGTGCTGTTAAGTTTTCAATATAGAATGAACCGCCTGCTGCGTCTATCAAATTATCGAGATGCGATTCTTCGCCGAGAATAATCTGGGTGTTTCTCGCAATTCTTCTCGAAAACTGGTTCGGCTCATTAAATGATTCATCAAAAGGATTTGTTTGAAGAGCATCAACTCCGCCAATGACAGCCGAGAAAGCTTCAGTTGTTGTTCTGAGCATATTTACATATGGATCCAACTTTGTCTGGTTGAACTTAGTTGTACGGGCATGAAGTGTTACATTTAATTCACTTTCTTTTACTCCGAATGCATTAAGTATTTTTGACCAAATAATTTTTACGGCACGGAACTTTGCAATTTCCATAAAGAAGAATGAGCCGATACCAAAATTAAAAACTATTGAGTTGTTAATTTTTTCAGCTGATAGATTTCTATCGGTTAATTGGGATAAGTAATCAAGCCCGGTTGCAGCCGCAAAACCAAGTTCCTGTATGGCTGAAGCACCTGCATCGACATACACAAATGAATTTATTGAAATTGATTTGAAATCGAGATAAAATTTTTCAACGAAGTTAAGAGTATCGGTAAGTTGATCATAGACTTTCGAAAGCTGAAGGGGAAGATTTCCATTTTCGGCAAGATAAGTTATTGGATCTGCGGTAATTCCGCCACGGAAATTTTTTCTATCGAGATAGATTTCTCTTAAAAATGCGTCGAACACCATAAGAAATGGAATAGTTGAAAATCCGGCGTCGATCCAAACTGGGAATTTATTGAGATCAATTCCATCGAACACACGTTTTAAACTTCTACATGCAGAAACTGAAAGACCCTTGTTTCCTACCAAAAGAGGATCTGCATAATCGGCATCCACACCTAATTTTGTCGCGTCGTCGAGTGCAATACGAATTCCCTTTAATCCTTTTTGAGTATCGTTTTTTAGTGCTTCATTTAACTTTAATGCATCAGCGTAATTGTATTCTTGTGTTATTTCCCACGATTTGCTTTTATAACCGGATGATTTAATTCCTCTTTTAAAATTTTGAAAACCCGGAAAATCTGAGTCAGTAATATTCTCAAGATCGGATTTAGTATAAATCGGTTTAAGATCAATCCCCTCATAAGTTTTTGTAGTTAATTTTCTGTTGTAATCTGCTCCTTTTAAGTCTTCAATTACTTTCGCTTTCCATTCTTCAAACACGGGAATAGGAAATTCATCTGAGATCTCAAATTTTTCACTCAGCTTAATTTCCGTTTTATTTTTCTTTTCAGATTCCATAAACAGCTCCAAAATTTCAAATTTATCTTTATAACTTAGTGAAAATAATGGAATAATACTTTTGGGTATGATTAAAGTTATTTATCACTTTCTTCGTCCAATTACTAATATTTAACGCGTTTGGTGCTTTTTTGTTTAATATTATCCTCATTTCTTTTCTTTTTACTATATATCTACATATTTTTGATATACAAATAATTATTAAATACTCGTATATCCACAAAAGGAAATTCCATGAAGAAAGTTTTAATTCTCGGTGCTGGACAAAGCACACCCTCACTAATATCTTATATGATCGACAACGCAGGCAAATATGATTGGTATGTTACGGTAGCAGATTATAACTATGAAATGGCTGTTGAGAGGCTTGAAGGACGGAACTCAAACTGTAAGGCGGTAAAATTTGATGTTAATGATTCCGAACTGAGAAACAAATTAATTGAAGAATCGGATTTGGTAATTAATCTTCTTCCGCCAACGTTTCAATTTATGATTGCATTGGATTGTCTCAATCACGGAAGGCATATGATAACGGCTTCATATGAAAACTTCCGGGTGAAGCAGCTTCACAAAGACGCACTAAAAAACAACATTCTGCTTCTTAATGAAATGGGTTTAGATCCCGGAATCGATCATATGTCGGCTATGTCTATGATCCATGGGATAAGGGAAAGAGGCGGTTATGTTACAAGTTTTATTTCCTACGGAAGCGGAATACCTGCTCCTGAGGTTAATTCTAATCCGCTTAAATATTGTATAACTTGGAATGCGCGAAACGTTGTAATGGCGGGCGAAAGCGGCGCACAGTACATGGAAGACGGAAATATAAAACTTGTTTCCCACAATCAAGTTTTCAAAAGAACTTGGAGTGTTGATATTGAAGGAGTTGGCGAGCTCGAAGCTTATCCCAACCGCGATTCTCTTGTATATCTCGATGTGTTTGATCTGACTCGGGTTACAACAATGATAAGAGGAACGTTAAGATACCCGGGCTGGAGCGAAACATGGTATAAAATAGTTAAGCTCGGAATTCCTAATGAAACAATGAGAGTGCCGAATTTAAATCAACTTACATATGAACAGTTTACTGAGATGTTTCTTCCCCAATCTGCATCCGGCAGCAAACTTGAAACACGTTTGGCTAATTACTTAAATATCAATCCGACCGGGAAAATCATGCAGAATTTTAAATTTCTCGGTCTTTTAGATAAGAGAAAGATCGAAGGTAATCCAAAGACTGCTGCGCAAGTTCTTGAAGGATTATTGATTCAAAAAATGCCTCTTCCGAAAGGCATGCGTGATATGGTTCTTCTGCAGCACGAAATTGAAGCCGTGTTTCCAAACGATGGTGATAGAAAAGAAAAAATTACATCGTTGATGATTGAACATGGTGATCCAAACGGTAAAACAGCAATTGCAAAAACCGTTGGACTTCCGGCAGCTATTGCAGCTAAATTATTATTAACAGACGAACTTCAGATTAGAGGTTGTCAAATTCCGATTAAAAAAGAGATATATGTTCCCATCCTCGAGGAATTAAAAAAACTGGGTATATATTTCAAAGAAAAAATAGAATCGATTTAAAAAATGGGCTGATTAATAAGAGACTTACAAAACTTGCTATTAAAAAAAGTTAATCAGCCCAATATTATTTTATACTAGAACTCAAAATAAATTCCGCCGTAGAAAGTTCTTCCTAAAGAACCGTAATAAAGTACTTCCTCATAATCAGTATTAAATAAATTTTCAACTCTGACAAAAAGATTAAGATTATCAATCAATTTATAATTAACAGCTAAATCTACAATTGTATATTCACTTAGTGTAATGCGTGTTGAGGGGAATGTTGAAAAATCATCATCTTCTCTTCCACCGACATACCTAATGCTTGAATTCAAATTAATTTTTTCAATAGGGTTGTAAGATAAAGTTAAAGTAACCTTATCCTTGGGACGGCGGATTAACCTTGATTCCTCTAAATTGCTTAAATCAACTGCATCGGTATAAGTGTAAGTTAAGTGAGCATAAAATCTGTTTGATTTGTAAGTAACAAAGGATTCAATTCCTTTTGTTTCTGCTTTGTTAATATTTATTGTCACAAAATTTTGATCGAACCCGAACATATTTTCAAATTTCATTGAAAAGTAAGTTGCCCCGAAAGAGAAACCACTTCCGAAGAAGTATTGTTCAAATCCCAAATCCCACCCTGAATTTTCTTCGGGCTTCAATTCCGGGTTGCCGAATGCGGGATCGAACAAATAAAACAATGAAGGTGCTTTAAATCCCGTTCCGTAATTGACTTTTAGTTTAGTACTAGTTTTATCAAAATGAAATGAAGCACCTAATCTAAAAGTAGAATGACTTCCGAATTTTTCATTATCATCAAATCGTATTCCTGCAATTGCAGAAAAACCACCATCAAGAATTAATTGATTTTGAAGAAAAGCAGAATTAGTTCTCATTTGCTGAGAAGGGAAAACACTTTCGAAAGGTCCCCATTCTCCCATCGAAATATATTCTGTGTTGGCTTTCTCAAGTTCGGTTTCTAGTCCGAGTGTAATAATATTATACGGAATAAATGTAAGGTTGTTAAGCCATTCGAATTTTGTTCGCGTTGCGTTTGTAAAATTTGTTGAAGAACCGGGATTGTTATCATCCGGTTCATCAATTGATTTGCTTATTCTTCTAAGAACCGAACCGCTAAATTTTTGCTTCCATTTGCTATTGAATAAATCGTAATTGACAGCAGCGTTAAAAATATTCTCTTCAATATCATAAGTATAGTTCGGGTCATCACCAAGCTTTGTTCCTTGATCCAAATCTGCAGAGGAATTTGTATATCGATAGTTAATACTAAATTTCAAATTATCTAGAACGCGTGCTGAAAGAAATGATGAGAATGAATTATTTGAATAACCATCTTTCTCGGTGTTGCCGTACTTTTCGTTCGCGGTTGATATACCTTCCGTTGCGAGACGCGAAAAGTTAATTGAATAATTGAATAAATTATAACTCCCGGTTAATTGTCCGCTGCCCCTATAATAACTATTAGAACCGCCTTCAGTTTGCAAGGAAAATTTATTTGTTTCACTCCCATGTTCGGTAAACACATTTATTATACCGGCAAGAGCATCTGAACCGTAAAGAGTACTTTGCGGACCCCGGACTATTTCGATTCTTTCGATGTTGCTTACCAGCAAATTTGATAAATCAAATGCATTGCTCGGTGAACTCGGATCGTTTACTTCAACTCCGTCGATTAACACCAAAGTATGATTAGCATTAGCACCTCTCATAAACAGGCTGTTTAGTTTTCCAAGTCCGCCCTGCTGTGCAATTGATATACCCGGAACCTCTCTCAATAATTGCAATACGGTTGAGGTGTTTGTTTTATGAATATAAGATTTGTCTATGACAGAATACGAACTTGAAATATTTTGAACCTCTGTCGGAAATTTTGTTGCGGTTACTAAAATTTCATCCAGTTGAGTTTTTAGTGTATCG
>JAGFIY010000025.1 GCA_024103215.1 Melioribacteraceae bacterium | reverse complement strand
ATTCATCCTCCTTGTGTTGAAGCCTGCGCAATTGATCAGGATGTACCGGAATATTTATATCATATCGGCAATAAAAATTATTCTGCTGCTTATGAAACTATCGTAAGAGAAAATCCGCTGCCTAATATAACCGGAATGGTTTGCGATCATCTTTGTCAAGCTAAGTGTACGCGAATGAACATCGACAATTCACTATTGATAAGAGAGTTGAAAAGATTTGCTGCAGAAAAAGAATCACATCATTTTAATAAACATCCTTCAAAAAATTTAGATAAAAAAGTCGCTGTAATTGGTGCCGGTCCGTCGGGACTTTCAGCTGCATACTTTTTAGCGTTGGAAGGTATTAACGTAGAAGTTTTCGAAGCACACGGTTTTGGCGGAGGAATGGCATCATCAACCATACCGAAGTTTAGAATTGACGACAAACTTTTGGAACTCGATGTAAAAAATATTGAATCACTCGGAGTTAAGATTCATTACAATCGCACAATAACTAAAAATGACTTTGAAGAAATTAGAAATAAATTTGATTTTGTTTATTTAGGAATCGGTGCACAAAAAGGAAAGAAACTTGAAGTCGAAGGTGAAGATAGCGCGAATGTTTTTGATCAAATAATATTTTTAGAAAAGATTAAACTGGGTGAAAAAATTAGTCTTGGTAAAAGTGCGGCTGTTATCGGTGGCGGAAACTCCGCTATGGATGCTGCGCGGACTGCGCAAAGATTAGTAAGCAACGGCGAAGGTGTAACTCTACTATATAGAAGAACAATCAACGAAATGCCAGCCGATAAAGAGGAAATTGAAGAATTAATCCACGAAGGAATTAAAGTTGTTGAACTGACTGCACCTAAGAAAATTGAAAAAGTCGATGGTAAACTAAGATTAACTTGTATAAAAATGAAACTCGGCGATGAAGACGAATCGGGAAGAAGACGCCCGGTAGAAATTCCAAACTCTGATTATGTATTGGAGTTTGATTCGATTATTACTGCAATCGGTCAAGAAGTGGACTTAGATTTTCTTCCTAATAATAAATTGGAGGTTAACCCGAACACAAAAGAAACAGAAATTAAAAATGTTTTTGCCGGAGGCGATGCAGTTCGCGGCGCCGATTCACTTATTAATGCAATGGGCGACGGTAAAGATGCCGCAAAAATAATTTTATCAAAGATTGAACAGGAGTATAACGCTTTAAAACCTGATCACGTAAAAATTGATTTGCGAAAATACCAACATAAATTATCCCAAAGAGTTTACGGAAAAGATTTACAATCCATTCCATTAGAGCAGCGCAATTCTTTCGATTTAGTTAACCCGGTAATGGATGAAACCTCTGCCGTTGAAGAAGCATCCCGCTGTCTGTACTGCGATGAAATTTGCAATATATGCGTAAGTGTTTGTCCCAATCTCGCAAACGTTTATTATGAAATTGCACCTTTCAAAAAAAGATATCCTCAAATCATTTTTGAGAATGGGGATTACAAAATAACAAGTTGGGATAA
>JAGFIY010000145.1 GCA_024103215.1 Melioribacteraceae bacterium | reverse complement strand
AGAAGCATGTTAGTAAATATATTTTTGGGCGGATGAGTTTTAAAATGAACTCCGCCGAGATCATTCATTTTTGTCTCCGTACTGACGGTCGTTCCGCTTGCAACGGAACCTGCTGCTGGTCCTTGGTAAACCTGCCCGAAACTTATTCCGCCAAATAAAGAAAGTAAAAGGAGTAGCCTTGATAATTTCATTTAGTTATCCCTCCGGTATTAATTGAATTGCCCAATTAGTTTGTGGATTTGAAGATAATTAAAATTTGACAAAAATTAAAAGTGTACACAGGTTAATCGTGTAATAAATTTGCTGAAAAGTATATAAGCATCTTTTTAAGTTTCTTATGATATTTGTGTAATGAAAACAAAATCAAATATTAGGAAACTATTGGTTCTGCTCGGTTATCCGTTTATCTTCTTTATTCGTGCATATCAAATTCTGATTTCGCCGTTATTTCCTTCAAGCTGCCGTTACACTCCCACTTGTTCGCATTACAGCATCGAGGCACTCAAAAAATACGGCATATTTAAAGGATTGTGGTTGTCAATCAAAAGGATTTCACGATGCCATCCTTGGGGCGGAAGCGGTTATGATCCGGTACCATAAAAATTTGAGGTAATATGACAAAAAAAGAATTGGGTAAAGAAATTTACAACACCGCTCATATCACGGGTGAATTTCTGCTTAGATCGGGTCAAATATCAAATGAGTATTTCGATAAATATTTGTTCGAATCTATCCCTTCCCTCTTGAAAGAAATTTCAAATCATATGATGAATTTAATTCCACACGGTACTGAAATATTTGCCGGACTCGAGATGGGCGGAATTCCAATCGCAATAAGTTTATCAATGCAAACCAAGATTCCCGCAATTTTTGTAAGAAAAAAAGCAAAAGAATACGGGACAAGAAAGCTTGCCGAAGGAATTGATTTCTACGGAAAAAATTTAACAGTAATTGAAGACGTAGTTACAACAGGGGGTCAAATAATCGAGAGTGTTGAACAACTGCGAAAACTAGGAGGAAATGTAGAAACTGTAGTATGTGTAATTGTCCGAAATCCAAAAGCATTTGAAAATCTTGAAACAGCCGGACTCAGACTCATTCCCTTATTTACAATGGATGAGTTAAAAGAAATTGCTGGATAAATAAATCCTTAATTAAAAGTTTAAGTTAAATGAATAATTTGTTAGTTGCTTCAGAAGTTGCTCTTAAAAATCACCCGCGACCAATGCTCTCGAATGTGTTGTGTGCAGCCTAAAGAAAATCACATGACAGAATTAGAATTAATAATCGACTTTCATAAAAACTCGGAAAGACAGGGACCAGGAAGCTTCGAAGAAACAATTAAAGCAATTAACTTTATCAAGTTACCGAAAGACAGAAAATTAAGAATAGCCGACATCGGTTGTGGTTCGGGCGGACAAACAATTACACTCGCTCAAAACTTAAACGGACAAATAACAGCTGTTGACTTGTTTCCTGAATTTTTGGATGAACTAAACAAAAAATCAAAAAAATTAGGATTGACGGATAAAATTATTACGCTCAAAAACTCAATGGACGACTTGCCATTTAACAATCAAGAATTCGACATTATTTGGGCAGAAGGTGCGATCTACAACATTGGATTTGAAAAGGGAGTAAAAATTTGGAAGGAATATTTAAAATCGGGTGGTTTTTTAGCGCTCAGTGAAATCACATGGATAACCAACTCAAGACCATGTGAGATTGAAGAATTTTGGAAGCTAGAATATCCCGAGATTGACACAGCTTCAACTAAAATCAGGATTCTTGAAGAAAATGATTTCACATTAGAAGGATATTTCAATATAAGTCAAAAAAGTTGGATTACTAATTATTACAAACCAATGGAAGCAAGATTCGAAGAATTTTTAAAACGAAATAATAATTCAAAACTTGCCCAAAAAGTAGTAGATGACCACAAAGCTGAAATTGACTTATACAAGAAATATAGTAACTATTACAGCTACGGATTTTACATAGCTCGAAAGAATTAGTAAGACAACCTGCAAAATAGAAATCCGATAAAACTTTTTGATCACAAACACAGTGGATGTTTAAAATAAAAATCCCGAATACTATTCGGGATTTGTTCTGCTCCACAGGTAGGACTCGAACCTACAACCCTTCGGTTAACAGCCGAATGCTCTGCCATTGAGCTACTGTGGAATAAAATTGAACAACAAATTTATTGATATTCACTCTGTTTGTCAAGGCTTTATAACTTACAAATTTTCATACGGCTTATCCGAATATTTATAATTATCTTTCTATTATTTGAGAATTGATTGACATCTTTTTCAAGTTTGGGATAAAATTCTCGATATTCAGCTTCTTATTACTCTCAAACAAAGATTTTTTTATAATATTTATATTTTTGTGCAAGGCACGCAAATTGAAGGAAATGTTAATTCATAATAAGAGGATGCAAGATGAATTTGAGCCATATAGAACATATCGGAATAGCCGTTAAAAGTATCGAAGACTCAATAAAATATTACGAAAACGTTCTAGGACTGAAATGCTATGCCGTTGAAGAAGTTAGCGATCAAAAAGTTAAAACTGCTTTTTTCAAATTGGGTCAGACAAAAATTGAACTTCTTGAATCGACAGATCCGGAAGGACCGATTGGAAAATTCATCGAAAAGAAAGGCGAAGGAATTCACCATATTGCATTTGCGGTAAACGGTATCGAATCTATGCTGAACAAAGCCGAAGAAAATGGAATCAGACTTATTGATAAAGAACCGCGGAAGGGGGCTGAAGGAATGAACATTGCTTTCCTTCATCCAAAATCAACTGGTGGAGTGCTCACTGAATTTTGCGAACCCGGAAAATAGTATTAACCAATGCTTATATCCTAAGGAGAAAAAATGCCAATTGAAGACAAAATTAAAGAATTGATGGAGATGCGTGCCAAAGCACGTTTAGGCGGAGGAGAAAAGAGAATTGAATCCCAGCATAAAAAAGGTAAATATACCGCTCGTGAAAGAATTGATATGCTGCTTGATGACGGAAGTTTTGAAGAATTTGATATGTTCGTCTCACATCGTACGGTTGATTTCGGGTTGGATAAACAATCTTATCTTTCCGACGGTGTTGTTACCGGTTACGGAACAATAGACGGTCGTTTGGTTTATGTTTTCAGCCAGGATTTTACCGTATTCGGAGGTTCGCTTTCGGAAATGTACGCTCAGAAAATCTGTAAAGTTATGGATAAAGCAATGAAAGTCGGTGCCCCGATTATCGGTATCAACGACAGCGGCGGCGCCAGAATTCAAGAAGGTGTTAAGAGTCTCGGTGGTTATGCGGATATCTTTCAACGTAATATTATGGCTTCGGGAGTTGTTCCCCAAATTTCAGCGATCTTCGGTCCTTGTGCGGGTGGCGCTGTTTATTCGCCGGCTTTAACCGACTTTACGATTATGACCAAAGGGACAAGCTATATGTTTGTTACCGGGCCAAAAGTTGTTAAAACAGTTACCGGCGAAGTCGTAACTGAAGAAGAACTCGGCGGCGCATCAGTTCATGCATCAAAATCCGGTGTTACTCATTTTGTTGCGGAAGACGAACAGGAAGGAATTCTCTTAATTCGAAAACTTATGTGTTACATCCCTCAAAACAACATGGAAGATCCTGTTACTACAGTTTGCGATGATCCTATTGACAGACTTGAGGATGCGTTAAATGAAATCATTCCTGAAAACCCAAACAAACCCTACGATGTTAAAGATGTTATTCACGCAGTTGTTGATTATTCTGAGTTCCTGGAAGTTCAGCGTTACTATGCGCCAAATATCATTACTGGTTTCGCAAAGTTTAACGGAATTCCTGTGGGAATTGTTGCAAACCAGCCGAGTTATCTAGCTGGAGTTCTCGATATAAATGCTTCGCGAAAAGCAGCAAGATTTGTGCGCTTCTGCGATGCTTTCAATATACCGATTGTTACTTTAGTTGATGTTCCCGGATTTCTCCCTGGTACAGCACAAGAGTACGGCGGAATTATTTTAAATGGAGCTAAATTACTCTACGCATACGGTGAAGCTACTGTTCCCAAAATTACTATCATTTTAAGAAAAGCTTACGGTGGTGCCTACGATGTGATGAGTTCCAAACACTTGCGCGGGGATATTAACTATGCTTGGCCAGGTGCTGAAATTGCAGTGATGGGTCCGAAAGGTGCAATAGAAGTTCTTCACGCAAAAGAGTTAAAGGAAATCGAGAGTGATGAAGAGAGAATTAAGTTCATAAATGAAAAAGAACAGGAATATAAACGGAAGTTTGCTAATCCTTACGTTGCTGCAAAATACGGTTATATCGACGATGTTATCGAGCCGAGAAACACAAGGTTTAGAATAATTAGGGCGCTTCAAATGCTTTCAACAAAGAAAGATATTAATCCGCCCAAAAAACATTCAAATCTTCCATTATAAGGGAAAGAAAATGTTTGATAATTTTGATCTTAATAACATAATTGCCGGAGATGGAATACTTATCTCGATTGTAGGATACCTGATTGTATTCGCTTCGTTGCTGGTACTTTCTATTTTCATTTCAAGATTGAAAAATATTTTAACACTTCATCAGCGGAAAAAATTAAAAGCTAGCGGTCATCGAGCAGCCGATTATGAAGATCTTGATGTTTCCGAAGAGATAAACGCAGCTATCGGGATGGCTCTTTATCTTCACTTTGCTGAAGCTCACGATTTTGAAAACACTGTACTTACGATTAAAAGAGTTCAAAAACCATATTCGCCATGGAGTTCAAAACTTTACGGATTAAGACAATACCCAAAAAATAATTAACGGCAGAAGAATGAAGAAATTTAAGTTTAAAATTAGAGGAAATACTTACGACGTTAACCTTGTAAACATAGAAGATAATATTGCCGAGATCGAAGTTAACGGCGCTCCATACGAGGTTGAAATTCAAAGTGAAGTAAAAACAACTAAAACGCCCAAACTTGTAAGACAACCGGCAGTTCCTTCTTCTGAATCCGACAGAGCAAAAACCAGTAGACCGACCGAAAGAAAAGGTGCTGGGGTAATTAAGGCTCCACTACCCGGAACGATTTTGGAAGTGAAAACAAAAGTGGGTGATGTTGTAAAAACCGGAGATACGCTTCTTATAATGGAAGCAATGAAAATGGAAAACAGCATTAAAGCCGATAAGGAGGGAAAAGTTACGGCAGTTAAAGTTAACCCCGGCGATGCTGTTCTTGAAGGTGATGTTCTTGTTGAAATAGGGAGCGACTAAATGGAAGGTCTTCAACAGTTTATTGATTTTACTGGATTTGCAAACGTTACAATTCCTCACTTAATAATGATTGTTATAGGTATAATTTTCATATACCTTGCAATCGCAAAAGAATATGAGCCGCTTCTTCTCGTGCCCATCGGATTCGGAATTCTGGTTGGAAATATTCCATTTATTGAAAATATAGGACTTCAGCTTGGAATCTATGAGGATGGAAGCGTTCTTAATTATCTGTATTTTGGTGTTCTTAAAGGAATTTATCCGCCGTTGATTTTTCTTGGTATCGGTGCAATGACTGATTTTTCTGCATTACTGTCCAACCCTAAACTTATGCTGCTCGGTGCGGCGGCACAGATAGGAATATTTTTAACATTTATTACAGCCCTCGCATTGGGGTTTTCTCAAAATGCTGCGGCATCAATAGGTATAATTGGAGGCGCTGATGGTCCAACCGCTATTTTTCTTTCCTCAAAACTTGCGCCTGATCTGATTGGTCCAATTGCGATCGCTGCTTATTCTTATATGGCTCTCGTGCCTGTCATTCAGCCGCCGATAATCAAACTTCTTACCTCGAAGGATGAAAGAAAAATTAGAATGAAGCCTCCGCGTTCGGTTTCAAAAACTGAAAAGATAGTTTTTCCAATAGTCGGATTATTATTAACTACCTTCATTTCGCCCGGTGCCCTTCCCCTTTTGGGAATGCTGTTTTTCGGCAACTTGCTCAAAGAATCTGGCGTAACAAAACGTTTGGCAGATACAGCAAGTAAAGCATTAATTGATATTGTCACAATTCTTCTCGGTTTAACAGTTGGTGCTTCGACTCAAGCAACTACTTTTTTAACATCAGAATCGATTTTAATTTTTGTTCTTGGTGCTGTTTCATTTATGATTGCAACCGCAGGTGGAGTGATTTTTGCCAAAGTAATGAACTTGTTCTTAAAAGAAGGCAATAAATTAAATCCTATGATAGGAGCAGCCGGTGTTTCTGCTGTGCCGGACAGCGCAAGAGTTGTGCATCATCTCGGATTGAAAGATGATCCAAACAATTACTTGCTGATGCATGCAATGGCACCCAACGTTTCCGGAGTTATCGGTTCGGCGGTTGCTGCGGGAATTCTTATGGGTTTTTTGCTTCATATGTTTTAATTGTTTTTTTAACATATGATTGAAAAAAGCCGTATGAATTCTGCTGCACTTAACATATGTCTATTCATATTTTCCGGAAAGAATCCGTTTGGTGCAAAAAATAATGCACTGATCTTTATAACAATCTTTTTATATTAAATATTATAAATCAAATCTCAACTGCTATGAAAAGAATCATACTGTTTTTAATCTCTTTTGTTCTATTATCGTCAACACTTCTTAGTCAAAATATTCATCAATGTGCTGCGGCTAAACAAATAAATTTTCAAAAAGTGATGAATGCAAAAGAGATTAACTATCCCGGAGATTCGAACATCGACGTAAATTATTACAAAATCGATGTTACTATAACTTATGATCCGAAGTATCTTGAAGGCAAACTTTCAACTGTGATAACAAGTTTGTCCGATAATCTGCAAGAATTCTATTTCGATCTTGCAGATCACATGCAAGTTGATTCAGTAAAAAACGGTGATGCTAAATTATCATTCAATCATACGGATGAAAAAGTTGTAGTGCAGTTAAAACCTTCCCTCAATTCCGGCGAGAAAATTTCAATCGAGTTTTATTATAAAGGAAATCCACAAAGCGGTTCGGGATTCGGTTCGTTCGCATTCGGTTCCCACAATGGACTTCCGGTTATTTGGTCGTTGAGCGAACCATACGGCGCCAGCGATTGGTTTCCGTGTAAAGATACACCGGCAGATAAAGTTGATTCGTCTGATGTTTGGATTACCTGCGATGTTTTTTATTCGGTTGTTTCAAACGGAAAATTTATGGGAAAAGACAAGATCAGCAGCAGTTTGTTTCGACATAAATGGAAAAACTCTTATCCAATAGCGCAATATCTTATATCGATTGCTATGACAAATTACGAACTTTATTCTCACGAGTATGAACTTCCGGGCGGCAGCCTGATGAATATTGATCACTACAATTATCCCGAAAAATTGACTTCTTCAAGAAAAAGTCAACTCGATAAAACCGTTCCGATAATGGATTTGTTTATCGATCTCTTCGGTAACTATCCGTTTGAGAATGAAAAATACGGTCATGCAGAGTTCGGCTGGCCCGGTGGAATGGAGCATCAAACTATATCTTCTATGGGAAGTTTTACTTCCGATATAATTGCTCACGAACTGGCACATCAATGGTTTGGCGATAAAGTAACCTGTGCAGACTGGCATCACATTTGGCTCAATGAAGGATTTGCTTGCTATGCCGAAAGTTTGGTTTATGAAAACATTATCGGAAAGGATGAATACGATGTTTGGATCGCTGGGGTTATGAACAGCGCTAAACGTGCCGAGGGCTCGATTTATGTGCAGGATATCTCATCAGTATCTCAGATTTTTGACAGCCGGCGAAGTTACGATAAAGCAGCGATTGTACTTCATATGCTTCGTGGAATTGTTGGAGATGAAAATTTCTTCGCGACTCTCAAAACTTATCTCAATGATCCGCAATTATCATATAATGTTGCAACAACTGAGGACTTTCAAGAAATTGCAGAACAGGTAAGCGGGATTGATCTTGAATATTTTTTTCAAGAGTGGATTTACGGCGAAAACTATCCTCATTACACTGTTGATTGGAATACTAATTTTGTCTCAGGCAATTGGGTTATTAATCTTACTGTTATGCAATCGAACAATACGAATCCAGACTTCTTTAAAATGCCGATCGATATAAAAATAAATACTTCGGCGGGTGATACGTTAATTACAATCTTCAATGATGAACAAACTCAAGAGTTTGAATTTATCCTGGATGCATTTCCGTTATCGCTATCATTTGATCCGGAAAATGAGATACTGAAAGACATTAACTCATTCACGGGGGTTAATGATATATACGCACCGGGGAGGATTTTACTTCACCAAAATTATCCAAATCCTTTCAATCCAACTACAAAAATAAAATTCTCTATAGCTAATGTAGGGGACGAAAATATTCGTCCCTTACAAACCGTTAAATTAATTATTTATGACATTCTCGGAAGAGAAGTTGCAACGCTTGTAAACAAACATTTGACCCGGGGAGAATATGAAGTTGAGTTCAATGCTGAAGATTTATCTTCGGGAGTTTATTGCTATCGGCTTGAAGCCGGAAGCTTCAGCCAGATAAAAAAGATGATTTTGTTGAGGTAATAAATGGGAGTATATTAGGAATCTATTCCTCTTAAATAAGGTAAATGATGAGAAAAATAATCTTACTTTTTTTAATAGTAATCACCTTGCCTATTTCTAACTTTGGTCAAAATGGTTGGACCTGGGTATCAACGCCAGTGGATTCAATAAAGCGTCATATTTGGGATGTCCATTTTTTCTCACCAGATACTGGTTGGATTTTAAGTCAAGCTGACGTTGATATTGGAACGCACTTAATGTTTGCATTTACTCAAAATGGAGGAGTGACATGGGATACAACTATAATTAAGTGGCACTATTCAACTTCATGTGATTTTTGGAATAATGATTTATCTTTATGCTTTCATGAG
>JAGFIY010000017.1 GCA_024103215.1 Melioribacteraceae bacterium | reverse complement strand
AAGATGATTCTGTTATTTGATAATTCAATAATTCGGCTTCGGAATCGAAGTCGTTTTTATCTGCCAAATAAGCAAAGTCACTTGCATTGTTGTAAATTCTATCCTGTGTAGTTGCCGATGCATCAATTTTATTTACAATTTGCTCTAGAATGTACTGAGTGTTGTCTCTTCCGGTAGTTTTAATTATATGATAACCAAAACGGGTTTTAACAGGTTCTTGAATAAAATCAATTTTTCCTCCGAAAGCAGCTTCTTCGAAAGGAGCAACCATTTGTCCTCTGCCGAACCATCCTAGATCACCGCCGACTCTTCCCGAACCGGGATCTTCTGAAAATTTCATTGCCATTTCTTCAAAATCAGCATTTCCTTTTTTCAACTCAAAATAAATGCTGTCCGCTTTAACTTTAGCTTGCGCTTCACCAATTTGTTGTGAAGAAATAAGAATGTGAGATGCTCTCACAAACTCATCGGCACCTTTAATTTTGCCAACGAGATGAGCAACAATAAAACCTTGGTTTGTAATCACAGGGCCGATAATTTCTCCATCCGACGCTTCATTTAAAATTGCTGCAGCAGCTTTAGGCAATTGTGTAAGCGATAAAGTATCCCGACTATAAGGATTATCAGAGTAAATCTCAACATAAGTTTTAAATGAACCAGTATCACTCTTAATGCTCTGAACTATCGCATCTAGATTTGATTTTATTGCAGTAGTATCCCCCTGCGAGGGAAGAAGAGGAAATCTTACATATTTAATTTTGCGCTGTTCTTTTACTTCAAAATCTTTTTTATTCTCGGAGTAATAATCTTTCATCTCGTCTTCCGTAACCGTAACAACGCTATCAGGAATCAATCTTGAGTTGACGTATGCGTAGTCAGCGTCAACCTTCACATTTTGATCCCGGTAATATTGTTCAATCTCGTTATCCGAAACAATTATGCTTGCGTTAAGGTAGTTTTGAAGTTTAGATTGATATAACTGCTGCCTTACACCTTCTTCAACACGAATTACGATATCTCGGTTTTGAGGATCTGTTAAAGCTTGCTCGTAGAGTGCTCTGTTAAATTGACCTGTAGAATCAATAAAATTCTGCTGAAGTTCTTGCGGAGGATTCGGTCCGAGAAGCACATCTTTTACTTCTTCATCCGTTACAGTTATTCCGAAGTCATCTATTTTATCAAGCACTAATTTTTGACTGACTAGAGATTCCCACACTTGATCTCGAAAAGCATCCAATTGGGTGTCGTCAATTGTTTGACCTGTTTGTTGTTCCTGTTGGGATTTCATTTGTTCTACAAGACCGGAATATTCTTGATAAGTAACCATCTCGTCATTGACATATCCGACGGCATTGTTGCCCTGTGAAACGATGCTCGTAATTTGTGAGTCGGATAAAACCATAAAAAGCACAAATAATCCGCCGACCGTAAGAATAAACCAAGGAGTCAAACTCCTCATTCGGCTCATCATACCCATTATTAACTAATCCTCCATTTTCACTTTTAAAAATAATTCAGACTTTTAATTTAGAGTAAGAAACTCATAAATGCAATTATTTTTCATACTCGTAAATACCGGATTATTTAACCTAACTTGTTGTTTTTTATGGCATTTATGCAAAGTTTAAAGAAAATCTTATACAAAATTAACACAGATAAATTTGCAAGTATTTTACAGCTTAATTAACTTTCTGTAACACTTAATTCAAGCATTTGGCAAAGAGTTTAAATGATATCTTTCTTCGATTCCTGGCTGCCCTTTATTTATCTGTATGGTGTTGGTGGAGTGCTTTTCACAACAGGAATGGTGCTAATCTCCAAATCCAAATCTCTTGATCTTCGCAAGAAAATCCACAAGTTCTGGTTTAAGGTACTCATTTTTGGTTTCATCTATTTTATGTTAATTCACGGATTATTCACAATCGCAGCCCTCTATTGGTAAAGTATGCAGACATTTCATAACATAGGCACCTCGACAGACTGGATTGTAATGATTGTTTATTTTTTGGCAATCATGCTTTTCGGAAGTTATTTCGGCAGATATAACAGAAGCACTAAGGATTTCTTTTTCGGAGGAAGAAGATTCGCCTGGTGGCTTATTGCTTTTTCAATAGTTGCTACCGGTGTTGGAAGTCATAGTTTTGTAAAATATTCAGCAAAAGGTTTTGAACACGGTTTTTCTTCGACTATGACTTATATCAACGATTGGTTTTTCATCCCGTTTTTCTTATTTGGATGGCTGCCGATAATCGTTTATTCAAAAATTAGATCGATCCCTGAATATTTTGAAAAACGTTTTAGTCCATCCGCTAGATTTCTTGCAACCATTTTGTTAATGTTTTATATGATCGGTTACATTGGAATCGGGTTTTTGACGTTGGGCAAAGCCGCGCTTCCACTGCTTCCCGAAACTTTCACATTATTCGGAAGCACTATCCACATTACGCTGATGGGTGTTATTATTTTTATTGCTGTAATAACCGGTATTTACATCACTTTCGGCGGACAAACAGCAGTGATCTTTACTGACCTGCTTCAAGGTTTTGTGTTATTGTTTGCCGGACTTTTATTGTTCTTTTTAGGTGTTGATTATGTAGGAGGATTTGGTGTTTTTTGGGATTTACTACCGACGGAATGGAAACTTCCTTTAGCTAAGTTCAACGAACCGTCAAGCTTTAATTTTGTGGGAATTTTTTGGCAGGACGGAATTGCCGGATCCATCGGATTCCTTTTTATGAACATGGGTCTTGTTATGAGATTTATGGCGACCAAAAGTGTTAACGAAGGAAGAAAAGCTGCGACCTTCAACGTTCTTTTTATGCTGCCAATCTCTGCAATAGTTGTTGGAAATGCAGGTTGGATCGGGAAAGCAATCTCAGTCGTAAGTCCGGAAATTGTTCCACCTAATACTTCACCAGATCAAATTTTTGTGGTAGTTGCAAATATTGTATCACACCCCGGAGTATTTGGTTTTATCATGGCTGCATTAACAGCGGCGCTGATGTCGACCGTAGATACCTTGATTAACGCGACAGCCGCTATTTATATAAATGATGTTTACAGACCGATCAAAACATTTTTCAAAGAGAAAACTCCATTAAACATTAAGGAAACAGATCGCAGGGAATTAGTTGCTGCCAGGTGGTCATCAGTGGCAATTACAATATTGGGTGTGTTGTCAGTTCTTGTTTTTGAAAGCTTCCCGACTGTTTACGAAGCTCATGGATATTTCCATTCAACACTTACTCCACCGCTTGTTGTAGCAATCTTTCTAGGAATATTTTGGAGACGTTTCACTCCCGCGGCAGTCATTACTACATTCATAGCCGGAGTTGCCTTAATGATTATTGGTGCAAACTATCCTGCTCAATTGATTGGCATTTTTGATCACGGCATCGAGATGGATCCGAAACATCCTTATTCATATATAAGAGCTTTGTACAATATTTTTGTATGTATAGCCGTTGCAGTTGTCGTAACATACACAACATTGCAGCAAAAAAGCATAGTAGCTAAATTAAAATCTAAACCCGACGGAACACGAATAATTTATTCTCTAATTGCCGTTTCTGTTGTAATTTTTCTGTTAGTTGTGTTAAATATCCTTCCGATGATGCTGACGCTTATTCTAATTCTTTTATTGTTGTTAATAATTCCGATAGTTAGCACCTACTTAATTAAATATGACGAAGAAGCAAAGACGATTGGATTGACTGCTTGGTCTATCGCAAAAGCAAAAGAAATGTTCAAAGGCTCTAAGTTGAACGAAGAAGAAGGCGAAATCGTTAAGGTTCATTGGCGGATGAAAGAAGGAGAAGACGACACAGTTAATCTTTCCGAAAATGATATGAAAAAGATGAAAGCAGAGATCGGCGACCTTGTTTATTTATGCGATGCGAGAAAATACATGGGCGGTTTAAAATCAATTCATTCAGTTATCGGCGAACCGCATAATGAGGATGGGATCGTTTATATTAACGACGAACAATTTCAAAACGGTGTTTTCGTTGAAAACAGATTACTTACCGCTGAAAAAGAAATGTAGATTTTTAAGAATTTGTTTTAGTTCTAAAATTACTTTTCTTCTATAATTTCTGCTTTGGAAACATCGGGATTATCGTATTCTGCATCTTTTACCCGATCATCCTTTTTAATCACTTCAATCGTAAAGTTAGCAACCAAACCAGCTAACGCGCCTATTGCAGCCATAACCGGTGCAGCAAGGGTTCCTACTATACCAATTGTAAGCGGGATTTCTATGTACGGATTTCCGTCAGCATCTTTAATAATGATTCTTCTAATGTTTCCTTCATGAATCAACTCTTCTATCTTCTTTAAGAGTTCTTTCCCTTTAACTTTGAATTCCATTTTATTCTCCTTATGGTTTATTCATTAGAAGCATCAGTGGTTTATTTTGTTCCATTGTTAAGTGATTTTTTAAAAAGGTAAGTGTCATAATAATTCAACGGACATCCGCAGCGTTTTGCGGGACAGAAAATTCCGTCATCACTCAAACTAATTCCAGAATATAAATTCCCAACTGTTTCATGAATTTGAAAACAGGGTGTCACTTTTCCGGTTGAGTATGCGGCAAAAACATTCTTCCCGGCATTGCAGAATTTTCCTTTTTGAAAATGATGCTGAATTGCATCGTCGCTCAAACCAAACATAGATTTTTCAAGTTCCGTATAACTCTCGGGGTAATTTTTTCTGTTTATCTCTCCAAAGAACGGAGCATAAGTGAAATCAATATTTACAAGCTTCATCATTTGCAAATTCTCATTAATTTTTTTCAATGCCGCCGGATATGCGACAGCTTCGGCGTATATGTTAAAACCGGAATTGCGAGCCTCATTGAAATTACTTACGTAGCGGTCGAACAAATTTTTATTTACCAACTCATCGAAATGAAGAGAAGCATGAATAAAGAGCACTTTTTCCTTATCAACCACGTTTAAGAATTCTTGTACTTTCGAAGAAGTAAAATGCGAATTTAGAGAGATGAAATGTTTTTCAGTCAACCGTTTGGCAGCTTCAATAAAATTTGGAATTAAAAAAGGTTCACCTCCCGTAAACCCGATTCTGAAAATTTTCTTTGATTGGCTCAATGTTTTGAGAAGTTCATTAATTTTGATAGGAGAAATTTTCTGATTCGGTTCAGTCGAATGCCCAAAACAATATTCGCAATCGAAATTGCATTTGCTTGTCAGATTCCACTGAATCCAAGCGTCGTATTTCTTGTCTAATTTATTTTCAAAAATCATTGAAGCGTGTACATACTGATTTCATTATTTACAATCACTATTTATATTTGTGCAATGACTTACAGCAGAACAATATCATTACAGTTTTTCTTCTTCGTTCTCTTTCTATTCAAATCAATAGAAACACCTGCACAAATAATAAATTACAAAATAAACACAGCCAATATAGAAAAACATTTACAATACCTCGGAAGTAATGAACTTGAGGGTCGTGGAACCGGAGCAACCGGCGGAAATTTAGCCGCTAAATATCTGGCACAAGAATTTGCTAAAATAGGATTAAAGCCTGCGGGGGATAATGATACTTACTTTCAGAATATTCCCATGCACGGGAGCAGACCAAATCCAGATAGTGAGTTGACAGTTTATTTGAACAACAAACAACAGACGTTAGAACTTGGGAATGAATATATACTTCTAAAATCCGGCGATCAAACTTACACACCTTCCCCGAAAGAATTGGTATTCGTCTCTTATGGAATAATTGCCCCGGAGTTTGATTACAACGATTACTATGATTTAAATGTTGAAGGAAAAATTGTAGTTTTCCTCGAAGGTGAACCCGAATCAACAGATTCGGATTATTTTGCTGGGAACAAAAATACAATCTACAGTTATGTTGAATCGAAGCAAAGAATTGCCCTTTCAAGAGGTGCTGCCGGATCGATACTCATTCCAAGTCTTAAAAATTCTTATAAAGAATGGGAAAGCATAAGTGAAAATTTTCTCGCTGAGAATATAACTCTTGCTTACTCCGTTTCGGGAAATTTGAGCATCCTAATAAGCCCGGAAAAAGTAGATTTGCTCCTGCAAGATTCCGGTTATGATTTTGATGCGATAAAAACTATGCAGAGAGAAAACACACTTAAAAGTTTTCCTTTGAAAACCAAGCTCTCATTTAAAGGAAGTTTTACAAGCAGAGATTTTATAGCATCAAACGTTGCCGGAATTATTGAAGGCTCGGATGAGGATTTAAAAGATACCTATCTCATCATATCCGCTCATTATGATCATTTAGGTATTGGAAAACCCATTAAAGCAGATTCAATTTATAACGGCGTTATGGACAATGCAATTGGGACAGCGGCTTTGCTTGAAATTGCTTCATTAATAAATTCGATGGAGCTAAAACCAAAAAGATCGATATTGTTTCTTCTTACAACAGGTGAGGAAAAAGGTCTTCTTGGTTCTCAATACTATACGAACCGTCCATTGGTTCCGCTTTATAAAACAGTCGCTAATTTGAATGTGGATGGTATTGCAGTGTTTGATATTTTCAAAAGCATCATCGGTGTTGGCTCGGAATTATCCGATCTTCAAAATTTACTGCAGGAAACAGCAGCCGAGAAAAATCTTGGAATTTCTGAAATTCCTGATATTTTTATTTCCTCAGAAAGTTTTGAAAGATCGGATCAAATATCATTTGCCGCCGCAGGAATACCGGCTATGATTATTGTTGAAGCTCCGGATTATGTTAATCTGAACAAAGAAGAAGGATTTCAAAAATTTATTAAATTTAGCGAGAACATATACCACACCCCATTTGATGATCTTACACAGAATATAAATTATTATGCTGTTGAACAGCATGTGGATTTGCTGATAGATATTATTCTTAAGATTTGTAATAGAGATGAGCCGATTGAGTGGAAGAAGAATTCACCTTTTATAAACGCACGATTACGTTCAATTGCAGAAAAAAGATGAAAGCTAAATTTAGTACTACTATCGTTTTTATATCTTTACTCTTTTTTTCTTGCAGTGCAAATATTGAACGAGCCGCAATTATAAAAATCAAAGGCTCCGACACAATGCTGCTTCTTACCGAAGAACTTGCAAAAGCTTATATGAAGCTTAACCCAAACATTTCTATTTATGTTGAAGGCGGCGGAACTACAAGCGGAATTAGATCTTTGATAAACAATGAAATCGATATAGCTGCGGCTTCAAGACTTCTTATTCCCTCGGAAGCCCAAACCTTAGCGGAATATTACGGGAGTTTGGGTATGTACTTTTTGATAGCAAAAGACGCATTGAGCATATACACTAATCCTGATAATCAAATTAAAAATCTATCACTTCGACAATTGAAAGATATTTTTACATGTTCGATAAAAAATTGGAAAGTACTTAGTGGTGAAGATGCAGAGATCCTGAGAATAATTAGAACTCCTGCTTCGGGAACATATCTTTATTTTAAACAGCATATTTTAGAAGACCAAGATTACTGCGAAGATGTTGTTACTGCTTCGACAACAAACGAAGTAATTAATATTATCAAAAAGAATAAAAATGCAATTGGCTATGGAGGAATCGGTTACGGAAGGAATGAAATCCATCATCTAGATATTGATGGGATTTCCCCTACGGAAGAAAATGCAAGAAACGATATTTATCCGATCACGAGATACTTACATTTGCTTACAACAAGAACTCCTTCGGGTCCCGTTCGACATTTTATTGATTGGGTTTTAACTCCCGACGGACAAAAGGTGATTGAACATGCCGGCTTTATATCACTCTGGGACGTTACTAATTAATTGTTCAAGTACCTATCCTTTTTTTGTTTTGCGGAAATAAGAGAAGCGCAAAGCAAAACTAACGCAAAAACGACTATCGCAGCAAGAAAATATTCAAACATAAAATTATCCCAACCGTTCAATTGATGGGTAGGATAATTTATCCGGATTTTAAAAGAATAATAGTTTCCAGTCCTAAATTACCGTTGGTTTCTAAAGTCTTCTTGCTACAACCACTGCTGCTTTCATTGTTTCGAGAATTCCAGAATCTACACCCATAGCTTCAATCAAAAGCACATAAATCCCGATCTTCAAAGCGGAACCGTCATCTTTCATTCCATCAAATATTATTGAACCTTGGGCACCGGATGCAGCATTACTTAACAAGGTCCTAACGAGACGACCTTTACTATCGAACACTTTAACTCTAACTTGTGAAACTCCCGAATTAAGGTTATAAGTTATTATTGTGTTATCCTCGAATCCGTCACCGTCGGGTGAGAAAGGATTCGGCTCAACCGAAAGTTTCTTTCCGCCAGCATCTCCACCAATGAAAAGTGAATTTTGCTGTCCCGGAGTTGCTCCATATTCTCCAGCGGAAGTACTCCAATTTGCAGGATCGTTACCATCAATGTTCGGATTAATTCTTTCGAGGGATTTATCCTTGGTGCTTACTAGGTTTCTGTTATTCCAATTGCTGTTGTATAAAACTGAATCGACAACATTTCCGAAAACATCTTTTATCAGAATCAGTTCACTATCATTATTCAGCGAATAAGAAACATCGCTTATGAACAAATAATTGTTCTCATCAATCCAAGGATAAAAATTGAATATTGATGAATCGGTTGTAAAAATAAAATAATCTCCCGGTTGAATGTTAATCGAATAATTTGAAAGTCTAACAGGATTTCCGCCATCGCTTAATTGCCACCCACCCACATCAATAAATTTATCGCTTCTGTTGTAAAACTCAATAAATTCTGGAACGATGTTCGTGTTGTTCATTATTTCATTTATAACAAGATCGTTTTTTTCATAAGTTTTAAGTGAGGCGGTTGAATTTGCTTTTCCCGGTGTTGAACCCGATGGTGAAATTGAGTTCATCCAATTTACGGAATCGAGCGAGGACTGTTCGTATGAGACTCTTTCCAATGAAAATCCGCGGATGTTTCCCCAATCAGAGAAATAAATCATACTGTCAATAACAGCATTTCTAAAATCATAAACTGCAAATCCGTCCCCCGTGTTTCCGAGACTTCCGAAGTTCAATTCGATTACATCTATTTCCATACCTGAAAACTCACTCGAATCCTCCGTTATTACAATATAAGCGCCGGGTTCAATCATAATCTGATTTATTATAGCTCTCCTAGTAGGCGAAGGAAGAATATCCCCGACCTTCCAATCGAAAAGATTTACTGTTTCGTTTGAGTTGTTATAAATCTCAACCCACTCTGCCCTGTTGGAAGCGGGATTGAACATTACTTCGGTAATCAAAAGTGTTGAAGATGCAAATCCGGGAGTAATAACTTTTGTTTTTATGTTGTTTCCTGTTTCGAGATCTTCATCATAAATCACGAGTGCAGCAACTTCAGCTGCTTCCTCAATAACAAAACTGCTGCTAGTTAATAAAACAGAACTATCAACCGGAATAGAATCTATGCTGTGTGAAGAAAGTTCAATCTCCTCTCCGTTCGATTTATAGCTGAATTTTACTATTATATTTTCCGCATCGGCGAGACCGATATTTTTTATCACCGCAGTTACTGATACATTGTTGCCTTTTGACGGAAACTCGGGAACGCTGGATACTGACTGAACCGAAACATCATACAATTTTTGAAGAATGCTGTTTGCTCTTCCCGGTGTACTCTGTTCTAAATCATTTGAGGGAAGCCAATTTGTCGAATCCGTGCTTGCTTCAGTTAATGATTTTCTTTCGATGGAGAATCCGCTAACAATTTCCCACATGGTTGAATACCGTAATGAATCGATTACCTTTCCGTTTTGATCGTAAAGTGTTACACCATCCACATCATTATTAAGATTAGGAATGTTGGTTTCAACAAAACCTGATGGAATAACAGAGTGGAATTGGGTTATTGAAGAATCTTTCGTAATTACAAACAATTCGCCGGGATTGATATAAATATCATCATTCGTTATTACTGAACTTGATGGAGTAGCAAGCAGATCACCGATGCTCCAATCTTTTATGTTTATCGGCCTGTCGCTGTTATTTATTACCTCAACCCATTCGGGTTCTCCGTTCATCGGTCTCATCATTAATTCATTGATCAATATTGCAGAACGATTAAGCGAAGGAGCAATAGATTTTTGATATGAATTGTTCTGCGGGTTTTCATCCTCGTTAAGAACCACAGCTAATTTGAATATCCATTCTTGCTGTAAATTTTCTTCTATATAGTTAAATGAAAGTTGTTTTGTCTCATCGGCATTTAATGTTATGTTCCGTAGTTCTTCTTTTAATTCTTCCGCCGGCGAAATTGGGTCAATTCTGAACAACTGAACTGACAATTGATTTACAGCGAGTCGACCGGCATTTTTTATCTCAGCAGTAAATGAAACATTAGCTCCCAACACCGGAAATTCCGGTGATGATAATAAGTCAATCGCCGCAATGTCATAATCTTTCTTTGTAATCGAATTTATTGATCCCGGAGTTGCACCCAATTGTGCTATTGAACTTCCCCAATTCTCTTTGTCGATTGATGAACCGTCTATATCAATCCTTTCGAGACTTGTTCCTGAACCACCGCCCCATACCGGCAGGTAAGAAACAGAATCTATAACTCTATATAGTGAATCAAGTAAAACAACATTGTCTCCTGCATTATTAAGATTAGGAATATTGACAATTGCGACCGGTGAAGTTATATCATATTTCTCAAATATTGAGCTGTCCTTAGCAAACACAAAAAAACTTCCCGCCGGTAGTTCAACAGACTGAGTCAAGATCATATTCGTATCTCTAGCATCCGCAATTTGGAACTTATCGAGATTGATTGTGGATGCACTTCGATTGTAGACCTCTATCCATTCAGGTTCCGGAGCTTGAGGCGTGTACATTATTTCGTTTATAACAATGTCGTTCCTAAATACATTTAGTTCCACAACATTATGCTCAATGCTAATTGTGTTGTTCTGCAGAAATTCATCTTCTTCAAAAACAATTTCTGCCGTGTAAATATTTATTCCCGCCGATTGTGAAATTGTGTTAAAAGTTTCTTCAACAAGACTTTGCGAACCAATCGGATTCAGATCCCGAGTTTCTACCAGCTGTGGAGGTTCTTCACCATCTCTCAAGTTTTGGTAAATATTAAGTACTGCGTTTATAGCTTCCGCCGTTCCTCCATTAAATACTTCAACTACGATCTCAATTTGATCACCTAATGTCGAATAAGATTTAGAGATAGAAATCGATTCTGCTTTTAGATCGAAGGCTTTAGGCACTATCGAATTTTGTAATCCCGGTGTTCCGGTTATACCTTCAAGAGAGAAGCCCCAATTTTCAGGATCGTTGCTATCCACATCCGGATCAAGACGTTCGAGCGAGCTTCCGGGATTATTTTTTCCCCAATCCGGTGTATATGCTACCGAATCGACAACAGTTCCGAAACTGTCTGTAAGCAATAACTCATCACCATCATTATTTAACGAGGGAAGGTTAATAACCGTCCAAAGAACATCCATATCGTAGAAATCTGCAATTGATGAATCATCCGCTATTACCGCATACTCTCCGGGATTAATTACTAACGAACTATTAATTGTTCCTCCTGAACTTAAATCTCTTACTCTCCATCCCGAAAGATTGTATGGCTGCGTGGTTCTATTATAAACCTCTATCCACTCCGGTTCACCGCCGACGGGAGCAAACATTATTTCATTTATAACCACAACTCCCCTTTCAATTGGTTCGGGAAGTACGTTTAAAAATTCTGAATCGATATTGTTTTCGGGTCTTTCATCTTGTGCAAAAATAACTTCTGCAAAAATGTTATAGCCGCCGCTGCTTACAGGTTGAAATGTTTGCTCAACAATAGTGGTCGCACCACTGCTTAAATTTGAAACGTTTTGCGAACCTATTAACTCATTCTGAGTGAGCTGACCGTCATCATTAAGATCGATATAATAATTAACCGAAGCACCGTTTGCAGAAAGTTCACCCTTATTAAAAATTTCAGCTTTAATCACAACCGAAGAACCAAGCATAGCCGATGCCGGATCTAATTCAACTGATTCAACCGATAGATCAAAATCTTTCGGAATAACAGAGTTTAATTTCCCTGGTGTTGCACCGCTTGGGTCGAGTGAGGATTCCCAATTTGTGCTGAATGTTGATGTCCCATCCATCCTAATTCTCTCGAGGGAAGTTCCGTTATTACCTCCCCAGTCCGGGGAATAAGCAAGAGAATCGATTCGTCTTCCGTATTGGTCTCGAATAACAACATCGTCGCCGGTGTTGTTCAAGGCGGGAATATTAACTACAACAACATTCGATGGGATTACATAAAAATTATTTATAGAAATATCAGAAGAAATAACAAGATAACTATTGCCAGCAAGCATTAAATCATTCGATGAAATTCTTATGCCGGAATTTCTATCACGTAGTGTCCAATTCTTCAAATTTATAGGTTGATTTGTTTGGTTGTAAAGTTCCACCCATTCAGGTTGATCAGTAGGGGGTTTATACATGAACTCATTTATAATTACATCGTTATAAGCAGAAGGCGGTGGCGCAACAGAGAAGTCCACACTCATTCTATTATTCCCCTCAAACTCATCCTGATTGAAATTTACCGTAGCAATAAATTTGTAATTTCCTTCGTTGAGATTGTTTAGTGAATGGTTTACCGTGTTCTGCGAGCCGGAGGATAAATTCGAAAATGATTGACTAAACACCTGCTCGTTTGTTTGAGGAATGTTATCAAAATTTAAATCGTTGTAAAGAGCTACGCTGTAATTTGATGCATTATTCAATCCAACATTTTGAACAATCATCGTAAAGCGAACCTCTTCACCTGCGAATGGATTTGACGGCTGTTGTGTAAATGAAGTAAGAGCCAAATCAAAATTTTTGGGAGAAATGCTGTTGATTTTGCCCGGCGTGGCTTTAGTTGTACCAATTGATGAACCCCAGTTCGATTGAATATTTGTGGGAGTATCAGTGTCGATTCTTTCAAGGGATCTGCCGCCGCTGCTTCCGCCCCAACTAGAGGCATAACGCAGTGAATCGATAGTTCTCCCGAGCGAATCGGTTAATTTCACATCATCACCGGTATTGTTGAAAGCAGGAAGACTCACTACTTTTACCTGTGAAGGAACTTCATAAAAATTCGATACCGAAGCATCATTGCTAATTACGATAAAACTTAGAGGCGGGATAGTGATATTAGTGCTTGAGATTAATGCGTTCGAAGAATTATCACCTAGCCTCCAGCCTTTTAAATTTATAGCCTCGTTGGTTCGATTAAATAATTCAATCCACTCCGGCTCGTCGCTGGTCGGAGCATACATCACTTCGTTTACTACAATATCATTAAAGTCGTTAGGTTTGGGAATTACATTGAACTGATGAAGCATAATGTTGTTTACGGGATTCTCATCTGATCCGTAAGTTACTTGAGAAATTATCTGATAACTTCCTATCGTCAATCCGTTAAGATTAGTAGAGATATTTACTGAATCCCCCGGTTGGAGATTATTGAATGCTTGATTAAAGATTGATTCTCCCGGCTGACCAATGCCATCAAAGTTTAGATCGTTAAACAATTGTATATTAAAATTGGCTGCCGTCAGCAATCCGATATTTAAAATATCCGAAGAAATATTTACGGGTTCCCCTTCAATCGGAAATTGAGGTGAGTGATTAATTCTTTTTACGGCAAGATCAAAATCTTTTGGTGTAATTGAGTTCTCTTTTCCCGGTGTTCCGCCCAAAGGATCTTGTGATGAGCCCCAATTTGACTGGAGGTTTGTCTCTTCTTCAACATCTACTCTTTCTAAAGAAATTCCTCCTGTTCCTCCCCAAGTAGGAAGATAAGCAAGACTGTCGATTGTTCGAGAAAGCGAATCACGCACGCGAACTTGATCCCCCGTATTATTAAATGCCGGCAGATTTGCGATTACAAGCCGTGATGAAATCGTGTAAAAATTATTTATAGATATATCTCGTGCAATAACCAGGAAGCTATCTGCAGGTAATATTATATCAGAATTTGTAATGGTTGCAATGTTTGAGTTGTCACCTAATTTCCAGTTTTTAAGATTTATATCCTCGCCGGATCTGTTGAATAACTCAACCCACTCAGGTTCATCGTTTGTTGGTGCATACATCACCTCGTTTATAACTATATCAAACGGATCATTGGGGCGTGGCACAACATTAAACTGGTGAATCATTTTGTTGTTAGCCGTATCCTGATCAACCGCATATGTTACTTCCGTAATTATTTGATAATTCCCAACCTGCACATTTTGAATTTGAGATTGAGCAGTAATCGAATCACCTGGGACTAAATTTACAGCATAGGTTTGCTGAAAGATCGATTCCCCCGGCTGACCAATATTATCGAAGTTTGCGTCGTTAAATATCTCAATTGAAAAACCGGAAGCGTCTTGAAGTCCGTTGTTCAACACATATGTTATAATATCAACGTCGTCATCATTAAAAGGAATCGTCGGAGTTTGGACAATTCTTTGAATTTTTAAGTCAAAGTCTTTTGGAGTAAGTGAGTTTACTTTTCCCGGTGTTGCCCCGGCAGGATCAACCGATTCTCCCCAATTTGATTCTAGAGTACTTGCTCCGTCAACATCGATTCTTTCCAACGAGTTGCCCGTACTTCCACCCCATGACGGTAGATATTCAAGACTGTCTATCGTTCTTGCTAAAGAATCTATTAAACGTACTTGATCACCGGTGTTGTTGTACGCAGGTAAACTCACAACAATGATTGGCGATTCGACATTATAGAAATCGGTTATGTTCGGATCGTCGCTTATTACCAAAAAACTATCAGGCTGAACGATTAAATCGGTATCTGTCAACAACGCAAAACTTGAATTGTCTCCAAGACTCCAATTCTTCAGGTTCACCGGTTCCATACTTCTGTTAAATAATTCTATCCACTCAGGTTCACCGGTGACTGGTGCGTACATTATTTCGTTTACAACAATGTCAAAAGGATCATTCGGTTTAGGAGCAACGTTAACTTGAGCTATCAGTGTATCGTTTAAATTATTTTGATCACCCGGATAATTAACAATTGCGATGAATTGATAAACACCCTCGTCAACATCCAGAATCTGAGCATCGACAATAACAGAATCTCCTGAAGGAAGATTAGTTAAATTTTCCAGTTCAATTTGCTCTCCCCCGTCCGGTATTTGGTTCTGATTAATATCATGATATATTTCGACTTGATAGTTCGGAGCCGGATCGGTTCCGCTGTTAAGAATTTTTGCTGCTATATCAAGATCATCCCCTTCAATCGGAACGGCTGGAGTAAAGTTTATACTTTTTACTAACAGATCATCTGTAAGTGGTGATACCGAGTTTACTCCTCCCGGTGTGCCTTCAATCTGAATTGAATTTGCCCAGTTTGCGGGAGAATTATCGCGGTTCATAATAATTTTCTCATCAGAAATTCCGGCTGAATGCCCTGATGCTGTATAGATATAAGTATCAATAACAACGTCCGTTGCATTAAGAAGCTGGAGATCACGGTCGCTTGTATTTGCCATTCCTGAACTTCCGAAAGCATTATTATCGATTACCAACACGAGAGCATTCGGGTCAATAAGGCCGGCATAAATACCATTAACAAAATCGTAATCGCCTTCAAAAATAACGGCAAATTGATTTGGACCTAGCAATGTCCCGTCGCCGTTGTCGATAATTAAATCTGCAGCAGCGGTTGAATATTTAACTTTAAAATTAGCAAGATCGATTGTTTCGGTTTCCGAAGTGTTATATAACTCAATAAACTCGCTGTTAGAAGCTGAAGGGAAAAACATTATTTCAGAAAAAGTTATTAGTGTGTCGGTTTGTGCATAAGTAAAACTAAATGCAATTAGATATAAAAAGAGTGTTTTTGATAATTTCATAAGATTTTAGAATTTAATTTATTCTAAATATCAGAAATCCTTATCAAAATTGCACAAAAAATAGGCTATTTGGGAAAATATTTTAACCGTGATATTCTTTTCTTTTATTTGCTGATTTTCGGCAGTTCTCTGAACAACAGTAATCATTTTCAACTTTGCACTTATGACATGATACCATAAGTTTGTTGCAGTCGTAATTGTGGCAATTGATGTAGTAGGAAGATGGTTCGCCGCAGTAATAACATTTTGCGATGTGTTTAATTTCCTGTCTGGTGTTTGGTTCAACTATTCTTCTTTCGTCGAACACAAAAATGCTTCCTTCCCAAAAAGTGTCGGGAAATTTTTTTGTGTATGATACAATTCCGCCATCTAGTTGATACACATCTTGAAAACCGTTTTCAACCAAATATGCAGATGCTTTTTCACACCTAATTCCACCGGTACAGTATGTAACAACAGTTTTATTTTTATAATCTTCTATTTCGGAAATAATATTTTTCCAATCGCGAAAAGTTTCCAGATCTGGAGTTAGTGCATTTTTAAATCTTCCAATTTCGCTCTCATATGTGTTTCTTGCATCTATTATCACGAAATCTTTATTCTCTTCATAAAATTGTTTTAGCATTTCCGGTTTAAGTCGTTTTCCTTCTATCGAAAAATCAACATCACCGAGGCCAGAATTTACAATTTCGTTCTTAACACGAACATGCATTTTTTTAAATGTATGAGAATCTGCCTTGTCTTGTTTAAATACTATATCGCTGAATTCTTTGTGGGAGGTTAAATGGGTTTTATAATTTTCAATATCTTCAATAGTACCGCTTACTGTCCCGTTTATACCTTCGTATGCTATAAACACTCTTCCTTTGATATTGTTATTCAAACAAAAGTTTAAGTGAGTTTCTTTAAAATCTTCGGGATTGTTGAAACTTACATATTTATAAAAAAGTAGAACACTATAATCCATAAACTTTCCAAAATTTTTGTTATTAAGATAATAAATCCTATTTAATTTCTGTTGGATGAGAACATAATTTTTACATTCCGGGAAATTATTTCTGCACTTTATAAACTTTCCCTTACGTTGATTATCCTTATATTTGTACCATATGTAAAGGAAAGATATGCCTGAACCTAAGATTGAAGTTGGATTAGTAACTGAGCGAAAAATAGATTTGCTGCTTATCGGCGATTACAAATCCGGTAAATCGGATACATTTACGGGTAATATTTCGATAGAATTCGTAAACGGTAGAATTGAAGTAATCGGAAAGAAAAACAGAGTTCCGTTCTTAAAAAATGTAGAACTTGTTCCGGATGATGAATTCGCGAACTCGTTTATAGTTGAGAACTTTGAACTTGGTAAAGATTTTCATTGGCAGCAAAAAAAACGTGCGAGATTTAGAGGCAGAATTAAAATTATAGCAAAAGAGAATAATTTAATTCTAATAAATGTTATTCGTGCAGAAGAATATCTTAGAAGCGTTATTTCAAGTGAAATGAGCGCTCGAAGTCCAATCGAATTTTTAAAAGCTCATGCTATAATTTCACGAAGCTGGCTGATAAGCCAGATGATAACACCCGTTAAAGATAAAAGTATTAGCAATATAAGAACCGAAAACGAACTTGTTAAGTGGTACGATAACCGAGAGCACGAAGATTTTGATATCTGCGCTGACGATCATTGTCAAAGATATCATGGAATTCCCAATGCTTCTTTTGACAGAGTAAACAGAGCGATAGAGGAAACAGAAGGAATTGTTTTAATAGATGGAGAAAATATCTGCGATGCGCGTTATTCAAAATGCTGCGGAGGAAGATCCGAAGCCTATGAAACAGTGTGGGATAACAATCCTAAACCGTATTTGAAACCGATTTACGATTATAAATATTCCCCCGACGATTTTGAAGATGATCTCTCTAATGAAATAGCCGCAAGAAAATGGATTACGGCAAATCCTGTATCATTTTGCAATACGCATGACGAAGAGCTGCTTACCGATATTCTTGTAGATTTTGACTATGAAACAATTGATTTTTTCAGATGGAATGTTCATTACACTCAAGATCAGTTGAAGGAAATCATCTGGGTTAAAAGCGGTATAGACTTTGGAGAGATTATCGATCTTAAGCCGTTGGAAAGAGGAAGTTCGGGGAGAATTACAAGACTTGAAATCACGGGAACCGAAAGATCATTTATAGTTGGGAAAGAATTAGAAATAAGAAAATGGCTTTCTAAATCACATCTGTTAAGTTCGGCATTTGTTGTTAATAAGCGAAAAGTAAAAAACAATATCCCGCAGGAGTTTGAACTCTTAGGTGCCGGCTGGGGACATGGAGTAGGACTCTGTCAAATAGGTGCTGCAGCGATGGCAAAGCAAGGTTATTACTTCGATGAAATTCTTCTGCATTACTACACAGGCGCAAATCTAAAAAAGATTTATTGATGAAGATTCTTTATTCATGTTTATCCCAAAGTTGGGGCGGAATGGAAATGATTACCGTTGACGCCACTCTACAGCTTATTAATCGCGGCAACGAAGTTTCGCTTTTGTGTTACCCCGGTTCGAAAATTCATCTTTCCGCAAAAGAAAAAAAAATCAGAACTATTCCCTTAAAAGCAGGAAGTTATTTTCATCCAACTGCAATTTTTGGATTGGTGAAGTTATTAAAGAAAGAAAAGTTTGATCTCGTTCATACACAAGCTTCAAAGGATTTATGGATTTTAGTTCCTGCTCTAAAATTAGCGGCAGAAAAATGTCCTTTGTTTTTAACAAAGCAGCTTGGATCGTTCATCGAAAAGAAAGATGTTTTTCACAAATTTTTATATCGAAGAGTAACCTTTGCTTTTGCAATTAGTAGAGTAATTGAGAAGAATCTTAATGATACCACTCCATTGAAGAAGGATAAAATAAAACTGCTTCACAATTATGTTGATACCCATAAATATGATCCGTCCAGAACCGAGGGAGGGAAAATCAGAAGCGAGTTTAATATCTCTGATGATGATCTTGTTATAGGAATGCTTGCACGATTCAGTAAAGGAAAAGGTCACGAAGAATTTTTGGAAGCAGCAAAAATTTTATGTGAGAAGTTTGATAATATAAAATTCTTAATCGTTGGAGAACCGAGCAGAGGAGAAAACGAGTACGCCGAAAAAATTAAAAACATCTCCGAAAATTACGGCCTCACGGAAAGGGTAATTTTTACGGGATTCAGATCCGACACACCCGATGTACTTTCTTCTCTTGATGTTTTTGCTTTTCCTTCCCATTCCGAAGCTTTCGGCATCGCACTAGTTGAAGCAATGGCTTGCGCAAAGCCGAGTGTGTGCTCAAATTCGGATGGAGTTCTTGACATTGCAGTTGACGGGGAAACTTCCTACTTGTTTGAAAAAGGGAATGCCGAAGATTTAGCGAATAAATTGGAACTTCTTATAACTTCGAAGGATAAAAGAGAGGCTTTCGGTTCAGCAGCAAGAAAGAGAGCAGTGGAATTTTTCGACGTGAAAATTCTCACCGATAAAGTATTAAAATTTTACGAAGAAGGTATTAATAAAAATATATGATATTTCTTAACCCAACTGTATTGTTCGGTCTTCTCGCCGCTTCAATCCCGGTATTAATTCATCTGCTGAATTTACGCAAGCTTAAAAAAATCGAGTTCAGCACGCTTGCATTTTTGAAGGAACTGCAGAAAACCAAGATCAGAAGAATAAAACTGAAACAGTGGATTCTGCTTGCACTTAGAATCTTATTGATACTTCTGCTTGTTTCGGCTTTTGCAAGACCAACAATTGAGTCGGTCACTTTGGGAGGCGCATCTTCCGCGGCCAAAACTTCGTCGGTAATTATACTTGATAATTCATTCAGCATGTCAAAAATTACAGATAAGGGTTCTTATTTCAACATCGCGAAAGCCACCGCAAAAAGATTGATTGACAATCTCAACAGCGGAGATAATATTTCAGTTTTGGCTACTGCCGACGGTAGACAAGACTTAATCGGTTATGCTAATCCCGAACATATAAAATCACTGGTTGATAATATTGAAATCTCCGACCGCACTTTTTCTGCCGAAGAAGCTCTGTTAAGAGCCGTCACTATCTTAAACGAAAGCAAAGATTTTAACAAGGAGATCTATTTTTTATCCGATTTTCAAAATTCATCTTTTCCCCAAAATGCAATGACTGAATTGGAAATTGAAAATCCCGAACTCGTTAAATTTTACACTTTTAATTTTGACGGCCGCGGAATTGATAATATTGCAATTACTGATCTTTCCGTTAACAACCAAATATTCGAACTGAACAAAACAATCGAATTCAATGCAGAGTTAAAAAATTTTTCGGAACGTGATTTTGATAATCTTGTCGTCTCCCTTTTTATTAACGGTGAAAGATCCGCACAAAAAAGCACTGCAATTACTTCAGGTCAAACAGTAAACGTAAACTTCGAAACTGTTTTGACAAAATCCGGTGTTCTGGATGTTATAGCCGAAATTGAGGATGATGATATACTTCACGACAACAAACGTTATTTAAACATATCCGTCCCCGAAAAGTTTAATGTTCTCATCGCATATGAAAATAAAAGCGACGCACACTTTCTGACCACTGCATTGAATTATTCCGCAGACGAAGAACAGATCCAAACAGATGAAATTTTCTTGAAGAATATCCTAAGCAAAAACTTAAACGAATTTGATGTGCTCTTCATTATCGCCGGCAAAGAGGAATATAGTTATAAAGATTTACTTGAGGACTATCTCAAAACCGGCGGGAAAATAGTTATTATTCCTTCATCAAATGCGGAGCAAGTTTACCTGAACGATCTTATGCAAAGATTTGATCTTGGAACCATTGTCTCACTTGTAGAACTTTCTCGGGAAGAAAAACCTATTAAGGCAGATTCGTTTGATGAACTTCATCCAATGTTTACAAATTTGTTCGAAACGGAGAAGCGTGATTTTAATCCCCCCGAATTTTATAAATACTTCAGAACAAAAAATTCTCCTTCTTCGGGAAAAATAATCTCGTTCGAAGATAAATCACCCTTCCTTCTTCAGAAGAAAGATAACAGCGGGGCATTGTTTTTGTTTACATCATCTCTAACACTTGATTGGAACGACTTTCCATTAAAAGGTTTGTTCGCACCGCTGATTATTAAATCGGTTTTCTATCTGACGCAGCAGAAAGAAATTGAAGAAAAAATCATTGCGGGAATGCCTGTGAGTGTCGATTTGAGAAAGAAAAATTCACCGCAGATTAAAGTAAGCGGACCTGATGATATGGTTGAATTTATTACATCCGACACACTAACATGCAGCGGATTTCTGCAGTACAATAATACTTCTAATAGAGGTTTCTATAAATTTTATTCGGGGGATAAACTAATAGATTTCAAAGCAGTCAATGTCGATAAAAAGGAATCCGAAACAAATTTTCTAATGGACGATGAGATAGAAAAATTTATTTCAGAAACGGGTTTTAAAAATGTTTTTCCTCTTGATATCGAAAGCAATTACATAGAAGATATTTATCAATCGCGCTTCGGTTTGGAACTTTGGAAGTATTTTCTTATCGCTGCTTTAATTGTTGCGCTGATTGAAATGTACGTTTCAAAAAGTTCGAAAAAAGATTTAGCTACATTGGAAAACAACTAATGCTTGAAGTAAACGATCAAAAAATTGAAAAAGCAATACTAATTGCCGTAAGAAAGAAAGACGAGCTAAAAGAAAAAACCGAAGAGTATCTAGAAGAACTTGAAAGACTAACAGATACTGCTGGTGCAGAAACTGTTTTTAAGATTGTACAGGACAGAGATAGAATCGATTCCGCTTATTATATCGGCAGAGGAAAAGCCGAGGAGATCTCGCAGCTTGTCGAACTAAACGATATAGATCTTATAATTTTTGACGATGACCTTTCCCCCACTCAAGCCCGTAATCTTGAAAAATTGATGAACAAAAAAGTTTTGGATCGAAGCGGACTCATACTCGATATCTTTGCTTCTCACGCTAAAACAAATCAAGCAAGCACGCAGGTTGAACTTGCTCAGCTTCAATATCTTCTTCCGAGATTAACAAGGGCATGGACTCACCTTTCAAAACAGTATGGCGGCATCGGGACAAAAGGTCCCGGCGAAACACAGATCGAAACTGACAGAAGAATGATAAGGACACGAATCAGCAAGTTAAAAGAAAAATTGATAAAAATAGAATCTCAGCAGATTACAAAATCCGTGAAGCGGAAAGAATTTTTAACTGCATCGCTTGTGGGATATACGAACGCCGGGAAATCAACTTTGTTGAACCTTTTAACTAACGCGGGAGTATTGGCAGAAGATAAATTATTCGCTACGCTTGATTCAACAACGCGTTCTTTTGAATTGGGAAAAAACAAAAAGATAATAATAAGCGACACTGTCGGGTTCATAAGAAAACTTCCTCATAACTTGATCGAATCATTCAAGAGTACATTAAATGTTGTGCGAGATGCCGATTTAATTCTGCATATAATTGATATTTCACATCCGTATTTTGAAGATCACATTAAAGTTGTAAACGAAACATTAAAAGAACTTAAGAGCAACAAGAAAGAAATAATTACAATATTCAACAAGGTTGATGCTCTCGAAAACATTGAGCAAATCGAATATGTTAAACGCCACTTCCCTAACCCGGTTTTAATTTCGGCTTTCCGCGGAATAGGTATAAACGAACTTAAGGAACGATTGATTTCTGTTTACGAAGAAAATTTTATTGAACGTGAAATAACAATCGACATCTCACGATCGAAACTTATGTCGCAGATTTATAAATTGTCGGACGTAATAAACACAAAATACGATGAAGATAAAATTGTAATCTTTATTAGAACGGATAAAATTAATTTTAATAGAATTACGGGATTGATAAATTCTCCCGGGAAAATATAATTCCACCGGAGTTGCAATGAAATTAAAAATTGACGGAAAATCATTAACGCTCGAAAAGATCGATTTTTTTCTTAGCGAAAATCCAACAGTAGAACTTACTACCGATTCTAAGAAGAGAGTTATAAAAGCTAGAAAGCTTATTGATAAATGGGTTGATGAAGATAAAGTTATTTACGGAGTTACTACAGGTTTCGGCGAATTTGCAAACGTCAAGATCAGCCAAAAGGACATTGAAAAACTTCAAGAGAACCTTATAGTTAGTCATGCCGCTGGCGTAGGCAAACCGCTGCCGCCGTTTATTGTAAAAGTTATGATGTTGTTAAGACTTAATGCTTTGGCGCAGGGACACTCGGGCATCCGAATCGATACTCTTGAGCTTTTAATCGCAATGATAAACAACAACATTATTCCCGTAGTTCCTTCGCAAGGATCAGTAGGATCAAGCGGCGATCTTGCTCCACTTTCGCATCTTGTTCTTGCAATGATCGGGAAAGGCAGAGCGGAGGTTTTCGATAAAGTCACCGAGAAAACTGAAAATTATAAAAATCCAATTAATTCATTATCCGCTTTAAAAAAGTTCGGACTAAAGCCGGTGAAGCTTGGAGCCAAGGAAGGTCTCGCTTTAAACAATGGAACGCAAATGATGACGGCTTTCGCTTCGCATATCTGCATAAAAGCAAAACAGCTTGCACAACTTGCCGATATTTCGGGCGCTATGAGTCACGAGGTTCTGAGAGGAACCGACAACGCTTACGATCTTGATCTTCATAAACTAAGACCTTATCCCGGACAAATTAATTCAGCAAAAAATATGAATGAACTAATTAGAGGAAGCGAGATAAGAACTTCGCATCTCGAAAACGATGACCGTGTTCAGGATTCATATTCGCTTAGATGCATACCTCAAATACATGGAGCGTCAAGAGATTCCATCGATTATGTCTGTTCCCGAATCGATATAGAACTGAATTCGGTGACGGATAATCCACTTATCTTTCCTGATAAAGAAAAGCATATAGAAGGAGGCAACTTCCACGGGCAGCCCGTTGCTTTAGCTATGGATTTTATGAAAATCGCGCTTGCCGAACTTGCAAATGTTGCCGAAAGAAGAATAGAAAGACTGACTAACGGTTCGCTGAGCAAACTCCCGAGGTTCTTAACCTCAAACGGCGGATTGAATTCAGGATTTATGATAGCTCAATACACTGCAGCAGCGCTTGTTTCCGAAAACAAAACACTTGCTCATCCCGCCAGTGTGGATTCAATTCCGACTTCTGCAAACCAAGAAGATCACAATTCCATGGGTTCTATTGCGGCAAGACATTGTTATCAAATTCTTAAAAATGCGCAGAGAGTAATTGCTATTGAACTTTTAACCGCAGCACAAGGTTTGGAATTTCTTAAACAGTTAAATCCCGGAAGAGGAACTGCCGAGGCATATAAAACAATTAGAAAACACATAAGTGAAATGAAGAACGACAGAATTCTTCACATCGATATCGATAAAGCGTATGAGTTGGTAATTTCAGGCGAGATATTAAACAAAGTAAAAGCGAAGGTAAAACTGAACTAAATTTTCTTTGTCCAGTCACGCTCCTCGGAACGTTTTTTCTTAACACGTTTTTTGAATGCCGAATCGCCGAGTCTGTCTTTCTTATCGATTTTTTTATCAAGCCAGCTTATAAAAAAGAAGAAAACAGTTAAAGCCGCGAGCACTAAAACCGTAACAACGATAAAAATTATAATATATAAATCCATTCTATCCGCTTATTAAAATCAAATAAAATCACTAATTAATCTGACGTAAGATACAATATAAATGTTACTTTTCTCTCTCATTTTAGTAATTTTTAATACGTGTAAAAATTTTATTCGGAGAAGAATATGTCAATTATCTTAAACGGAAGCGGATTAACAATTGATAAGCTGGTAAAAATTGCCCGTTACGGCGAAAAGGTTGAACTCGACAAGAAAGCATTGGATCGGATAAAAAAATGCCGGGTGCTGTTGGAAAAGAAGATAGAAGCAAAAGAGATTATGTACGGAGTTAACACCGGGATTGGAGAATTTTCGGAAATTGTATTGGATGATGAACAAGTAAAAGAATTTCAAAAATATCTTATCTATAATCATTCCGCAGGAATTGGAGACCCCGCTCCGATCGAATATGTTCGTGGAGCAATGGCTGCAAGAATAAACGTCCACGCTCACGGTAATTCGGGATGCAGACCTGAAATAACCGAAACACTCGTTGCAATGTTGAACAAGGGAGTCACTCCGGTGGTTTGTCAAAAAGGCTCGGTTGGTGCATGCGGCGATCTCGCACCAATGTCCCAAATAGCACTGCTGATGATGGGCGAAGGCGAAGCTTATTATCAGAACGAAAGAATGCCCGGGAAAGCAGCCTTCGAGAAAGCCGGAATACCTGTTCCAGGACTTCAGGCAAGAGACGGTCTAGCAACAATAAACGGTTCGAACCTTTTAACAGCGATGAGTGCTATTCATCTTTATGATATTAACAGATGGCTTAAACAAGCCCAAATTGCAAGCGCAATGTCACTCGAAGCTTTATATGCAAACATGAAACCTTATAATTCAAGGCTGCATGAACTTCGCGGATTTAATGGAGCAGTGAGAAGTGCGAGATCGATTCTAAAATGTATTGAGGGAAGCGATCTGCTCACTGGAAAAGTGAAAACAAAAGTGCAGGACGCATACTCGATGCGTTCAACACCCCAGGTTATAGGCGCTGCCCACGATGCAGTCGCGCATGCTGTCAAACAAGTGGAAATAGAATTAAACGGCGTAGGCGATAACCCAATATTTATCCCGGAAGAAGATTTGACACTAACGGGTGCCAATTTTCAAGGAACACCTGTTGCACTGCCGATGGATATGGTTGGCGCGGCAGTAACAATGGTAAGCGTTTTATCCGAACGGAGATTGAACCGGCTCTTAAACCCGGCGTTGAGCGTGGGACTTCCGGCTTTTCTAACAAAAGGTGCAGGTATGTTTTCCGGTTTGATGTTGAGTCAATACACTGCAGATAGTTTAATTGTAGAACAAAAAATACTTTCTGCTCCTGCATCAATTCA
>JAGFIY010000016.1 GCA_024103215.1 Melioribacteraceae bacterium | reverse complement strand
AAAGCTGATGCAAGATTGGAAGCTGCAGCAATAAATTCACTTAGACGATGGCGGTTTGAACCTTTACCCGAAAGTGGAAAGGATATTATTCAATCTGCTGTAATAGTTTTTCCTTATCGGCTTAGATAAGAAGTTACAAATAATTACTTTCCTTAAAATCTATAATTTAAATTAAAACTTACCTGGCAAATTTAGGTTTCTTGAAAAATTAAGAGAGTTAAAAATTTTTTGATCAATCATTATTTATTGGTTATTCGGTTTTGATTTCTTGTTGTGAGATAATGTCAGAATAATAAAATCTGAAGAAAAAATACTCGGTAACGGAAAGAATCGTCAATGTAATTGTATCACGATCAAACCAAATTCCGAACCCTTCCGGTTCAAAAATCAATTTTGTTATCATTGTAAAAATTGACCACCCGACGGAAAATAGAATTATTATCAAACCAATATTTATAAAAGCTGCGGAGAGTGATTCCTCCTGCCACTTTCTTACAAAAATCACCAAGCCAAAGAGAAAGTGAAGAAAAAAGATAAGCGAGATAATCATTGTTTATTCCACATGATTATTTCTTTTAAATTTCGAATTAACATACTGAGCCCCGATTGCACCGCCGATCATCCCGAAAATTGTGTTGGTTAAAAAATTATTAAAAATAATTGTGAAAGAATAAAGTAATGAAAATCCCGTGGTTTGAATTTCGGTTTTCATACTTCCCATAAGATCGATAACTTGCTGTTTCAATGCTGCATCAAACGGTAGTGAATCCATTGTTTGTATCAATTCGTTGTATGTTAAAACCAAATCGTTACTTTTTGTTATGAGCGTTATAAAAATTTCAAACAGGCTTGTGAATACAGCCGCAAAGATGCCGGTAAAAAGTCCTAGCACAATTCCTTTTGAGATTCCGATTTTATTTTCCGAACCGGTTGATTTTTGGTAGAGCGTGACGGAGAAAAATCCGGCAAGCGGAATCAGAAGACAGCATGCAAAACTTTTCAACATCGGAACTATTTGCAGCACTCCTACGGCAAATCCAGGTACTAGAGCTGGTAAAATTTTCTTCAATTTATCCCTTGTTTTTTACTTACTAATTCAATCAAAGCATTGTAAAAATATATAAAAGAGACTGAACCTAAAAGAAACCCAGTTGCAAAAGCAGATATTTTTGAGTAATCAAGAATTCCGAAAGTTGTAAGCATTACATCTATTATCACAATTATAATTACTCCAGAGATTAAAAATCTGTGTTGATAAAATTTTTTCGAAACGATAAAAGATAGTAGAGAAAAAACAAATGCGCTGAAATAGATTCCCGAACATCTCGCACAAACCTGCAGAGGAGAGTCGTTGATGTGTATAGTTTTTGGAATCTCTTGGTGACAGACGTTTCCGTAAAGATCATTCAAAACCGGAAAAGCATAAATAGCTTTTTCAAAAATGTGAGATAAGGGCAGAACGAAAAGTCCAATATTCCAGAACAGAATTAAAACAAAAATGATTAATTTAAATTTTAGAACCACTTATTCTGCACTTAAATCATATACAAGGATTGTTCGAGGAGTGAGTAAGTACAATTTGGAATTAAATATTATTGAATCGTTTATCTGCAATTCGCCCAAATCATTTTTAAACGAAATTGTTTTGAATTCAGCGTCTCTTTTTGAAAGATCAATATACTTTAATGTGTAGTCGTTATTAATTGTTAAAAAAGAATAAGTTAAGTTTATACTTCTTGGTTCAATTCCAGCTTCTAATTTCATTAAGCCGGTTCCGTATTGATCGTAAATGAAAATCTTATTCTCGTCAATTACAAAAATTTTACCATCGTTCGAAACCGCAAAATGTTTGGGATCATTTAATGTGAAAGAACCTGCATCGGTTCCTCCTATTTCTAGAAGGAAACCACCCGTCATATTGTATTTTAGAATTCGCTTATTATCACTGTCCAGAATAAAAAAATCTCCTTGATTTGAAACTCCGCAGCCGATTGGGTATGCGAAGGAAACGAATTCATTTTCTGTTTTCTCGCTTGTTAGTTCGTATCTGAAATTCAAATCCTTATCAAATACCTGAATACGATTGTTGTTCTTATCCGCAACATAAACTTTGAGAGTTTGAGCGAAAATATCTGCCGGAAAATCAAATGCCGCGGGATTCCACCCATAACCCCCGATTCTATTCAACTCGTTTCCGAGAGTATCTAATTTGATAATCTCATTTTTGTCCGCATCAGTGATATAAATTTTTCCCGCCGGATTTATTGAAAATGAAACAGCATTGCTGAATTTGCCGAAAGTATCTATATACTGCTGGGCAAAATTGAGTGGGTTTAATAAAAAGAAAGTGAATATCAGCTTCTTCATAAAGTAAATATATGAAGTTAGATACTGTAACGAAAGTGCAGATTTTTCTATGCAGCTTTGAGATAGTTTAATTTTTTTCTGTGCTTACGGATAAGTTTTACAATTAATTCAAATGCTTCGGATCTTTTCCCCGCACGCAGGTTAAGTAAAAGTTCATCACGTTCCTCTTCACTGATTTTCGTTAAAAGTTCAGCGAACAGTAGCTCTTCATTATTTATACCTAATTGTTATTTTCTTATTTTACAGTTGATCAATTACCCGCGATTTAAGTGCTGCGATTTTGCTATATTTATACCAATTAAAACCGGATAAGTTTTTATGAAATCAATTATTTTGACGCTTTATCTTCTATTAAGTTTTGGAAGTACTTCCGTTGCACAATCGGAGCCAAAAAATAATTCGCAGAATATCGATTCGTTGATTATAGTAATTGATAGTCTTAAACTTTCTCAGGATGAATATAAAACTGAAATTGACACTTTGAAGGCACAAATAAAGCGACTTGAAGAAAAAATGATCAAAAAAAAGCGCGAAGAAATGGAAAAATGGCGGAAGCTTGAAATGTATATGTCGCAGACTGAAGTGAAGAAACTCCTTGGTGAGCCCACTTCGATCACAAGAACATCAACTTATACAATTTACTGGTACGGCAACGGTTTTGTGGAATTTAATGCATTTAAAAAAGTAAGCGAATGGGCAGAACCGAAAGAGGAGAGGCTGGAGGTGATTGAATACTAAATTTTGTTTGAATAAGTTATAGGCAATAACTAATTTTATGAAATAAAAATTGTCCCGTGGTGTAATTGGCAACACGTCTGACTCTGGATCAGAAGAGTCCAGGTTCGAACCCTGGCGGGACAACAAGACGACCAAAACTATCTTGTTTTGGTTGTTCTATTTTAAATCGAATTTTTTGAGAATGTAGTTTATTATATCAGAGAAATCTTTTCGTTTACAGGAATATCAACTAATTTCACCGCTTCTAAAAACCAAAAATTATTGATGACCATCTTTTTTGTTGATTTTGTGGAAAGCATTGAATTTAATAATCCATCAAATGACTTTTTGGTTTTTGTTACTTATATTGCTTCCCAATTATCTTTCTTAAATTGATATCTTATCTTTTAATTAAATTTAATGCAAGAACACTATCACAAATTTTATACTCAGTACCTAAGTCGGGACTTTGAAATGCTTGTTTTCGGACATTCCGGCTATCCTGTGATTCTTTTTCCTACTTCAAAAGGAAGATACTACGAGAACAAAGATTTTGGTCTCATAGAATCGGCAAGGTATTTCTTGGATGAAGGAAAAATAAAAATTTACTGTCCGGACGGTTTCGATTCAGATAGTTGGTACAATTATTCTATTCATCCTGCAGATAGAGTAAGATCACACGAAGCATACGAGAGAATGATTTTGAAAGATGTGATCGATTTTGCAAGATACGAAACAGGGCACAATAATGTGGGATTAGCCGGCTGCAGTTTCGGGGGATATCATGCGGCTAATCTTGCTTTTCGTCATCCGGAAATTGTGGGTTATATGTTCTCGATGGGAGGAACGTTCAATATTAAACCTTATATTTATGGTTATTACGATGATGAATGTTATTTTAATAACCCGGTTGATTATTTGCCAAATTTAAATGATCCGTGGTTTTTCGATAACTTGAAATGGATGGAGATAATTTTCGGAACAGGAAGCGACGATATTTGTTTGAGCGATAATGTTCAAATCTCACGGATTTTATCCGATAAAAATATAGGTCATTGGCTTGATGTACGTAAAGGATTCGGACATGATTGGAATTATTGGAAAGAGATGTTTCCTCAATATTTATCAAAAATAGTCGTTTAATTATTATAGGAAAATAAATGAAAAAAATCGGGATTTTATTCGGACAAGAAAACTCATTTCCGCAGGCATTTGTGGACAGAGTTAATTCAAAAAACGAAAAAGGATTTATTGCAGAATTTGCAAAAATCAATATGGTAGAGCAAGGAGCACCCACAGATTACGCTGTTTTGATCGACAGGATTTCACAGGATATTCCGTTTTATAGAGCTTACTTAAAAAATGCCGCACTTAATGGAACAGCTGTAATCAATAATCCTTTTTGGTGGAGTGCTGATGAGAAGTTTTTCAACAATGCATTGATGACCAAAGTTGGAGTTACTGTGCCAAAAACTGTTCTGCTGCCATCTAACCAGCACCCGCCGGACACAAATGAAATGTCAATGCGTAATCTCGAATATCCTCTCGACTGGGAGCGAATATTTAATTATGTGGGTTTTCCGGCATTCTTTAAACCGTTTGCCGGAGGGGGATGGAAAAATGTATATCACCTTCACAGCGTTGATGAATTCTTTCAAGCATATCACGAAACCGGACAACTTGTGATGATGCTGCAGGAAGCTATCGACTTTACAGAATATTTCAGATGTTATTGTTTGGATAGAAGAGACGTAAGAATCATGCAGTACGATCCGAAACAACCTCATCATTTAAGGTATGTTAGAAATCCTAAACCTGTCGAAGCAAAATTATTAAAGCGAATAGAAGAAGATGTTTTGAAAATAAATAATGCATTAGGTTACGATTTCAACACAGCGGAATTTGCGGTTCGTGACGGTATCCCTTATGCAATTGATTTCTGCAACCCGGCACCAGATGCCGCGATCGATTCAGTGGGTGAGGAAAATTTTGAATGGGTTGTGGAAGCTGCCGCTAATATGGCGATAAGAAGAGCAAAGAAACACAAAGAAAAACAAAACAATTTGACATGGGGAAATTTTATCGAGTCATTTGTAAACGTGAAAGAATTAAAAGGTAATTCTAACAAAAGCGGTTAATTATTATGGCAGAAAGCAAATTATTTTCATTGGGGATAGAAGAAGAGTTTCAAATAATTGATCCTGAAACTCGTGAACTGAAATCACATATTCAGCAGATTTTAGAAAAAGGCAAAATGGTTTTGAAAGAACAAATCAAAGCCGAAATGCATCAATCGGTTGTTGAAGCCGGTTCAGAAATTTGTCTTAATATTGATCAAGCCAGAAATGAAGTTTATAAGCTTAGAAATAATCTCGCTAAAATTGCCGCAAATCATGGACTTAAAATTGCTGCAGCAGGAACACATCCTTTCTCTCGTTGGGAAGATCAACGAATAACTGATCATCCTCGATATCACGGGGTGGTCAAGGATTTTCAGCAGGTCGCAAGAGCAAATTTAATTTTTGGTCTTCATGTACACATCGGGATTGACGACAAAGAAGTTGCGATGCATATTATGAATGCTGCACGCTATTTTCTTCCCCATATTTTTGCTCTTTCTACAAACTCCCCATTCTGGAAGGGAAGCAACACAGGATTCAAATCGTATAGATCAAAAATTTTTGACCGCTTCCCTAGGACTGGAATTCCCGATTACTTCAACAGTTATTCTGAATTCACCCGCTTTGTTGATTTACTGATTAAAACCGGATGTATTGACGATGCAAAGAGAATTTGGTGGGATATTCGTCCTCATCCTTATTATGATACTCTCGAATTCAGAATCTGCGATGTACCGATGAGAATAGATGAAACTGTTGCCCTCGCTGCAGTTATGCAGGCTGTTGTTGCAAAATTATATAAGCTTATAAAACAGAATCTTGGTTTCAGACTATACAGAAGAATGCTGATAAATGAAAATAAGTGGCGTGCAGCTCGTTACGGATTAGACGGAAAAATGATTGACTTTGGCAAACAGATTGAAGTTGATACAAAAGTGTTAATTCACGAACTGTTAGAATTTATTGACGATGTTGTTGACGAGCTCGGAAGCAGAAAAGAAATTGAATACATAGAAGAAATTCTGGAAATGGGAACTGGAGCCGATAGACAATTGAGAATATGGGAGCAGTCGCAAAAGTACGAAAACGTTGTTGATTTTATTATTGAAGAAACAAATCTTGGATTAGAAGTTTAGTTGAACTATGATTGAATCTTGGCGCGAGAATTTCAATTTAAAATTCACCGATGAATCTTATCGAGAGTTTCTCGCTGATATTTGGAGTTACAATAATGGACGGATCGATTTCAGAATTTCAGAAACTCCTCTGTTTATCGATTATTCATTTTCTGAGCTAATTCAAAAAGCGAGCTTAGAAATTGCTCAAGAATTATCGAGTGCTGAGCTGACTGGTAAGATGAAAAATGCTATTCCCAAGCATCTGAATATTCCTGACGACAGCAGCAATCCTGTTTTTATGCAGTTCGATTTTGGAATAGTAAAAGATGAGCACGGAAATTTTGTCCCTCAATTGATAGAACTTCAAGGCTTTCCTTCACTTTATGCATTTCAGTGTACGCTGGAACAAAAAGTTAGAGAACACTTTGAACTTCCGGTTTCGCTGACGACATATTTCTCGGGTTATGGCTATGATTCATACGTGAATCTTTTCCGAGAGACATTGTTGAAGGATGAGGATCCTGAAAATGTGATTCTTCTTGAAGTAGATCCAAAACAACAGAAAACAAGAATAGATTTTCGTTTAACCGAAAGATTAACCGGAGTGAAATCTGTCTGCATTTCAGAAATTATTCAGCGAGCTAAAAAGCTTTTCTACAAAAATGCGAGTGGAAAAGAAATTCCGATTAAACGTATTTATAATCGAGTAATTTTCGATGAACTTGATAGAACCTCAATAAATTATAATTTCGATTTTAATCACGAGATAGATGCTGAATGGATAGGGCACCCAAACTGGTTTTTTAAAATCAGCAAGTTTATCCTTCCTTATTTGAAAAGTCAATTCGTTCCGGAATGTTACTTCCTGAAAGACTTAGCTCAACTTCCTGATGATCCTCATAATTATGTAATAAAACCTCTTTTCTCATTTGCTGGATCGGGAGTAATTATCGATGTTACAAAACGAAAATTAGAATCAATTGAAAACAGAGAAAATTATATTCTTCAGAGGAAAGTTGAGTATGCGCCGGTGATTAAAACTCCCGACGGCTATTCAAAATGTGAAATTAGAATGATGTTTATTTGGAAGAACGGAAAACCGGTGCTGGTAAATAATCTTCTGCGGACAACTAAAGGTAAGATGGTAGGCGTAGATTATAATAAAAACAAAACCTGGGTTGGCAGCAATATTGTCTTTCATCCAATTTAGTTCAGACTCATGATTAGGTTCTGATAAAAATAATCCCGCAGTTTAGAAAACTACGGGATCTTGATTTTTGCAAATGCTGGTAAAGACTTCCTCATTTCTAATGTGGAAATTTTATCCCTTCAATCATCATTTCAACAGGACCATCTTCCTTGAATCAATAAATGTTTTTTCATTGGATTTTGCCGTGATCCTATAAAAATATATTCCGCTTGAAAGTGACGAAGCATTCCAATTTATTCTATGAACACCGGCATTCATATTACCGTCAATAAGAGTACTTACAGACTCGCCAAGTGCATTGTATACCTCAATATTTACTTTTGCACTTTGCGGTAAGGAAAACTCAATAGTTGTTGTCGGATTAAAGGGATTTGGATAATTCTGTGATAATTCAAACTTTGATGGGACCATTGAACTCTCATCAACATTTGTAAGCCTTTCTTGAATTTCAAGGTTATCGAAAGTCCAGCCCCAGCCATCGTTTGCACCGTCTGCGTAAAGTCTAAAACGAATGAGAATAACATCGCCGGGTTCGAACGCATCAAGCAGATCAAACTCCGTATGCTCAAACATATCTCTATAAAGACCGCTTCCGGCATCATAAGCAGCAACCCAAACATCACTCTTTCTTGAATCATAACCATCTGCTATAGGTATCCAGTTTTCACCGTCCTTGCTGCCCTCAACGATTACATAGTCCTTAAAGTTGGGGTCACCATAAGCAGCATTGCCAAATCCGGGCTCGACAATCACAACCTCGTCGAAACTTATGTAAGAATTCTCGGCATCAACAACAATTGGCTTTTTCAATACAAAAAATTCGTTTGTGCTGTTGTTGTAAGGATGCTTTGAATGTGCTGACGAATTTGTAAAACCAAACTCACGTTTTATGTAGAATGTCTCGCTATAAAACAAACCTTCATCCGTTTCGAAATCGGTTGAAAACGAGGGTATTGGATCTGAGAAAGTATATAACTGAACATCCATCATTTCGGTCATCATCTCACGATTATCTTTATATGCAATAGCATAAATCACGTACTTTTTTGTTTCGGGAGTTATGAAACTTACATCCAGATCTATTGTTGATATCGGCACATCTGTAAACGTTTCGATTAATTCATCATCAATATATACTTCAATTTTCTCGTAATTATCCGGGATCTCGACATCTAGGGAAAGTCCGTTCTGAATTATGGTAACACCGTTCAGAACCGGAACAGGTCCAACCTCGAGCGGTTCATATCCCTCTAGTTCGGGGAGAGTGATGCTCCAAATTCCGCGTCCATGCGTTGCTACAACAACTTGATCATTAACAATTTTGATGTCATAAATTGCTACCGAAGGAAGATTGCTGTCCAATAAGTGCCAATCGGTTCCATTGTTTGTGGATTCAAACATACCTATTTCAGTTCCCGCCCATAAAATATTTTCATCATAAGGCATTACTGCAAGCGAAAAAACAGCTACATCCGGAAACCCGTTTGAACTGTTTGCATTATTTTCTCCGAATCCCGAAATATCCTCCCATGTTTGACCGTAATCATTTGTTTTTAAAATTTTTGGGGTGTTTGCAAAAGAGAAAAGTGCGTATGCAATTTTAGGATCTGAAGGATGTGTTGCCAAACCGGTTATTCTTCCCATTGTTGCAGCATCATAACCGTTTGTTTCAACGTAATTCAATCCACCGTTGCGGGATACATTCAATCCGCTTTGAGCAGATATTCCACTTCCTGCCCAAATAATAAGTGGATCCGCCAATGAAATTTTTACTTGTGAAAAAGTACTCGTTCCCGATAGTGAACCAGGCGTTCTTACCACTTTCCAGGTTGTTCCAAAATCTGTAGATCTCCACAAACCGGACGAACCCATGACAAAAATTAAATCGGGGTCTTGATTTGATTCCGCAACCTTTGTAAAGAACGGAGCCCGTGAACTTCCGCGGTCAATTGATTGTCCAATCGTGTAAAAACTTGCACCTCTGTCATCCGATCGTCCAATATTATTATATTGCGATGAAACGATAATTCTATCAGAGTTTGTATAATGCCAAGCAGCTTCGTAACCATCACCGCCCCACTTAAATGACCAATTGCTTAGTGGATCAGGATCAACACTTCCGCCGGATGGGGATTTGAAAGTACTGTTGTCCTGCATTCCTCCAATATACTCGTTAGTTCCATTATTTTTGTCGAAACCGTAAAACTGTGTTGTGTTATATCCGTTTAATGTGTGCTTAAAAGTTGCTCCCGCATCATCAGAATATGAGACACCTCCGTCATTCCCGACTATCATTCTGAAAGTTTGGTTTCGTTCACTTATAGGAACGCATACGATATTATGTTGATCTACGTGAACACCTTTGCTTGAACCTCCGAATTGTCCATAACCATCTGTTATAATATTCAAATCAATCGAAGATGTCCCGGTTATTACAATTTCCCAAAGATTAATTCCGCCGACATAACATATATTTTCATCAAAAGGATTTCCTGCGATTGTGTTGTCATACCATCCTTGACCACCAAGCCAATTGTTAGGCGGATCAATCCTTGTCCAAGATTCTGCCGCATCGTTGGAATAGTAAAAAATTGATCCTACAGAACCGCCTTCAGCAGAAATGAAAAGTCGGTTTGTATTCACCGGAGAGACAGCCATTTCGAATCTACCACCGCTAAGCCCGGAATTTTTATTCTCCCAAGTTTCCCCGGCATTTACTGATTTTACTACTCCAAAAGTATTCACTGTTGCATACAGAACATTAAAATCATTGGGATCGGCAACAATTTGTTCTACAGATAAGTTATTACCGTCAAAAACGGAATACCAACTTTCACCTCCGTCGGTTGATTTAAAAATTTTCGATGACGAACCGCCACCATTAAAACCAGGATTAGTCGCGGCAAGAATTATATTTTCGTTATTAGGATCGACGACAATTCTCATAACGTTTTGAAAATCGCCATTTGTTGTAGATTCAAGTTGTTCCCAAGTCAATCCACGATCAGTTGATTTCCAAATTCCGTCGCCGTCAATTTGATCGACATTATTAAATCCCTCGCCTGTTCCTACATAAATTATATCAGGATTTGAGGGAGCCATCACGATTGTGCTTGTTGCAAGATTCGTCAAACTTTCGGTGAGATGAATCCAAGATTCACCAGCATCGGTAGTTTTCCATACTCCTCCGCCAACTGATCCAACATACCATGTGTCTAATTCAGAATCATCCGGATCGACAACAATTCCCCTTGTTCTTCCGCTGACGTTTCCTGGACCTCGTTCATCCCATACTAAGGAAGATTTAATGTATTGCGGAGAAAGTTCACGTGTAGATTCAACACCTTTGGCTTTTAAGAGTTCATTAATTTTATAATTTGGAGGATAACTTGGTTTATCTTCTCCGTCCCTAGTTCTTATCTCGGTATGATATTTATAGTAAAGTTCCGGATTTGCAGTTTTATCCGATTCGGTAAGATCTTCTCCTTTTTGAATGGGAATAAAACTTATTGATTTGTTATCGAAGATTGATTCATAACTAGAGTTAAAAAATAACGAAAAGGAAAAAGCAAATGATGCAATTAAAGCAGTTAATAATATTTTTTTCATTTAACCCTCTTAATTTAAATTAAGTAAAAAAGAAAACCCGGATGAGTTATGTCCGGGTTTCCTAAAATATGCCCTCATTATTACTTGATTAACATCATCTTCCTAGAATCTGAGTAAATGTTTCCATTAACTCCAACTGCGGTAATTCGATAAATATAAATCCCGCTGCTTAAATTTCCAAAAGCTGAAGAATTAAATTCAACCGTATGAATACCTGCACTGAATTCGGAATCGATAAGTTGAGTAATTTTTTCACCTATCATGTTGAAGACATCGATTTTAACATCAGATACTACCGGTAATGAAAATTTGATTTGAGTAGAAGGATTGAACGGGTTAGGATAATTTTGAGCAAGACCGAAATCCTTAGGTACTGTCGTTTCTGGTTCATATTCAACATCCGTTGACGGATCATAAAGCATTGTCATTCCACCGATTGCTTTTGCCGGTGTGGCACCGATTTCGGTTGCGACTCCAGTTGTAGTGTTTATCTCATAAAGTGTTGAAATTTGAACTCCGGTTCCGACAACACCAAAAAATTTTCCTTCCCAATCAAATGAAATTGCTTCTGTTTTTGATCCTGTTCCAGTGGAACCGATCAAAGTTAGTTCGCCGGTATTTTTGTTTAGCTTGTATACTTGATCTCGGTCAGTGTTTTCATCCACAGAAATCCAAAATTCTCCATTGAGTGGATTTACTGTCATTGATTTAATTGCAACATCAAGATCAGCAATGAAAGTTGATTCTTGAGTTTCAATATCGAGTGTGTATAATTTATTATCCTCTGTTGCGACATATAGAGTACCTTCTAGATCGAATGACATTGCAGCGATATCAAGTTCAGCCTCAAAAAGAGGATAAGCCAAACCATCGAATGAACTTATTTTGTAAATGGTAGAAGGTGTAAATGCTGTCGTGCTCAGTACATACAATTTTTTATCAACCGGGTTAACTGTTAAACTGATTAACGGGTTGTAGCCGCTTTCTCCGATCGTTTCAACATCCGCAGTGGAAGTGTTAATCGTAAGAAGCGTTCCCTGCCAGCCGACAGCTCTCTGTGTGACGGCATAAATCTTATTAGCCGAAGCAAGTCCGAATCCGTTTCCTTTTAGTGATACAGTTAATTCAGGATTAAGTACATCGTTAGTGGTTAATGTCAGAATGTCTTCAATAGCTCCTAGTTGGGTTGGTTTATATCTAACCAATATTTCCAATGTATCCAAAGATTCAATAGACCATTCCGAAGGTTCCCCTAAAATTTCAAACTGATCAGTGTCTGTTGCGGCAGAGAGGATGTACAGCGTTTGTGCTCCAACATTTGCAATCCGAACAACTGCGATTTCGGATGTTGTTCCGATATCGTGTACGTTAAAATCAATTTCATCAGTTAATTTTCTTGCATATGCGTTCTCGATCGGTTCAACTCGAACTCCGGCTACTGAATTTCCCCATTTGTTGGCACCTGCAACATACTCGGTCATTAACCAAACAGTTTTAGGATCAGCAGGATCGACCCATGCACCGTTGTAATCGCCCCATCTGTTTCTGCCTGATTGAAAATCCTTTACGTAATTTGCTTTTCCTTCATCAAGAACAAAACTAGTAACCGGAATTCCTGTTGCAAAAGGAATAACAGTGTAATAAGAGCCCATGTACTCCTCAGCAGATGATCTTGAATAAGTTATAACAACATCATCATCTTCCGTTACGGCTAATGTTGAGTAAGTATGGTAATATCCCGGTGATCCAAAAACTACTTCATTTGCAGCTGAACCTGCAACAGCATCAATAGCAACATAGTGAAGATCACTGCCGCTGCCTGCAGCAGCAATCGTATGAACAACATGAACCATGTTGTTCTGATAAATCGGTTCGAATCTGACATGCCTTCCTCCTCCGTCGAGTGCTGGTGATCCTCCGCCTAATTGTTCAGCATTATTTGGAGAATTATATGTTATTGTTGGAACTCTAACACCAGTTATTGAAGGTGATCCGAGGGGGTCTGTCAGTTCGTACAAACCTAAATCTTGGCCATCGACAAATGGTGAAGCAGTAACGAAATAATAAAATCCGTCATCCTGCATCGATCTTGCGGGTCTGATTCCAAATGAGAATGATGATGAATTAGGGTATGAGATATCCCAAAAATCTGTCCACTCAACAAAACCCGGGTTAGCATCAACATAAACATTCTCTTTAGGAATCAGTCTAACTTTAGAATAGTCATAACCTCCGGAAAATGAAAACATATTTGATGTCAAGTAAATGGCTTTTGAATCAAATCCGACTCCTTGATAGTCAGCCCAATTGCCGCTTGGGCTATTACCATTTGTATTTGACGGGATTGCCCAGTTGAACCATGTTCCCATGGGATCATCATCGTCCGATACGGAAAGCATATAATAACTTTCACTGGCTGCATCGTTAACATGAAGCCAAACCATAAACCATCTTCCGTCGAAGTGGTCGTAAGAAACTTTACAATCGAAAACACTTGCCCCGGTTAAAGCGGATTCGAACCAATCATCGGCATTTATTGTTGCGAGTTCGTTGCCCATCTTATCAGTAATTCGAAAGCGGCTGTTATCAACCTGCATCAAATGATTTGGTCCCGCTGCTATATAAGGATCCGGAGGAATATATCCTCCCGGATCATCCAGGCCTTGGAAATGTGCAATTATTATTGGTTTTTCGCCAACACTTTTACCAGAGATTGTACTTTGATCAATGTGATAAATCATATTCTTATCAAATGATGATTTCTCCTCATTTGCATCAATTAATTCAGCAGGGCTTTGATGTATAATTGCGCTGAATTTGTTTTGGTTTACCACTTTTGTGAAAAGAAAATCATCAGTGGAAACCGTTGCACCGCCCGAAATTGACCCTTTCTCGGGCCCTTGGTAGGTTATTTGTGCAGATATGAATGTTGAAAAGATTAATAAGAAAAAAAAGTTAAGAAATACCTTGTTCATTTGTTACACCCCTTAATGTAAATATAAATCAATTTACCCATATTAGAAAAATTATGCAAAGGAAACAATATTTGTTGGATGACAATTAGTTTCAACAATATTATATTTTACTATCTTTTTTTTATTCGTTATCTTTAAAAATTATAACGAACTTATTGTTTGTTCAACTAAACTGAGATTTGCTTATGCTTTCCGGAATCAAACTCGATCTTGTTGAAAAGTTTAATTTCTTAAATCAAATAGCCCGGCACGGCAGGGATAATTTTCCGGATGAGCTGTGCAATTTTTTGGTAACGGAATTTGAACTTCAAGCCTGCGTAATTTTTAAAGTTGACGATACATCAAGATTCGTGGTTTTAGGACGATCAAACTCTGCCCGAAAAAATTTCCTCAGAGGTTCTACATTCGATTGTTCTATTTGCAAACTTAAAAATTCCACATCGGATTTTTCTATTCATTCCGACAGTAACTGTACTTTACAGATTTCAGAATTCGTTGTATACGAAAGTTGTGTCACTTTTAAAATTGATGAAGGACAAAGAGGATTTCTGAAAATAGCCAAGAAGACCCCTTTTTCCCAAAGTGAATCCGAAGCCATAAAAAATCTAACTACATTTATCTCGCAGTTACTTCTTACCTGGGCACAATTTAACAGTTCTGAAGCGGTTCCGGGCGAGCTTCGTTTTAACGAAATTACATCCAAAATTTCAATGGAGTTGAGAGCCCCGGCAAACTCTATAATCGGGTTTACATCAATTCTTTTAGAAGACAATCTTACTTCTTCCCAATCGGAATATGTTAATACAATTAAGAACAATGCTCAACAAATTCTTTTAACTATCAACGATTTAAGTGACTTAGCTAAACTTGATGCAGGTTTAATTCAACCGTCTAACAGAAACGCAAAACTCACAAACCTGCTAAGGGAATTAACAAGCATAATCAAACAGAGAACTTCGAATAAATCACTTCAATTTGACATTAAGCTTCCTGAAGAATTTGATCGAGAACAAAGTATTGATGATCAAAAGATTAGACTTATAATTAACTACTTGCTGCAATTTTTGACTGCATTTGAAAATGTTACGAAAATTGAGATTGCGGGAAGTGTTCAGAGCGATAAAAAACATATAATAAATATTAAAGGGAATGGAATTGTAATTTCCGAAAATGCCGAGAAAAAATTATTTGAACCTTTCGGGATTAATGAAATTGATCAATTAAAAAATAAATCAGTCGCCGGTCTCGGACTTATTCTTGCGAAGAAATATTCAGAGTTACTTGGAGGCACTTTAACAGCATCTAGGAAGAAGGACTTTTTGGAATTCAATTTTGTGTTCGACTCCGGGGATCACAAATCGGTTGCAGGATTAATGAGTCAACTTCCGAAATCTACCTCTGAGTTAAACAAAATCCTAGTAATAGAAGACGATTATGCTACATCAAAATTGATGAGCAATTACCTTACCAAGTGGGGATACGAACCTGTTATTGTGAACACAAAGGAGCAAACGCTTAAACTTATTCAAAAAGAAAAATTCTTAGCGATAATTCTTGATATCGAAATTCCAAATACAAACGGACTTGAACTACTTAAACAGATTAATTCAAATCCACTTTCAAAATCTACACCGGTAATTGTTTGCTCGATAGAAGCAGATCAACAGAAAGCTTATTTAATGGGTGCGGTTGAATATTTTGTAAAACCGATAAACTATAATTATCTGGTCGAGATTTTAACAAGTTATAAGCTTCGAAAAAATTCAAACATCTTATGCGTTGACGATGATGTCCCTACACTTAACCTAATTAAGCAAGCAATTGAGACTGCAGGTTATAATGCAGTTGCCGAACATATTTCATCAAACGTGATGGATCTTATCAAAGATAAAATGATAGATCTTGCAATTATCGATTTGGATATGCCGCATCCAAATGGTTTCGAACTTATTGCTCAATTAAAGGGAGAAGATAAGTATAAAAATCTCCCGATTATCATTTATACCGGCAAAGAAAATTATGCCGAGGACTTAAGGAAGATAGACGGTTTGTTCGATCAGCTTCTCGATAAAAAAAGTACAAACATCGAAGACCTCGCAAGCACGATTGAAGCAATGGTGAACCGTGCTGAACTTCCTCCGGCGGAAGAAGTTATAAGAAAACAAGATGGTGTAAAAATTCTTTTGGCGGAGGATTACAAACACTCTCAGATAATTGTAACTCGTCTTCTTAAAAAGAACAACTTCGAAAACATTGTTGTTGTCGAAAACGGCGAAGAAGCTTATAACCTTGCTAAAAAGGAAAAGTTCGATTTGATTTTGATGGACATGCAAATGCCGATAATGAACGGCTTCGAAGCAACCGAAAACATTAGACAGATTCCGGAATATAAAGATACGCCGATAATAGCGTTGACTGCCTTTGCGATGAAAGGCGATCGAGAAAAATGTCTTGACGCCGGGGCTACTGATTATATTCCGAAACCTATAGATAGTAAAGAATTTATAGAAAAAGTTAAATACTATACAAATTCTTAATACTTTCAGCCGGAAATTCCCGCACAAAATTTTTTAGTATATTTGAATTTTGTTTAATAACGGATTTTAAATATGATTAATGAATATCCACGAGTGAGATTTGCGCCCAGTCCAACGGGTTATTTACACGTTGGGGGATTGCGGACGGCACTTTACAACTATCTTTTTGCAAAGTCAAATGATGGTAAATTTGTCCTAAGAATAGAAGACACAGACAGAAATCGCTTGGTCGAAAATGCTGTTGAAAATTTAATAAATACACTAAAGTGGGCTGGACTTGATTATGATGAGGGTCCAGATAAATCGGGAGAATACGGACCGTACACACAGTCTGAAAGACTCGATATTTATCACAAATATGCAAAACAGCTCATCGAGAACGGTAAAGCTTATTATTGTTTCTGCTCACCGGAAAGACTTACAGCTTTGAGAGAAGAGCAGCAGAGATTGAAACTCCCTCAAGCAAAGTATGATAAACACTGTCTTAATCTTTCAAAGAGCGATGTTCAAGCTAAACTTGCAAGCAATGAACCGCACGTTGTAAGATTAAATGTTGAACCTGGAGAACGAGTTTTAATCGATGATTTAATTCGCGGAAGAGTTGAGTTTGAACGAGAGGTAATTGACGATCAGGTTTTAATTAAAGCGGACGGTTATCCTACTTACCACCTGGCAAATGTTGTTGATGATCATCTTATGAAAATTACTCATGTCATTAGAGGGGAAGAGTGGTTATCATCAACACCGAAACACATTCTTTTGTATGAATATCTAGGATGGGAAATTCCAAAATTTGCACATCTTCCGCTCCTTTTAAACCCGGATAAATCTAAATTAAGCAAGCGTCAGGGCGATGTTGCAGCGGAGGATTACCGAGATAATGGATATTTGCGGGAAGCACTGCTTAATTTTGTAGCACTTCTTGGATGGAGTACGAGCGACAACAAAGAGTTTTTTACGATGGAAGAATTAATTGAAAATTTTTCCATCGATCGCGTTCACAAAGCCGGTGCGGTTTTTAATATCGAGAAACTTAACTGGCTCAATGCCGAACATTTGCGAGCTAAACCTGCAAGCGAATTGCTTGCAATGTTGAAAGATGAGATGAAAAAAAGCAAATATGCAGATAAAAGCTTTAGTGATGAATATCTACTCTTGATAATTGAGGCTATGCGTGAAAGAGTTTCTTTCATAAAAGAATATATAGATAATTGTCCTTACTTTTATGAAGAACCTCATTCGTACGATGAAGCAGTTATTGCAAAAAGATGGAAAGAAGATTCGGCTGATCTTTTGAGAAAGTTTTTGGAAAAAATTAAAGCTCTTGAAAATCCGACAAAAGAAGATTACGAGAATTCTCTTGATCAGGTTGCTCAAGAAAACGGTGTCGGTAAAGGTAGGTTAATTCATCCAATCAGGCTCGTTGTTTCGGGAGTCGGAATCGGTCCGGGAGTGTTTGATTTGCTTTATATTCTTGGTAAAGAAAAAGTGGTGAACAGAATTCACAAAGCATTAACAGTACTTGATAAATAATATCATCAGAGAAAATTATGAACCAAAACGAAAAATCGCTTCCTTCAAATTTTATTAAGGACAGAATTGACGACGACTTAAAAACCGGAAAGTATGCAGGTAAGGTTATCACAAGATTTCCGCCCGAACCGAACGGTTACCTTCATATCGGTCACGCAAAATCGATTGCTTTGAATTTCGGTCTTGCTCGTGAATATAACGGAAAGTGTAATCTCCGCTTTGACGATACAAATCCTACAAAAGAAGAGCAGGAATACGTGGATTCAATAAAAGAAGATATTAAATGGCTGGGCTTTGATTGGGAGGGTAGAGAATATTATGCTTCAGATTATTTCGATAAGCTTTATGAGTATGCAATCAAGCTGGTTAAAAAAGGTGTTGCATATGTGGATTCATTATCATCCGAAGAAATTAAAGAGTATAGAGGAATGCCGACATCTCCCGGAAAAGAAAGTCCTTATAGAAACCGCACAGTTGATGAAAATCTTGAGTTGTTCGAAAAGATGAAAAACGGGGAGTTTGAGGATGGCGAACACGTATTGCGAGCAAAGATAGATATGACATCTCCCAATATGAATTTACGCGATCCAGTACTTTATAGAATCAAACATGCTCATCATCATAGAACCGGCGACAAATGGTGCATCTATCCGATGTATGATTGGGCGCATGGACAGTCAGATTCGATAGAAGGTATAACACATTCTATTTGTACGTTGGAATTCGAAAATCACCGTCCACTTTATGATTGGTTTATTGATCAACTTGAAATTCATCATCCGTCACAGATTGAATTTGCTAGATTAAATTTGAACTATACTGTAATGAGCAAACGAAAGCTGCTTCAACTTGTTGAGCAGAAAATTGTCGACGGCTGGGACGATCCAAGAATGCCTACTATAAGTGCATTCAGGCGGAGAGGATACACTCCGGAATCGATTGTATCATTCGTTGAAGGTGTGGGTGTCGCAAAGCGTGATAACGTGGTTGATATTTCCGTACTTGAATATGCTATTAGGCAGGATCTGAACAAAAAAGCTATGCGTGTAATGGCTGTAATCAATCCGCTGAAAATTGTTATAACGAATTATCCTGATGAAATTGAATATTTGGATGCGGTTAACAATCCCGAGGACGAGTCAATGGGAAAAAGAAAAATTCCTTTCGGTAAAGAACTTTGGATTGAAAGAGAAGATTTTCAGGAAGTTCCGCATAAAAAATTTCATAGACTTTCTCCCGGGAATGAAGTTAGACTTCGTTATGCATATATCATAAAGTGCGAAGAGGTTATAAAAGATGAATTGGGTAACATAATCGAATTGAGATGTAGTTATGATCCTGATACAAAAAGCGGTTCGGGAAAGAGTGATAAAAAGGTTAAAGGAACAATTCATTGGGTTTCTGCGCCGCACGCTTTTGAAGCAGAAATAAGATTATATGACAGACTTTTTAATGTTGAAAATCCATCGGGTGACAAGGATAAAGATTTTCTCGATTTTATTAATCCGCAATCTTTGGAGATAAAAACAAAGTGTAAATTGGAACCCGGATTAAAAGATGCGAAACCCGGCGATCGTTTTCAATTTGAAAGACAAGGATATTTCTGCGTTGATACAAAGTACACGACTTTGGATAAACCCGTTTTCAACAGAGTTGTAACATTGCGTGATACTTGGGCAAAGATCGCTAGTAGGCAGTAATAAAATCCATCATTATAAAAATTGATTTTGTTCATATTATAAATTAAGTTTTGAATCCTAAATTTGAGCCGAAGTGGCGGAATTGGTAGACGCGCTAGACTCAAAATCTAGTCTAGGCAACTAGGTGCCGGTTCGAGTCCGGCCTTCGGTACAAAAAAGTAGAAGCCCGTTTATTCGGGCTTTTTTTATCTCAAATTTTATTGTAATCTGGAATTTAGTTTGTAAGACTTAGTTGTAGATGTCCGTTTACAAGGTAATTCTAACGGTGAATAAATTTCTCGCACAATCTACTAGTTGAAAGATTTCTATTCTACAACCAATCCAATTCTATCGAACCTTATAGAACCAAGTTTGTCGAATACATGTAGAATCGGAATATCGGGATTCCATGACCAGTAAATTAAAATCGGGGTCCCAACAATGTTTTCGCGAGGGACAAATCCCCAATACCTGCTGTCGAGACTATTGTCACGGTTATCACCTACCATGAAATAATAATCTTCTTTAATTTCGTATTCGCTTACCTGTTTACCATTAATCAATACTGTCTCGTTTCTGACCGAGACAACTTTTTCCCCAAATTCTCTGTTAATCAAGGTCTCGTAGATATTAATATTGTCGGTAGAAAGTTTTATTATATCACCCTTTTTAGGGATTATCAATGGGCCATAATTATCTTGATTCCAATTGCTTCCCTTAGGAAAGATGTGAGGATCGACTATATCTTCAGGGAGCGATGGACCTCCTTCGTATAAAATATTTTTAGGAATAGGAAATTCGTTCCCGTTTACGAATAATACCTTGTTTCTGAATTCTACAACATCTCCCGGTGTTCCTACGCAACGCTTTACCCAAAATTCAACTGCGTCGTCCTTTAGTTGATATAAATCGCCGGGATAACGAAATACTAAGATTTCGTTAAGTTCAGGTTCACGGAATGCAGGTAATTTGAAATAAGGAAGTTCAATATTTGTAAAAGGGATGTATCTGGGAGTGGCTGCACCAAAAAGAAATTTATTGATGAACAGAAAATCGCCTACCAAAATCGTCTTTTCCATTGAAGGAGTCGGCACTTTTGATGCTTCAATTACAGCAGAAGTGAGAAAAATTACAATAAATGCTGTTGAAAGTATACTTTTAATAAAATCCTTTATTTTATTTTTTAATACAACAGGTTCTTTTTTCATTTTCAGCCAAATTGTTAGAAATAAATTTTTAAGACGGCACAATTTATAAACAGTTCGCTTAAATTGGAATATAAATATAAATTTTGTTGTCTAATGTGAAAAATAAAACAATGCGCGAAGCATTAAAGATATTCAGCAGATATTCTGATTTGGAACTTATCGCGATGGTAAAAGATGGCGATACAAATGCATTTCGGGATATTATTAGACGATACGAACCCAAAGTTGCGGCAACGGTTAAAGGAATTTTGGGCGATACACTCGAAGCTGAGGATGTTGGACAGGAAGTTTTTATTCGTTTTTATAAATCATTGAATAATTTTAGAGGCGATTCAAGTTTGGGAACATATCTGATTAGAATCGCAATTAATCTGTCGTTGAATGAAATTAAAGTAAAAAAGAGAAGATCGATCAGCTCGTTTGAAGATTGGCATGAATCCGATTCCGATTTTCAGAATTTCCAAAAGGAATTCAAAAGTATTGAAACAAAGGAAATTGTTTACAATGCGCTTCAGCAAATTCCCGCTAAATTCAGAACCGTAGTTGTACTTAGACTTATGAATGGATTTTCGACTGAAGAAACAGCAAAAATTTTAGGAGTTCCTCTTGGTACTGTTTTATCAAGGTTGGCAAGAGGACAAAAAAAATTAAGAGAAATATTATCTCCTCAAATGGAGGGAAAATGAATTCTATAAATAAAGAGAAATTGTTGATCAAAAAACTAGACGGAAACATTTCGCTTAAGGATGAAATTAAGTTGAGAAAACTTTTTAATAATTCCGATGAGTTCGAAAATGAACTTAATGAAATGAAAAGTTTGAGAGATGTGATTGCGCAAAATGCTTCGACCGGATTTTCTGATTCTTTCGAGAGCAATGTTATGAACATAATTCAAACGAGTAATGCATTTAGGTTTTCTCCACTTGATGATTTTTTAGAATCTGTCTTTACACAGTTTCGAAGATTGGCTATTCCTACTATCGCAATAATACTTGTCCTCGTTACTTTAACATTTGTTTACAACGGGGAGATATCTCTCGACCCGATTTTCGGTTCCTATGAATTAACAATAGAAGAAAGTTTGAATCCGGCTAACTTTCTTGCAATGGAGTGATTATTATGAATACAAAAATGAAATCGATTAGTGCATTAATATTTATGCTTTTGCTTGGGGGTGTTATTGGGTTTTTTCTCAAATCAATTTTAATTCAACAAGATTTTAAACGAATTCACGAACTGCGGAATCCGGGCGGATTTGAGGTTGTGGCGAAGGATATAATAAAACCTACTCCTGAGCAAAACAAAAAGTTGGACCCTATTTTAAGTAAACACAAAGAGAACTACGGGAACCTCCGAAGAAGTATCTGGAGCGAATTCGAAAGCTTAAGAGATTCTTTGAATAATGATTTGAAAGATATTCTTACCGACGAGCAAATGGAGCGCTGGCAGAAAAGTTTCTTGAACAAACCAGGTCCGCCCGATTTCATTCATCCCAAAAAGAGAAAACAAAGATTAGACCCACGTTGAAATTTAATCACATGACCTCTCCTGCATTATTTCAAAGTAGTCCAATTATTTTGACTGCTTTGCACGGGAATAAAATTAACAACAGAAAGGTCTAATTGACGAAACAAGTAAACGGAGACAAAAATGAAATTAAAACTATTTGCAATTCTTTTTATAGTGTTAGTCCTAAACATCTTTGCACAGCCTCGTTTCGATCCTAAAGAACAAGGCAAAGAACTAAAGCAGTTATTAACTCTCAACGATGATCAGACTCGAGAAATAGAAATAATCCTAACGGAAATGACAGAAGAAATGAAAAAACTGCGTGAAAATAACACCGGAAACAGAGAAGAAATGTTTCCCAAAATGATGAAGATTAGGGAAGAAGCCAACAAAAAGATCGAAATTTTGTTGGATAAAGACCAGAAGAAAAAATTCAAAAAGTATCTTGAAGAACGAGAGATTCAAAAACGAAAGGGTTTTGGTCCCGGAAGAAACAAATAAAACAAAATGGAGGATAATATGAAATCACAAAAATTTTTAATAATTCTTTTTGGCTTGCTGTTTTTAACACTGATAAATGTTCAAGCTCAAAAAAGAGGATTTGCTCCAAATGATTTACCAGGGTTTATGTCGATCTTAGAGGAACTCGAGCTTACAGAAGAACAGCAACAGAAGCTGGATAAAATTCTCGAGGAAAGAAAAAATGCATTCGAAAATAGAAGACCTCGTTTGACTGAAAATCGAGAGCCTTTCTTGATGCATGAAAAACTTTCGGAAATTCTTAATGATGAGCAAAAGGAAAAACTTGCTGAAATGAGAGAAGCAAGAAGAGCAGAGTTCTTCGACAAATTTGCAGCTCCAAGAATGGAAAGATTAAAAGAAGAACTTAACCTTACCGACGAGCAGATGGAAAAAATAGAAGAGATGTATAAAGAACGCAGAGAATTTTTAGTGGATTCTCGTAGAGATTATCGTTTTGATAGACGCAGTGGTTGTAATGATTGTTGCCGTCATCCTCACAAAAAATTTAGGAACCATAGATAATAATGAAAAAGCTGATTTGGATTGTAAGCATAATCTTAATTGCATTTGCCGTTTGGTTTTTTTTCATCAAGAACGGTGAATCAAAACAAGAAACATACTCATTCGTGGAAATAGCGAGAGGTAAATTATCCTCAAAAATAACAAGCAGCGGTACTCTCGATCCTGTATCAACAGTTGAAGTCGGTACTCAAGTTTCCGGTATGCTTGACAAAATATATGTTGATTTTAACGATAATGTAAGACGCGGTCAAATGCTTGCATTGCTTGATACTACTTTTCTTGCAGCATCAGTTAGAGATGCAAACGCTGCGTTGGAAAGAGCAAAAGCTCAGTATCACGAAACTGCTACAAAACACGACTTGAACAAAAAGCTTTTCGATAAACAGATAATTTCCGAACTTGAATTTCTTGTATCGGAAACATCAGTCGTCACAAGCCGGGCAGCAGTTCAGCAAGCAAAATCATCGCTAGAAAGAGCTAAAACAAATCTAGATTATGCTTTTATCCGGTCGCCTATCGACGGAACAATAATTCATAGAAATGTTGAGGAGGGGCAAACAGTTGCTGCAAGTCTGTCTGCTCCTCAATTGTTTATTCTTGCCGAAGATTTATCCAAAATGGAAATTCTAGTAAATGTTGATGAAAGTGATATCGGAAGAATAAAAGAGGGACAACGAGCCGTCTTTACAGTTCAAGCTTATGACCAAAAAGAATTTCAAGGCGTTGTTAATCAAATTAGACTTCAACCGCAGACAATTTCTAACGTCGTTAATTATACAGTAGTTGTAAATGCAGATAACGAAGAAGGTCTGCTCCTGCCGGGTATGACAGCAACCGTCGATTTTTATGTCGAAGAAAAGGAAGATGTTCTTATTGTTCCGGCGACCGCGTTAAGATTTTCTCCTCCAGAAGAAATTGTAACTGCTTACAGAGAAAAAATGCGTGCTCGATTTGAGAAGGCTCAAGGCGATTCTTCTAATGAGGGACAAAGACGAGGGGGTTTCTTGGGTGGTCAAAGCGGCAATTTCGGTGGCGGAATTCCAGGGGGATTATCAGGTAGTACAAATAGAAATTCATTCGGTAATTTATGGTATATCGATGAAAATAATGAGCTTGCAATGACTGGAGTTTTTCTCGGTCTTTCGGACGGGAAAAATACGGAAATTATTAGAGGCAGAGCAATCAAGGAAGGAATGAAAGTAATAAACGGATTTGAATCTTCTGCTTCGACAAATTCAAATAATTCCCGATCACCGTTTCAACCCTCGTTCGGGCGTGGATTCAGGTAATATGAAAAAAGTGATCGAAACAATTCAACTTACGAAAACGTTCTTCCTGGGCGATGTTAAAGTACATGCTCTTCGCGGTATCAATTTAACGATTTATGAAGGCGAGTTCGTTGCCATAATGGGTTCTTCGGGCTCGGGAAAATCAACGCTTATGAATCTACTCGGTTGTCTCGATCAGCCTACTTCCGGTGAGTATTATTTGAACGGAGTTATTACAAGCAAGATGACTAAAAACGAATATGCAAATATTAGAAATCAAAATATCGGTTTTGTTTTTCAAGGATTTAACCTTTTACCGAGAACTTCCGCACTTGAAAATGTTGAGCTTCCTTTATTGTATGATAGACATGGAAGAGTGAAAAATCCAATTCAACAAGCTAAAGATGCGTTGAAAAAAGTTGGACTTGCCGATAGAATGGATCATGAACCTAATCAGCTTTCAGGAGGGCAGCAGCAGCGTGTTGCCATCGCGAGGGCGTTAGTCAATAGCCCATCATTAATTCTTGCTGATGAACCAACAGGCAACCTTGATAGCGTTACTTCAGTTGATGTGTTTAGTCTTTTTCAAGAATTGAATGATAACGGCATCACGATCGTAATAGTCACTCACGAAAGGGAATTTGCAAAATATGCTAGGCGAATTGTAGAAGTAAAAGATGGATTGATACTCGATGATTACGAGGTAAAAAACCGTTTAAATGCAAAAGAAGATATGGCACGACTGAAACATGATGAAAGTGTCGTGGTTGTGGAGGAAAAGTCATGAAATGGAAAAATCTTTTTAAGGTCGCGTTTAAAAGTCTTCTGAAAGCTCGGCTTCGAAGTCTACTTACAACACTCGGAATTATAATTGGCGTAAGTGCGGTTATAATAATGGTTGCAATCGGTGAAGGAGCGCAGCGTGAAATTGAAAAGCAGATCAATTCACTGGGTTCTAATTTGATAGTGATTTTCCCCGGTGCTAGCAGGACCGGCGGAGTGAGCAGAGGTGCAGGAAGTTTTAACCGTTTCACGATGGATGATGTTAAAAAAATTGAAGAGGAATCGCTGCTGATAAAAGCGATTTCTCCGATTATCCGATCAGGCGGACAGGTGATCGGCGGTGGTACAAATTGGAATACGGCAATTTATGGAGTTTCACCTTCATATTTGGAGATAAGAGATTGGGAATTGGAATACGGCGAAATTTTTACCGAACGCGATGAACGTGCTAGAAGTAAGGTTTGCGTCTTAGGAAGTGAAGTAGCGAAAAATTTATTCCCTAATCAGAATCCTGTAGGTGAAATGGTTCGGATTGTAAACACACCGTTTAAGGTCATCGGTGTTCTAAAGGAAAAAGGTCAAACCGCAATGGGTGCAAGCAACGATGATCTTATACTTGCACCGGCAAGCACTGTGCTTTATAGATTGTCCGGCGGTAGATATATCCATTTCATATATGCAAGTGCAGCTTCGATTGAAAGAATTGCTGAGGCTCAAGAGGAGTTGCGGCAAATTATGCGCGAAGCTCACAGACTTAATCCCGGCGATGATGATGATTTTACTATTAGGAATCAAACCGAGATAACGGAAGCCGCCAGCGAATCTTCAGAAGTGATGACAATGCTGCTCGGAGCGGTTGCTGCCGTCTCTTTAATTGTTGGGGGAATTGGGATTATGAATATTATGCTCGTCTCGGTAACTGAACGCACAAGAGAGATTGGGATTCGTTTATCAATAGGTGCAAGAGGCAGTGATATTTTAATACAGTTTTTACTAGAAGCAATTGTGCTTAGTTTATTAGGCGGATTACTTGGTATTTTAATTTCTATTGGAACTATTTATGCACTTAATGAATATTCGACACTTGCGGCAGAGTTAAATTTATTTGTCGTTGCAATCGCATTCGTTTTTTCGGGATTTGTGGGAATATTTTTCGGTTTCTATCCGGCACGCAAAGCTTCAGCACTTAATCCCATCGATGCACTAAGATATGAATAATTTTTGTTAGTGGATTCTATTTGTTTTTAAAATAGTTGGAAATTCCTAATTATCAACGAAGTTTGATTCAAAAAAAACAGTGTTTTTCCCCGGAACTTGAACCTTTAACTTGTAACCTGAAACAAACAACCAAACCCCTCAACAATAATAGTTTTATTTATTATCTTAAAACAACAAAAAAAGACCCTTCGCTCGGAATGATGAAAGGCAATATTTTCGATATTAAAAAGTTTGCAATTCACGACGGTCCCGGAATAAGAACAACAGTTTTTCTAACGGGATGTCCGCTTGATTGCTGGTGGTGTCACAACCCGGAAAGTCTGCGAAAAGTAAATTCATCAAACGAAACCAATAAAGAAGTAAGTGTTGAGTACGTAATTCAAGAAATTGAAAAGGATATCATTTTCTATGATGAAAGTGGAGGAGGAGCAACTTTTTCTGGAGGTGAACCCTTAGTTCAGTTTGATTTTCTTTACGAACTGCTTAAGAATTGTAAGAGGAAAAATATTCATACTTGCATCGATACTTCAGGATATGCTCCTTTCGAAAAATTTGAGAAGATAGTTAATCTTGCAGATATTATTCTATTCGATATAAAGCTTATAGATGATGAGCTGCATAAAAAATACACGGGAGTCTCTAACAAGTTGATTCTCGAAAATCTTAAAAAATTGACTGAGCATAAGAATAAAGTGATTGTTAGAGTGCCTCTAATTCCAAATGTAACGGATACAAAAGTAAATCTTGATAAATTGGTTAAGTACATTTCGAGTCTAAAGAATATTATTAAAGTAGATCTTCTCCCGTACAATAAAATAGGCGAAGCAAAATATAATAGATTCGATCAAGAACTCAGATTGGGAAAGTTAGAGATTCAATCGGAAGATAAATTGGAAGAGATAAAATCAAATTTCGATTCACTCGGAATCGAAACAAGTTTCAGAGGTTGAGATGAATGAACGAATTAAAAAACTAAGAGAGCAGACCCTAAACGCAAAACCATTTATTTCCATTGAAAGAGCAAAATTATTGACTGAGTTTTATAAGAGTGGGAAGGCTGATAGAGTTTCGGTGCCGGTTGCCAGGGCAATGGCATTCGAGCATATTCTTATGAACAAAGAATTGATTGTTAATAGCGGGGAATTAATCGTTGGCGAACGAGGTCCTCAACCTGCCGGAACACCGACATACCCGGAAATCTGTACTCATTCTTTGGATGATTTTAAAATTCTTAGTGAAAGAGAAAAAATTTCATTCAATGTATCCGATGCGGTTAACAAATTTCAGCGAAACGAAATTATACCATTCTGGAAAGGAAGATCGATTAGGGATAGAATATTTAAAGAGGTCGATAAAGAATGGATGGATGCTTACGAAGCAGGAATATTTACCGAGTTTATGGAACAGCGGGCTCCGGGTCATACAGTTCTTGATGATAAAATTTACAGAAAAGGAATGCTCGATTTTATTGATGATATTGATGAGTCAATTAAGAATCTAGATTTCTTCAACGATTTTTCTGCGTTTGATAAACGGGAAGAACTTAAAGCAATGAAAATTGCAGCGATCGCAATCATTAAGTTTGCGGAAAGATATTCGTTATATCTTTTGCAGCTTGCAGAAAGAGAAAGCGAGATAAAAAGGAAAAACGAACTTGAAACGATGTCCGGAATTTGTTCCCGGGTTCCGGCAAATGCGCCTCAAACTTTTTGGGAAGCGCTTCAATACTATTGGTTTGTTCATCTCGGTGTGATAACTGAACTTAATACATGGGATTCGTTTAATCCCGGCAGATTGGACAGACATTTATTTCCGTTTTTCAAACGCGATATTGAAAACGGGCTTTTAACAGAAGAAAAAGTTTACGAGCTGCTGCAATCTTTCTGGGTAAAATTTAATAACCAGCCTGCACCTCCGAAGGTTGGAGTGACAGCACAAGAAAGCAATACATACACGGATTTCTGTTTAATCAACTTGGGCGGCGTGAATGAAGCCGGTGATAATGCGGTAAACGAGTTATCGTATATTATCCTTGATGTGATTGAGGAAATGCGCCTGCTGCAGCCAAGTTCAATGGTGCAGATAAGCAAAAAAAATCCCGACAGTTTTCTCAAAAGAGCTTTAAAAATTGTTGCTACGGGATTCGGGCAGCCATCGATTTTTAATACAGATGCAATAATACAGGAGCTCCTTCGTCAAGGTAAATCGATTATTGATGCACGAAACGGAGGAGCAAGCGGATGCGTAGAAACCGGTGCATTCGGTAAAGAAAATTATATTCTAACGGGTTACTTCAATCTTGTGAAAGTTCTTGAAATCACTTTGAACAACGGTACCGATCCGAGAACAAACAAAAAAATCGGTATTCAATCGGGGGAAATCGATTCATTTAAAAGTTTTGATGATTTACTAAATGCATTCCGCCGACAGCTTAACTATTTTGTAGATATCAAGATTAAAGGTAACCTGATAATAGAAAAACTTTGGAGTGAACTTTTACCGGCACCGTTCCTTTCAATTTTGGTAGATGACTGCATTGTGAATGGAATTGATTACAACAGCGGAGGTGCAAGATACAACTCAAGTTACATTCAAGGTGTTGGTGTAGGAACACTTACCGATTCTCTAGCTGCAATTAAATATCATGTATTTGACAATAAGAAATATTCCTTTAACGATTTGATGAATGAATTAAAATCAAACTTCTCGAAAAAAGAGTTTAGAGATATTCTGATCAACAAAACTCCCAAGTATGGAAACGATGATGATTATGCGGATGATATTTTAATGCAGATTTTCGATTTGTATTTCAGCGCAATAGACGGCAGAGCGAACGCAAAAGGCGGAAAATTTCGAATCAATCTTCTGCCAACTACTTGTCACGTTTATTTCGGAAGTGTTTGTTGTGCAACACCGGATGGAAGATATGCCGGCAAACCTTTGTCTGAAGGAATATCTCCGGTGCAAGGTGCGGATAGAAAAGGTCCGAGCGCTGTAGTTAAATCAGCTGCAAAGATTGATCATCTTAGGACAGGCGGAACACTTCTTAATCAAAAAATTACTCCGGAAATTATGAAAGATGAAAACGGAATAGAAAAAGTTCTTCATCTTATAAAAGCGTATTTTAAAATGGACGGGCATCATATTCAATTCAATGTTGTTGATGCTGAGACTCTTAGAAAAGCTCAAGAGGATCCAGAAAACTACCGTGATTTGATAGTAAGAGTCGCAGGGTACAGTGATTACTTTGTCAATTTAGGATCAGATCTGCAGGAAGAAATAATTAATCGAACCGAACAACTGCTTTGAGGTCATTATGATTGTGAAGGAAAAAGTAATTCAAGCAAAAGAGATTTTGAAAGAATTTAATATAGACTGCTGGATAACCTTCTTAAGGGAAAGTGAAATAAACGGAGATCCTTCTTTAGATTTTCTTTCAGAAAGCGATGTAACCTGGCATTCAGCTTTTATTATAACACGACTGGGTGAAGCAATCGCGATTGTAGGGAAGTATGATAAACAATCTATTGTTGATACCGGTGCTTACGATGAAGTGATCGATTATGTCGAGGGAATTAAGCAACCATTTCAAAAGTTAATGCGGACAATTAATCCTGCTAAAATTGCTCTCAATTATTCTTTATCGAGCGAGATTTGCGACGGATTAACTTACGGTATGTTTTTGACCATAAAAAACTATTTGGGTGAAATCGGACTAGGTGATAGAATCGTTCCGGCAGAACCAATTGTTTCTGCATTAAGAGAAAGAAAAAGTACAAGTGAAGTTGAAAACATTAGAATTGCGATACACGAAACTGAGAATATTTTTGAAAAATTATCCGAGTTTATTAAACCCGGTATAACCGAAAAAGAAATTGCAGCATTTATGAAAGCAGAGGCTGCTAAAAAAAACTTGGGATTTGCATGGAACGAAGCGACTTGTCCATCGGTGTTTACCGGAATAAATAAAAATGAGGCACATTACGGACCCACGAATAAAATTGTTTCCAAAGGGCAGATTCTCAACATTGATTTTGGTTTGCGATATAACGGATATTGTTCCGATATGCAGCGTACTTTTTATATCAGGAAAGATAATGAAACTTTCCCCCCGCCCGATGTGATGCGCGGATTTACAACAATAGTCGATTCTATAGAGAAAGCTAAAAAGGGGATGAAACCCGGAATACCCGGATGGAAGATCGATGAGATTGCAAGAAGTTTTATTGTTAAAGCCGGTTACGATGAATTTCCCCACGGATTGGGTCATCAAGTTGGAAGATTTGCGCATGACGGAAATGCACTGCTCGGACCAAAGTGGGAAAAATATGCGGATAAACCCTTCAAAAATCTCGAAGAAGGAATGGTCTTTACTATTGAACCAAGACTTACTGTTGAAGATAAAGGCGTCGTAACAATTGAAGAAATGGTAATTGTGAAACACAGCGGCACCGAATGGCTCAGCACACCTCAGAAAGATATTTATCTTATTTAAGAGGAATGAGATTAAGTCCTAATCAAAACTTTTAAGTATTGGAACTCTTATGCATTTTTTTATCCAGACTTTTTGGGACACTTAATGACATCATTAATTTTTGCTAAGCCTCATTTTGGCAAATTTAGACTTTTTTTTCACTCAAGTTCTTCACTTAATTGGCTTCATCTAAAACATGTATTTTCTTAAAGTTTTTCTTTAGGCATCTTTCATTATATTATTATATTTCATACATTTAATGTGTTCAAATAGTATTTTGGCGAAAAGCGGAGTGATTATTTGAAAGCAGCACATTTTTTAGAAAAAATTGAGGGTAACCGCTGCTATTTGCGCAAAATATTCATCGAAAGAAAAATTTTGCTTTAACAAAGCTGAGCCTAAGATGAAAACAAAATTTTTAATTCTCCTTTTCTTATCTCTCACCATTGCATTTCCAATTTTTGCACAGGACTTTTGGCTTACGATGGATGGTCCATTCGGTGCCAATGCAAATAATCTTGAAAGAAACGGAGGAAGAATATTCGTTTCGCTTGAAAACGGGGGAATTTATTTTTCGGATAATAATGGTACAATTTGGACAAAATCCGGACTTGGTTCAATATCGGTTAATTCAATTTTAACGCTTAACGCAAGCACTCTTTTAGCTGGAACCAAGAATAACGGGACCTACAAATCAACAGATAACGGCTCAACTTGGTTTCATTCGAGTTTCGGGTTTAGCGAAGCGGATGTTTATGATTTTATCGTGGATACTTTAGGAAATGTTTTTGCCGCAACTAATCAAGGAGTTTATAAAAGTACTGATTTAGGAAATAATTGGACAAAAAAGAACAGTGGTTTTGCTTCGTTTATTGTTAATAAATTTCTTTCCGATACCACATCAACGCTTATTGCTGCTACCACAAACGGCGGAATTTTTAGGTCGACAGACAACGGTGAAAACTGGGTACGGCAAAATAATGTGCTTTTCAACGAGACTGTAAACACGCTTGTACTTCATTCTGATGGTTCGATATTCGCGGGAACTGAATCGATAGGGATTTATAAATCGATTGATGGTGGACTAACCTGGGAGGAAAAAAATACCGGTTTCGGAAATTACAATGTAAGTGATCTTCAATATTTTTCAACAGGAGGAAATTCAAGGTTTATTGCGTTGGTAAATTCCTTCGAGAATGGCGGACTTTTTGTTTCACTTAACGAAGGCGATAGCTGGCAGAGAATTAACGGTTACAAAAGCAAGTTCCCGAATTCTGCCTTAATATTAGATGTAAATGATTTCATTACAGCATCGATGGATTTTGGTTTACTGCGTAGTTCGGACGGAGGAGTTACCTGGAATGAAGTAAATACCGGCGTGCATAATTCTCACATCACATCATCGTTTATATATGAAAACAGTGAGATGAATCAAGTTGAGGTTTATGTAGGAACTTACAACGGCGTTTATTCATCCATCGATTATGGAGAAAACTGGATCAACAAAAGCGGGAATCTTCCAAATAAATTTATAAATGATATTCTCTTTACTGAAAAAATTTACGCTGCTACCAATGAGGGAATCTATTCGACAACCGATGGTGGAATATCGTGGATTAATACTTCCAGCGGGATAAATGCAAAAGTAAACAGCATCATTTTCAGCGATGGTGATTATTACGCTGCAGCAGCAGACGGAATTTATAAATCGACTAATGCCGGAGCCACTTGGAGCCAAGTGGGTTTGTTTAATACAAACGTAAATTCAATTACTGTCGGTATGAATGGCGAAATTATTGCCGGTGCGGATGATGTCGGTGTTTTCATTTCAAGTGATAACGGTTTGACATGGCCTCAGACTAGTTTAAACTCGTTTTCTATTACATCGTTAACGGTAGATCAAAGTTATATTTATGCAGGAACAAGATTTTCAGGAGTTTACAGGTCAGGTAACGACGGCTTATCATGGCAGCAAGTCAATTTTGGCCTAGGTGATTTGGGAGTTGATCAATTGTTTGCTGACAGTAGAAACCGTGTTTATGTTTCGACGGTTCAATCAGGTGTTCATAGAACGGCAAATCAAGGTGTCAGCTGGATAAATCTTAATTCGGGAATAGGGGATAACAGAACATCAACATTTGCTGAGGATAATACCGGACATGTTTATTCGGGTTCATTAGGAGCGGGAGCATTTTTAAGTACTGAACCCGTTCTCCAGTTTATAGAATCATCTCAGCTTTCCTATTTTGAGGACGGAGTGCCGGTTGATTTGACAGATTCAATTTTTATAAGCGATATAAGTCAAACTGTTCTTGATAGTGCAGTGATTCGAATTACCGAAAATCTTGTTGCAGACGAAGATTCGCTGGTGTTCGAAGATCAAGGCTCAATACTCGGTTTTTATGACGAAGCAAACGGCTGGCTTTCGCTAATTGGGAACGATATTGCAGTAAATTATATCACTGCTTTGAGAAGCGTAAAATATTTCAACCGAAACTCTGCAGATCCCGACAGTGTTTTGAAAAATATTTCTTTTAAAGTTTATAAAGGAGAAAACGGAAGTAATTCCTTATCCCGAAAAATTAAAATACACCAGGTTAACGATACGCCGGTTCTTGCCGAGATTCCGGATGTTGTTATGACCGAGAATACAACTTCTCAAGTGAATTTGAATGACTATTTGGTAGATGTCGATAATCAACTTTCTGAGATAACTTATTCAGCTCAAGTGATCAGTGCGGATACACTGGCGAAAGTCGGGGTTGAAGATTTGGATGTTTCAATAAATCAAGAAACCGGGATCGCTACATTTACTCCCTCAACAGATTCAACGGGAATATTCAAAGTCGTATTTAAGGCCGAGGATATTTTTTCTGCAAGCGATACTGACACCATTCACGTAACAGTTGAAGAACTTGTTAACGTTCCGCCGGTTCTAACTGGAATGCCGGATATAACTTTTACTGAAGATGATTCAACTACGATTAATCTCGGTAATTATGTAACGGATGAAAACGATAATCTTGCCGATCTTATTTTCGATGCAAGGGTTACGAAAGCTTTTTCGCTCGGAAAATCTCTGACCACTAAACGAACGGTTTTGGATAACGGTAATATAGTGTTTCAAGTCGGGCTGGATGACTTAATGATTGAAATCGACAACAATGAAAAAACAGCAAGATTAAAAGCATCTGCAGATTCCAGCGGACTTTTTGCAGTGATTTTCTCAGTTACCGATCCGTATCTAGAAACAGATGAAGACTCGATTTTCGTAACAGTTGCGCCTGTAAACGATCCACCATATATCGTGAGCCACATTGCTGATCATGTGTTTGACGAAGATTCGGGTCCGCACACAGTTTTAAACGATGTCTCTCTTGTCTTTGGCGACAATGATCCAAAGGATGTTCATATTTATTCGGTAGCATCCACTTCAAATTCCATATTTGCATCGCTTGATAACAAAGCATTGATTGTTGATTCCGAGAGAGACTTTTTCGGTTCGGGAAATGTTATACTAACCGCAACGGATGGAGGAAATGTATCGGTCTCTGACACGTTCAAAGTGACAATTCTTCCGGTCAATGATGCACCGGTCGTTTCGGGGCTTCCGATGATTAGGTTTGACGAAGACAATCAGTTTACTTTTGACCTTGACAATTATGTTACAGACGTGGATAATGAAGCCGGTCAATTGATATGGAGCTTTGATTTCCCGGAATCCACACGTTCGGAAAAAGCAAACTCAAAGGATGATTTATGGCTAAACAAAAAATTTGAGAGTGATGTTGAATTAGTATCATCCAAATTCGGGAAAGGAGAACACGGTTATACCGAGGGAATATTCATAATCGCGAACGACAGCATTTATGTAATAATTGATCCGATCTCCCACGTAGTTGAGATCAGCGCGTTAACCAATTATTTTGCATCCGACATTCCGATTGCTTTTACAGCAAAAGATCCCGAAGGATTGACAGGTTCGGATACGACAGCAATTACAATTTCGCCGGTGAATGATCCTCCGGTTGTAAACGAACTGCCTGTAATTACATTCCCGGAAGATGATTCCTTAACATACTTGATCTCAAATTGGGAAGAATTCATCACGGATGTTGATAATGAATTCGGTTCACTCACTTTTACTTTCAACGTTCACGAAGAGAGCATAGTAATACTCGAAATTGTTGAAGAGAATATTTCGTTTAAACTTTCAGCCGAGGAAAATTGGTACGGTGAAGAGTCGATAAGTGTTTTGGTCGGGGACGGAATCGATACTACGGAGGCTGAATTTATCGTAAACGTACTTCCGGTTAACGATCCGCCGGAGTTCGAAAATGTTCCATCGACAATTACTTTTAAAAGTGACACAAGCTATATCCTAAATGTCTGGGATCTTGTTTCTGACTTGGAGACACCGGATTCGCTGCTGATATTTGATTTTATTGCAAGTTCGGATACGCTTGTTACAACTTACAACGTATTCAACGGCAATCTTACTTTGTCGGTTAGAGAAACAGTTGAAGCTCTGTATTCGTTAATCATAAAGGTAACCGACGACAGCAGTTCGGTTGCACAAGCTATAATTGATGTGGATATTGAATTTGGTGCGGAACATTGGACAAACCAAATTCCGCTTACGTACGAACTGCTTCAAAATTATCCAAATCCCTTCAACCCGGAAACAACTATACGCTTCGGTGTACCGGTCGCGAGCGACGTGAGTATATCAATCTTCAACACGATTGGTGAACGGGTTTATTATTTTAACTTCGGGGAACACAATCCAGGCTATTACGAATTTACGATTCAGCCGGAAGGATTGGCATCGGGAGTGTATATTTACACTATGTACGCAAAAGCGGTATCAAAAGGATCTGACAGTTTTCAGTCGAAAAAGATGATACTGCTGAAATAGTAACTCACCTGGACTTAATCACTGGACACATTTATTCCTGCTGGAAAACTAACCAGGCTAAATTATTATATAAGTACATATAACTAATATGTAACGTGTAAGGCGCTACATCGAGACTAGAGCGGCTCTTCTGCGGCTCTAAATGGGTTTCAAATACTTTTCAAATAGATTTCAAATAGGTTTCAGATTAATAGTTGAATGTTGCAGGCTGTAAGTTGAAGGTTGTAATGGGGTTGAGTGATTTGCGCAACTTATAATCTGTCATTCCGAGC
>JAGFIY010000085.1 GCA_024103215.1 Melioribacteraceae bacterium | reverse complement strand
AGCATTGATATAGTACTTGGAGAAATTGATAGATAATGTACGAGATAATTAACGACTTCATACAAATCGAAATAGTGTCGATGTTCATTTCGGCGGCACTACCATTATTCGTATTCATACTTCCCTTTGCATTATTTGCGGTTCTTGCGGAAAGAAAAGTATCTGCCTTTATGCAGGATAGAATCGGTCCTAACAGAGTAGGTTATCATGGAATTCTGCAGACAGTCGCAGATATTCTTAAGCTGATTCAGAAGGAAGATATTGTTGCCGAGAAGAATGATAAGGTTCTTTTTAACATCGCACCCTATTTGGTTTTTGCCGGCAGTTTTGCCGCATTCGCGGCAATTCCATTTTCAAGCAAGTATATCGGAAGTCATACGGAAGTTGGAATATTTTATATTATCGCCATTTCATCTCTTGTTGTTGCTGGTATTTTAATGGGCGGATGGGCATCTAACAACAAATATTCGCTTCTTGGGGCAATGCGTTCAGCAGCTCAGATAATCAGTTATGAGATACCTACAGCTCTGGTAGTTTTAGCTATGATCATGTTCACCGGAACAATGAGTTTGGACGCAATGAGTCAGCAACAGACGGCATATTTCTGGAATTGGAATATTTTAGGCGGACACGAAACCGGAATTCTTAAAATTGTTTTGACCCCATTCATGATAAGCGGTTTTTTAATTCTGTTCACAAGTACTTTGGCAGAAGTTAACCGAGTTCCGTTCGATATACCCGAAGCTGAATCCGAACTTGTTTCGGGATTCCATACTGAATACACGGGCATGAAGTTTGCGATGTTCTTCCTTTCGGAATATGCGAATATGTTTGCCGTTGGAGCAATTGTAACCGCAGTATTTTTGGGAGGATATCAATCACCATTTGGTTACATCGGAAATTCGATCGGTGTTACTTGGCTGGTTCCAATCGAGCAATTTTTCTGGTTCACAGCAAAAGGTTTATTTATGGTTTTTGTACAAATGTGGCTTAGATGGACACTGCCTCGATTAAGAGTTGATCAGTTAATGACAATATGCTGGAAATATTTAATACCATATTCGTTCCTAAATTTAATTGTTATTGGAATTATTACTCTTTTATAAATGAGACAATACTTAAAAAATACTTGGGAAGCACTTTATACCGTTTTAGTCGGTATGAAAATAACTTTTAAGCATCTTTTTGTTCCAGCCGTTACGAGACAGTATCCTGATGAAAGATTTCCCCTTCCCGATCGGGTTAGAAATCGGCTTTACGTAAATATGGATGACTGCATCGGATGCGATCAGTGTGCAAGAGCTTGTCCCGTAAGTTGTATCGAGATTGAAACCGTAAAAAGTTTACCAACCGAAGATTTAGGCACAACTTCTCAGGGAAAGAAAAAAGCTTTGTGGGTAACAAAATTTGACATCGATTTTGCAAAATGCTGTTATTGTCAGCTTTGTGTGTTCCCGTGTCCGACAGAATGTATTAAGATGACTGAAGTTTTCGAATTTTCTGAATATGATAGAAACAATCTATTATATAACTTCGCTACGCTCACTGCAGAAGAAGCAGATCAAAAGAAAAAGAATTACGAAGAATTTATGATCCAAAAGGAAAAAGAAAAAGCGGAAGCGGCAAAAGCGAAAGCTGAAGCAGCTGCAAAGAAAAAAGCGGAAGAAACCGCACAAAAAGATCAACCGGGAAACGATGAGAAAAAGGGAGAATAATTTTTAGAATGGACTTGTACGATATCATATTTTATCTCTTTGCCTTACTAACACTCGTTTCGGCATATTTTGTCGTCACCAACAAAAATATTGTCCATTCGGCTTTCTTTCTGCTCTTTACGTTATTTGGTATTGCTGGACTTTATGTTTTATTGGGAGCTGACTTTTTGGCGGTTGTTCAAATTATGGTATATGTCGGCGGAATTTTAATTCTACTCCTTTTTGGTGTAATGATCACAAATAAAATCACAAACGTTAGTATTAAAACAGGAACTATACACATTATTCCAGCAGCAATAGTAATCGGATTATTTGCCGGAGCTTTAGCATCAATTATGGTAAAAACCCAATGGCAAACCGAGTCAGCAAAAATTCCTTTTACGACGAGTTATGCTTTAGGAAAAAGCTTAATTACGGAATATGTTTTAATATTTGAGATTCTTGGGATTCTATTGCTCATTGCATTAATCGGTGCTGCATCAATTGCAAGAAGAGAAGAAAAAGAATAGTTGAGGAAATAAATTGTTACAAGTAGGACTTGAACATTTTTTATTCGTTAGTGCCATACTTTTTTCACTTGGTATCTACGGCATAGTTACAAGAAAAAACGCAGTAATGGTTTTGATGGGAGTCGAACTCGTTTTAAATGCCGCAAACATTAACTTTGTTGCATTTTCAAAGTTCGGAAACTTCGGAATTAACGGTCAAGTAATTGCACTATTTGTTATAGTCCTTGCTGCAGCAGAGGCAGCAATTGCACTTGCAATCGTATTAAACGTTTATAAAACTTTTGTGAATATAAATGTTGATGAGATCAACAAACTGAGAGATTAACAAACTATGTCCGAAAATTTATTAATACAATTATCAGTCACGATTTTGTTTTTACCATTGCTGGGATTTTTTGCTGTAATTTTTCTGAACAAAAAAATTCCGAACATGTACAAATTCGAACTAGGTGTTATTTCTCTTACGTTTATCGCAACCCTTCTTGTGCTTTACGGAAAACTTTCTGGATACATCGACGAAACAATTATCGGCACTTTTAATTGGATCGATTTTGGAAAAGTTCCGGTTCTCGGCAGTGTTACAATAGAATTAGGAGTTAAGCTAGATAATGTTGCGGTGATAATGTTATTTACGGTTAATCTTATAAGCATGCTCGTTCATTATTATTCTGTCGCTTATATGAAAGACGACATCCGATATAATCTTTATTTTGCTTATCTGGGAATATTCACATTTTCGATGTTAGGAATTGTGATCACTCATAATCTTTTGATGATGTACATTTTTTGGGAACTGGTTGGATTATCCTCTTATTTATTGATTGGATTTTGGTTCGAAAAAGACTCCGCAGCAGATGCCGGCAAGAAAGCATTTCTGGTTAACCGTGTTGGTGATATTGGAATGTTTATTGGAATTTTAATTTTATATACAAACTATCACACGTTTACATTTGACGAAATATTTGCACAAATTCAGAACGGTGTGATTCCATTCGGCAGTTCAGGTTGGTTGACGGCAGCCGGAATTTTAGTATTTATGGGTGCTGTAGGCAAATCGGCTCAATTCCCTCTTCATGTATGGCTTCCGGATGCAATGGAAGGTCCAACTCCGGTTAGTGCACTTATACATGCTGCTACAATGGTAGCTGCCGGTGTTTATCTCGTAGCAAGAATTTTTGCAATGCTGACCGCTGACGCTATGGTTTTCATTGCCGTCGTAGGGGCTATAACATCATTTGTTGCAGCGACAATAGCAATAACACAGAACGATATTAAAAAAGTACTCGCTTATTCGACTGTAAGCCAATTGGGTTATATGGTAATGTCCCTTGGTGTAGGTGCCTATGCGTTTGCGTTTTTCCATCTTGTTACGCACGCATTTTTCAAAGCATGTCTCTTCTTGGGTTCCGGTTCTGTAATTCAAGCAATGCACCACGAGCAGGATATCCGAGAGATGGGCGGGCTTAGGAAAAAGCTACCAATTACTTACGTAACATTTTTAATCTCAACATTAGCTATTTCTGGAATACCTTTAACTTCGGGTTTCTTAAGTAAAGATGGGATATTAGCCGGCACTCTTGCTTTTGGAGATTTAACCGGTCATTGGTTAATTCCTGCTATAGGATTTACGGTTGCACTTCTTACAGCTTTTTATATGTTCAGACTTGTTATTCTGACTTTCCATGGGAAACCAAGAAATAAAGAAAAATATGATCATGCACACGAGTCACCAAAATTGATGACTGTTCCGTTGATAGTTTTAAGCACTCTTTCAATTTTTATTTTTTATACGCCAAACCCGTTGTCCCCCGATGCTGGATGGTTTTTGGGTGAATGGATTTCAACTCCGCAGACTGTTGTTCCACAATCATCAGCTTTTGAATTTATGAATGATGGAACGACAGGAACCTCGAATGAAATCATTCATTCCCAAATATATGAAGATGCAATGCATCACGCACACTACCCTGCTATGTTCTTATCGCTAGCATTAGCGGGACTTGGAATCTTTTTGGCATTCGTATTTTATCAGTGGAAAAAGATCAGCGCGGACAAATTTGCAGAATCGATCAAACCAATTTACCAATTTTCGCTTAACAAGTGGTATGTCGATGAAATTTACCACTACACGGTTATAAGCGGTACACTGGCCTTTAGTAAAATTCTTCACTGGTTTGATGCATATATAGTTGACGGTATTGTAAACGGTTCAGCCGCTTTAACGAGACTTATCTCAAGAATTAGCGGGCTGATTGATACATATATTGTAGATGGGTTAGTCAATTTCACTGCATTGTTCAGTGGATTTATGGGATTATCCTTACGCAGACTGCAAACGGGAAAGGTTCAAACATATATCGTGTTTGTAATTTTTTCAGTATTTGTACTGTTGTGGGTTTTTAATTCCATTTAATTGAACTTTGTTCTGATAAACAAATTTTAAAATTAGAGGCAATATTTGATATGGAAGGATTTCCTATTTTAACTTTGATTACATTCCTCCCGATTCTCGGGATGGTATTAATATTGTTTATGCCTTCGGTGCAGAAACAGTGGATTAAAATTACGGCACTCGTTGTTACAATTCTACAAGTTGTTTTGGCTGCCGTTCTTTTAGCCAATTTTAATTATGAAGCCGTGGGCGTAAATCAAGCCGAAACTTTTCAATTTGTGGAACAGTTCAGGTGGATCGAAATTTATGGTGGTTCTTGGCTTGGTACAATTAAGATAGATTATTTTCTTGGTGTTGACGGTTTGAGCATACCGATGGTTCTTCTAACTGCAATCATATCGCTTATTGCTTTAATATCATCGTGGAAAATTGATAATGCCGTAAAAGGATATTTTGCACTTTACTTGCTGTTGGATACCGGGATGATGGGTGTATTTGTTGCTCTCGACTTTTTCTTGTTCTACGTTTTCTGGGAACTTATGCTACTCCCGATGTACTTCTTAATCGGTATCTGGGGAGGTCCTCGCAAAGAATATGCTGCGATTAAGTTCTTTATCTATACTTTACTGGGCAGTGTGTTCATGCTTTTGGTAATGATCGGTTTGTACTTCTCCGCTTCTGAAAAACTCGGAGATGGAACATTAGCACATACATTTAACTTGCTAGCCTTAATGGATCAGTCGAATTATGCCCCGGACGGAATTCTTTCTCCTCTTAATCCGCATAATTTGAGGTTTATAGCATATATTGCACTGTTTGTGGGCTTTGCTATAAAAATTCCAATGTTTCCGTTCCACACTTGGCTGCCGGATGCTCACGTTGAAGCTCCGACACCTATTAGTGTTATCCTTGCCGGCGTACTTCTAAAGATGGGAACATACGGAATTTTAAGAATAAGCTTCCCTATCTTTCCGGAGATTACAAGAGATTTAGCCTGGTATATCGGTTTGTTCGGAATGATAAATATTATCTATGGCGCTTTGGTTGCATTGGCACAGAAAGACTTTAAAAAACTTATTGCTTACTCTTCCGTTTCGCATATGGGATATGTCCTACTCGGTATGGCTTCGTTAACCACTGTGGGTATGACCGGTGCAATTTTGCAGATGTTCAATCACGGTACAATTACTGCAATGTTATTCCTTCTTGTGGGCGTTATTTATGATAGAGCACACACTCGTGATATAAACGGTTTCGGAGGACTTGCAACACAAATGCCAGCATATACCGGTTATATTACAGTTGCATTTTTTGCTGCAATTGGGCTTCCGGGTTTAAGCGGTTTTATTTCCGAAGCACTTGTTTTCGTCGGTGCATTTGGCGTTCCCGAAATTAGAACGATCACCATCATTTCAGCTCTAGGTATCTTATTGGGTGCTTGTTATATGCTTTGGACGCTTCAAAGAATTTTCTTTGGAAAACTGAACGAAAAATGGTCAAGTCTTCAAGACTTGGATTTGCGGGAATATATAATGCTCGTACCTTTAGCAATTATCGTTCTTTTATTGGGAATTTATCCATCTGCTTTAATTGATGTGATGACATCTTCGGTAAACTATTTGGTAGAAATTATGCTACCGACAACAACAACTATTTCATCAATCGGATTTTAATTGATTATGGATTTAACGAGCTTAAATAATTCGCTTAGATTAATTACACCGGAAATTATTCTTTCAATTTTTCTAGTAATCGTCGTAGTTGTTGATCTAATATTAAAATCCAACAAAAAAGTTATTCCGTATCTTGCCGTTTTAGGTTTTGCTGTGACGGGAATAGTAGTTATTTCCTCACTAGATTCAAGTGGATTTGCTTTCATTACGGCTTCGACAAGTTCTAAACAATTCGGAATGTTTGCACATGATCCATTAGGCGGATTTTTTAAGCTGCTTATTCTTTCAGTATCTATTTTTATTGTACTTTTTACTATAACATCCTCGGAAATAAAACAAATTCATCTTCGATCAGGAGAATTTTATGCTCTAATGTATGGAATGGTCCTAGGGATGATGGTGTTAGTAAGTGCAGTTGATCTCATTCTTATTTATGTCGCTTTGGAACTATTGTCTTTATCTTCATATGTGTTGGCAGGATTTACTAAGCTGAGGGATAGAAACAGTGAAGCTGCATTAAAATATATGATTTATGGAGTTGTTTCTTCGGGGTTGATGTTATTCGGAATTTCTATTGTTTACGGTTTGACAGGAACAACAAATCTTTACCTTATCAATTCATTGCTGCAAGGCCCGCAGATCAACATCTTGACGTTACTATTTGCAGTTTTGTTAATAATGGCTGGAGTTGGATTTAAGATTTCTGCCGTTCCATTTCACTTCTGGACTCCCGATGTTTATGAAGGTGCACCTATTACAATCACCGCATATCTGTCAGTCGCTAGTAAAGCTGCAGGATTTGCTCTTTTGATAAGAGTAATTCAAATTGGATTTGTTTCGTTTGTCGGTTCTGACGGTTTTTGGAATTTAATACCTGTTTTCGATTGGAAAGCATTGCTTGTACTTCTCTCTGTCCTTACAATGACATTAGGAAACCTTTCCGCGTTATGGCAGAACAATCTAAAAAGAATGCTTGCTTATTCAAGTATCGCACACGCAGGTTATTTAATTTTAGCTCTCGCAACGCTAAGCACTCAGGGTGTGGTTGCTGTTTTAATTTATTTCATATTCTATGCATTAATGAACCTTGGAGCTTTTTACATTGTGATGATTATTGCTGATAGAACAGGTTCTGAGGATATTGATGATTATGATGGACTAGGTTATACCTCCTCATTCTTGGGTGTGAGTCTCATAATATTACTTGTTTCACTCGTTGGGTTGCCACCAACTGCCGGATTTATCGGCAAACTCTATCTGTTTATTGCTGTGCTTGATGCTGAAATGTATGTTGTCGCTGTAATTGCAGTTTTAAATACCGTCGTTTCTTTGTATTATTATTTACGTGTATTGAAACACATGTATTTAACGAAGGCATCGGATTCAACACAATCCGTCAGGGCATCTGGTGGTGAAAAAATCATCTTATTACTTCTAGTTGTTCCCACACTACTCTTCGGAATTTACTTCCAACCAATTGTCGATTTCACGAAAAGCTGTATTACAGTTTTAGGAGTATAAAAGGATCGTTTGACATTCTCGATTTTAAGTGATATTTTTATATCGGACTAAATAAGTCGTATATATGTTGAAGATAGCAAAATCAGTCGAGTATGCTCTACTAGCGTTGAGATATATTTCAAGAAAAAGTGAGCCTTCAAGTGCGAAGGAAATCTCCGAAAGGTTAAATATCCCATACGATTTGTTAGCAAAAATTTTACAGAAATTATGTAAAAACGAAGTGATTTCCTCACTTAAGGGAACGAAAGGTGGTTATTTACTTTATAAAGAATTCTCGAAAACCTCATTGAACGAAATAATAATTGCCTTAGAGGATAGAATTCAGCTCACTGATTGTATGGTTGATAATCCGGGTAGAGAAGCATGCCAGCGATACGATGATTGTTGTCTAGTTAATCCCATGAGCAAAATGCAAAATAAACTTGTGACACTTTTTGAAAATACATATTTGGACGAAATCATAAATTAGAGGATAAAATGAAACATCTTGAAAATTTATTAGCAAACGAAGAAATTTTTTTGAGTTATATGAACGAGCGCTACCCTATTTTTTGGAATTCAAACATTTTTTTCCGTGACGTTCAATATGCAGTCAGAGATTATTTTAAAATAAAAGAAATTAAACTGTCTTATACTGAAGCGGAAAAGATTGCTTCATTATTTATTGATCACTTAGTTACTCAAGGGAAACTTTTAAAAATAGATTTTCAAACCTGGAAAGTAAATTTTCATTTAAATTCATCAACAAATGAAATTGACAATGAAGTAAAAGAATCATTAGCAAAAGAAGAGGAAGTAAATGGATAAAACTATTTCGTCACAAGAAATCTCGATAACCGAAAAAGCAGTATCGCAAATTCTTAAGATCAAAGAAGAAAATGATATACCCGATTCCCACGGTTTACGCGTTGGGGTCAAGGGTGGCGGTTGTTCCGGAATGACTTACCAGATGGGTTTTGAGGGTGATATTTCGGAAACGGATACCGTAATTGATTTTGAAAAAATCAAATTGATTGTCGACGGAAAAAGTTTGTTCTATTTAAGCGGTACAATATTGGACTTTTCCGATGGACTTAACGGAAAAGGATTTGTGTTTAACAATCCGAATGCCGCAAAAACTTGCGGCTGCGGAGAATCATTCAGTATTTAATTTTAGGAGAAGAAATGGACAGAAGAAAGTTTATTTATGCTGCGAGCCTAACCGCTTTAGCTACTACTATTAATGTTAACGGAACAATTATTAATTCAATAAACAAAAGGAGTAAAGATACTATGGCTAAATTCGAATTACCTAAATTGCCTTATGCTTTCGATGCATTGGAACCACACATTGACGCAAGAACTATGGAAATCCATCATGGTAAACATCATAACGGTTATGTTACAAAATTAAACGATGCCGTGAGCGGAACGGATATGGAAGGTAAATCTTTAGAAGAATTGTTAAAAAATGTTTCACAATATCCGACAGCAGTTCGCAACAACGGCGGAGGTCACTACAATCACAGTTTGTTCTGGACGATTATGAGTCCAAATGGCGGCGGTAATCCAAGCGGGGAACTTGCAGATGCCATAAACTCGGCATTTGGCTCCTTCGATAAATTCAAAGAAGAATTTTCAAATGCTGCTGCTACAAGATTCGGATCTGGCTGGGCTTGGCTTATAGTGAATAACGGCAAGCTTCAGATAACTTCAACTCCAAATCAAGATAATCCTTTGATGGATGTTGCCGATGTTAAAGGAACACCAATCTTAGGAATCGATGTTTGGGAGCACGCTTATTATCTGCATTATCAGAACAGAAGACCTGATTACATTGCCGCATTCTATAATGTAATTAACTGGGATGAAGTTGCTAAAAATTTCGCTGCAGCTAAATAAGAAGTTAATCTCATTTAAAACAAAAAAGGCTTTTACATTTTGTAAAAGCCTTTTTTTAAATTTTTGTCTTAATTAACTCTTAGCAATTTTTAATCTGTTTATCGCTCGCTTTAAAGAAATTTCAGCACGAGTCAAATCGATCTCTTTCTTTTTAGAAGAAATTCTTGCCTCAGCCCGTTGTTTTGATTTTTCAGCTCTTTCTACATCTATTTCCGATTTAGCTTCAAAACTTTCGGCAAGAATAAGAACCTTATTATTTAATACCTCGACAGTTCCGCCACTTATTGCAAAAAACTGTGGTTCAGCACCTTCTTTTTCAACTATCTTAACCTTTCCAATCTCCAAAGAACTTAAGATGGGAGCATGATTATACAATACTTGAAAATTTCCTTTTGAGCCAGGAACCGTGATTGAAAAAACTTCTCCCTTATAGGCTTTTTTTGAGGGAGTAATTACTTCTACTTTAAGTGTTTTCATTATTGCATCTTCTTAGCGTTTTCTACGGCTTCTTCAATTGTTCCGACGTACATAAACGCTGCCTCGGGAAGATCGTCGTGCTTACCTTCTATAATTTCCTTAAAGCTGCGAATTGTATCTTCTAGTTTTACATACGTTCCGGGGATTCCTGTAAACTGTTCGGCAACGTGGAAGGGTTGGCTCAAAAATCTTTGAATTCTTCTTGCTCTTCTAACTGTAACTTTATCCTCTTCCGAAAGTTCGTCCATTCCAAGGATGTTTATGATATCTTGAAGATCCTTATACGACTGCAAAATTTCCTTAACTTTACGAGCAACTGTATAATGTTCCATTCCTAATATTCCCGGTTCAAGAATTCTTGATGTAGAATCAAGAGGATCAACCGCGGGATAGATACCCAACTCAGAAATTTGACGACTCAACACAGTTGTAGCATCAAGATGCGAGAATGCGGTAGCCGGAGCCGGATCTGTAAGGTCATCAGCAGGTACATAAATTGCTTGTACTGAAGTAATAGAACCTTTGTCTGTACTAGTAATTCTCTCCTGTAATTCACCCATTTCGGTAGCAAGATTTGGCTGATAACCAACAGCGGAAGGCATTCTTCCGAGAAGTGCACTAACTTCAGAACCCGCTTGAGTAAAGCGGAAAATATTGTCGATAAATAAAAGTACGTCCCTTCCTTCTTCGTCTCTGAAGTATTCTGCAATTGTAAGACCGGTTAAACCGACTCTTAATCTTGCTCCGGGAGGTTCGTTCATTTGTCCGAAAACTAAAGCAGTTTTATCGAGAACGCCCGATTCTTTCATTTCAAGCCAAAGGTCATTCCCCTCGCGTGTTCTCTCACCCACACCGGAAAATACAGAATAACCGCCGTGTTGCTTTGCAATGTTGTGAATTAACTCCTGGATAATAACTGTTTTTCCTACACCGGCGCCACCGAACAATCCTGTTTTGCCACCTTTTGTATATGGTTCAAGAAGATCTATAACTTTTATTCCTGTCTCAAACATTTCTTGTGTGGTTGAAAGATTTTCATACTTCGGAGCATGGCGATGGATAGCAAATCGCTGCTTAGTTTTAATTTCACCTAAACCATCTATTCCCTGACCGATAACGTTTATTAATCTTCCCAATGTTTCGGGACCAACCGGAACGGTTATAGGCTCAGTTGTATCAATTGCTTTCATTCCTCTCACTAATCCGTCTGTAGAATCCATAGCAATGGCTCTAACTCGATTTTCACCAAGATGCTGCTGAACTTCAACAATCAGATTTTCTTCTTTACCTTCAAGACTTGTGCGGGGAATCTGAATAGCATTATAAATTTTCGGAAGATGTCCGTTTTCAAAATCAATGTCAACAACGGGACCAATTACCTGAACTACTTTTCCTTCGTTGCTTGCCAAGATTACTCCTATTCTAAAATTAATTAAAAGACAAAGTTAAATATAATCATCAGAATTTTCAATTATAGCGGGGCGAAATCTTATTTTTTCTTCAGAAAATGGTACAAAAAACCCGCAGAAATTAAACTGCGGGTTTTCTTTCTTTAACTTTCTATGCAGTTGTAGAAACTGCTTCAATAAGTTCCATTCCTCTTTTAACAGCTTCTTCGTTGAGTGGTATTAAGTGATGATATCTTTCGGGAAGAACTTGTTTTAAACCTTCCAAAATATTTTCCATTTTCAGAATCGGTTTTTTCTTTAGGAAAGCACCAAGCATTATCATATTAAGTATCTTTGTGTTTTTCATCTTAGCAGCTTCATCAGCTGCCTCTATTCCGTAAATCTCAATATCTTTTCTTGTAGGCGGGTTAATAACATTAGTTGCCTCGTATATCATCAATCCACCAGGTTTAACAGCTTCTTCAAATTTATCAACCGAAGGTTGATTCAAAGCAATAACGGTATCGAATCTTGAAATAATCGGTGAGCTTATTTTTTGATCGCTGATAATAGTAATGCAGTTTGCTGTTCCGCCTCTCATTTCCGGTCCGTAGGAAGGCATCCAGCTTACTTCTTTATTTTCCATCATTCCGGAATAAATTAAAATCATTCCCATGGAGAGAACACCCTGCCCGCCGAATCCAGCAATAATTATTTCTTCAGTCATAATTAATTCTCCTTTTGATTTGGTGTTTTAATATCTCCAAGAGGATAGAATGGAAGCATATTTTCCTCCAACCATTTATTTGATTCTACAGGTGTCATCTTCCAATTTGAAGGGCAGTTGGAAACAACTTCAATAAAACATGTTCCTTTCTTTTCCTTCTGATATTCAAATGATTTTACAATTGCTTTTTTAAGTTTTCTCACATTACCGGCTTTGTGAACCGAATGACGGGTTACATAATAAGTTCCGGGAAGTTGAGCAACTAAGTCCGTCATTTTCAAAGGCGAACCCATGGTTGCTACATCTCTGCCGAAAGGTGAGGTTGTCGATTTCATATTAGCAAGAGTAGTCGGCGCCATCTGACCACCAGTCATACCATAAATTCCGTTATTGATGAAAATAATCAAAATATTTTCGCCTCGGTTGCATGTATGAAGTGTTTCTGCAGTTCCGATTGCTGCTAAATCACCATCTCCTTGATAAGAAAAAACCAATTTCTCCGGTAATACTCTTTTAATTCCGGTAGCAACGGCAGAAGCTCTACCGTGAGCTGCTTCGGACATATCAATATTAAGATAATTATATGCTAGAACCGAACAACCTACCGGGGCTACACCTATGACGTCCTGAATAATTCCCATTTCTTCAATAACTTCGGCAAGAAGTCTGTGAACAACACCATGACCACATCCCGGGCAGTAATGCATAGGGGTTTCGTACATAGCCGATTTCGGAGGTTCATAAACCACATGATCTTGGGTGCAGATACTTTCTTCAGCAATTATTTTTTCATAATGCTGATCATCTAAAGTCTTCTTTTCGTTCATTTTGAACCTCCCAAATATTTCTCTTCCAATTTTTCAAGAATTTCTTCCGGGGATGGGACAACACCACCCATTCTTCCGTGAAATTCAACTTGTACTTTTCCTTCAACCGCTAGTCTAACATCCTCGACCATTTGACCGGCATTCATTTCGACGTCAAGAATTCCCTTTTTATCTTTTACGTTTTCGAACAGTTCTTTGTACGGAAAAGGGAACAGTGTTATTGGTCTAAAAACACCTACTTTTATTCCCTTTGCACGCGCAAGTTCTGCAGCTTTGTGACATATTCTTGCAACCAAACCATAAGCGACTATAATATAGTCGGCATCGTCGCAATTTACAGCCTCGTAGCGGATTTCGTTCTTTTCGATTTCTCTATATTTTTTTTGTAATCGAATGTTTATCTGTTCCATCTGTTCGGACTTTAAGTGAAGCGAAGTAATCACTCTTCCATTACCATTTTTACGTCCGGTCGTTGCCCATTCTAATTCAACATGTTTGCGTTCTTTTTGTGGATTTAGTTCAACTTTTTCCATCATCTGACCGAGCGCGCCATCTGTTAAAATCATAACCGGATTTCGGTATTTAAAAGCAAGTTCAAATGAAAGTTCAACAAAATCGGACATTTCTTGAACAGTTGAGGGTGCAAGAACTATTAATTTATAATCTCCATGACCACCGCCTTTTACAGATTGGAAATAATCTCCTTGTGCAGGTTGAATTGTACCTAATCCCGGACCTCCTCTATTAACGTTGACGAGAAGACATGGCAGCTCCGCACAAGCTATATATGATATTCCTTCCTGCATTAAACTTATGCCCGGACTTGAAGATGATGTCATTACCTTCTTGCCAGTTCCGGCGGCACCGTAAACCATATTTATGGATGCAACTTCACTTTCTGCTTGAAGAATTACCATTCCGGTTCTTTGATTTGCCTCGCGTGAGAGGTACTCCAACACTTCCGATTGCGGAGTGATGGGATATCCAAAATAAGCATCGCAGCCAGCTCTAATGGCGGATTCTGCCAATGCTTCGTTTCCCTTCATTAATTTTAATTCTCTCATTCGTCCACCGTTATTGTCATGTCTTTGTTTACATTTTTTACTTTTGCAACTTCTTTCTTTTTACCTCCTGCCACTTCTCGGTAAACAGTTATAGCTCCATCCGGGCAGACCAGAGCACAATTTATACAGCCTGTGCAATTGTCCTGCACTTTAACGATGTAAAGATATCCTTTGGAGTTTACTTCTCTTGATTGCTCGAGACTGTCTTGTGGGCACGCTGCGACACATAATTCGCAGCCTTTGCATTTTTCGATATCAATTACAATATCGCCATAAACTTTTGCCATTTCGACCCCTTAATTAATACGAATTAATTTCATTTATAATATCTAACAATCGTGCCAAAAAAAATTTTAATTTCTAAAGGGTTTTTGAAGAAAAAGTTAGATTTTCTTTCTAAAAGCCCAAGAAAAAAAAGTAAAATGAATATCGAAAATTGATTATCAGGTACTATTTTCAATAATGAGAAACATACTAATTCACTGAGAATTAGATAATTTATCTTAAATAGAAAAGCCGAAAAATATCTTATGCTTCGGCTTTTTCGTATATATCTCTGGCGTGTTTATCTGCGTGATATGAACTTCTTACTAGAGGAGCCGATTCAACTGCTTTAAAGCCCATTTTAAGCCCTTCGTCTTTGTAAAATTTGAATTCCTCCAAAGTAACGTATCTATCAACAGGAAGATGATTTTTTGTCGGTTGCAAATACTGCCCTATCGTCATAATATCGCAGCCGTGATCATGAAGATGATGCATTAGTTCTATAACCTCGTCTTTCTTCTCCCCAATTCCAACCATTATTCCGCTCTTAGTCCTAAGTCCGTGATTTTTAAACCATCTTATCAAATCGAGACTTCTCTGATATTTGGCTTGAGGTCTTACGGCATGATAAAGTCTGTTTACAGTTTCGAGATTATGATTTAAAATATCAGGTGGATTATTCATAATTATCTCAAATGCGTATTCTTCGCCTTTAAAATCGGGAATTAAAATCTCGATAGTACATTTCGGCATTAAATTTCTAATTTGTTTAACAGTTTCTGCAAAAATTGAAGCACCACCGTCTTTCAACTCATCCCGGTTTACCGAGGTGATTACTGCATGCCTTAGGTTAAGTTCCCTAACTGATTCGGCAACTCTTCTAGGTTCATCTAGATCAAGTTCGGTTGGGAATCCAAGTTTTACATTACAGAATCCGCAGCTCCTTGTACAAGTATCACCTAATATCATAAAAGTTGCTGTTCTTGCGTTCCAGCATTCTGCCAGGTTCGGACATTTTGCTTCCTCACAGACGGTGTTAAGTTTTGATTTTCTCATTAAGGAAAGAACATTTTTATAGTTCTCCCCCGAAGGAAGTTTTACTTTCAGCCAATCTGGTCTTTTTCCTAAGTCAGATTTTGTTTTTTCGATTGTCTCTTTAAAATTTCGTTGATGCTGATTAATCATAATTGTATTCTACACTAAATTAATGTCAAAATTTTCCAAAGTATCTTTAACAGCTTTTAAGAACCTTCCACCGAGCATACCGTCAACCAATCTATGATCGTGAGCTAATGAGAGATACATCATCGGTTTAATTGCTATTGAATCAACACCGTTTACTTCAACAACTACCGGCTTTTTAGTCACTGTGCCAACACCCAGGATAGCAACTTCGGGTTGGTTTATTATCGGAGTGCCGAAAAGTGATCCAAACACACCGTAGTTTGTGATAGTAAAAGTTCCTCCCGAAATATCATCCGGGGACAATCCTTTGTTTCTTGCTTTCTGCCCGATTTGGTTTATAGCTTTCGCTAATCCTCTTATGTTTCTTTCATCAGCATTTTTAATGTTCGGAACAATTAAACCATTTGGCTCGACTGCAACAGCTATTCCTAGGTTTATAAACTTCTTAACTAGAATATTATTTCCCTCAATTGAAGCATTAACAAACGGAAATTGTTTCAATGCATTAATTGCGGCATAAGAAATAAACGGCATATAAGTTAGTTTTATTCCTTCATTATTTTGGAATGTATCTTTGTTTCGTTCAATGTAATTATGGATTTGTGTCATATCCACTTCGATCATTGCTGTAACATGAACTGAAGTATCACGGCTCTTAACCATATGCTCCATAATTTTGGAACGGATATTATCCATTGGCACGACATCGATATTGCCGAAAGATGTGGTCTGTGTTTCGGAAGCTTCAAACTTTACGGTTTCCTTTTGAGACGGTTTAGATTGATATTCAGTCGGCCTTGGTTTTGTTACACTTCCAGATTTGCGTGCTTCAAGGTAATTGAACAAATCTTTTTTTGTAAGTCTGCCTTTAACGCCTGAACCGCCGATTCGTTCAAGTTCATCGAACGGTATATTTTCCTTACGGGCAATGTTTAAAACTACCGGGGAATAAAATCTATCTGATACAGGTTTGTCAAGATAAATTTCAGCAGTAGAACTAGATTTTTTAGTCGTCTCTTCCTTTGCAGCAACTGCAGTCTCTTTTTGTGGTTCTGCTTTTTTATCTTCAATTTTGCCGTATGAAATCCCCGTGGAGGATTTTATTCTTGCAACAATTTCACCTACTTCAACTGTTTCGTTTTCATTCGTTATAATTTCTGCGAGCACGCCCTTTACTGGACTCGGAACTTCGGTATCAACTTTATCAGTACTTATTTCGAATAATGTTTCATCGGATTCGACATTATCGCCTACCTTTTTATACCACTTAATTATTGTACCTTCCATCACCGATTCGCCCATTTTGGGCATCGGAATATCAATCAAATCGCCGCCTACTTGCTTAGTGGAAGGGACTTTCTCTTCTGATTTTTGTTCTTCCTGATCTGCGTTTGAGGCAGCATCACTTTCAGTTTCTATTACCGCAACGACTTCACCTACTTCAACAGTTTCTTGTTCGAATGCTTTAATCTCAACAAGCGTTCCTTCTTCTGAGGAAGGAATTTCTGTATCAACTTTATCTGTGCTTATCTCGAAAATAATTTCGTCTTTTTGAACTTTATCACCTTTTTTCTTATGCCATTTTATAATGGTTCCTTCATTAATGCTTTCGCCCATTTTAGGCATAACAATATTTACTCTCATTACAAATCTCCGTTTAATTAGTAAGCAAGAAGCTCACTAAGTTCTTCTTGAATTTTTGTTCTAGTTGGTAATATTTCTTTTTCCAAATTAGGACTGTAAGGAATGAACGCATCTTTTGCAGCAATTCGTTTTACAGGAGCGTCCAGATATTGAAAACATTCATCAGCAATACGTGCAGCAATTTCAGCACCGAATCCTGCCGTTAATGTATCTTCGTGAATCACACATACCTTCCCAGTTTTCTTTACCGAATTAAAAATTGTTTCATTATCAAGAGGGTTAATCGTTCTTAAATCAATGAGTTCGATTGAATGACCTTCTTCAGTTAATTTTTTAATTGCAAAATTTGTCTCGTGCACCATAGCTCCGTAAGTAACAATTGTTAAATCATCACCTTCATTCACCACGTTTGCTTTACCGAAGGGGAGCAGATAATCGGAGCCAGGTTCAGGCCGGGATGCATAACTTTGTCTGTATAATCCTTTATGTTCAAGAAATAAAACTGGATCATTTAACCGAAGTGCCGTTTTAAGCAGACCTTTTGCGTCGGCTGCATTTGAAGGATATGCAATAAGAATTCCCGGAATATGAGCATAAAATCCCTCAATATTTTGACTATGGAATAAACCGCCGTGTATAAATCCTCCAACAGCAACACGAGTAACAACCGGAGCTTCAAAAAGATTATTTGATCTATAACGATAGGTTGCTAACTCATCTCTCATCTGCATAAATGCAGGCCAAATATAATCACCGAATTGGATTTCAACACAAGGTTTCATTCCCGAAAGCGCCATTCCAATTCCTACACCAGCGATACTCGCTTCTGCCAAAGGACTGTTAAAAACTCTATCGTTTCCAAATTGAGTTGATAAACCTTTTGTTGCTGTAAAAACTCCTCCCTTGCCGTCCTGAACATCTTCGCCAAACACATAAATCTTATCGTTTCGTTCCATCTCTTCGCGGAGAGCATGGTTAATTGCATCAACCATTACCGTGGGTTTCCCTTCATATTTGTTGATGCCGTATTCGAGTTTATCCCTTTTACCGCTTTCATCAAGTACATACTTAATTGCACTTTCAGGTTTTGGTTCAGGTTGTTTTAACGCCCATTCTGCAGCTTCATTAACGTGATTTATTATTTCTTTCTTGAATTCTTCATAAGCAAGTTCGGTTAGATAATTTTTTTCTATCAATTTCTTTGCAAAGATATTAATCGGATCTTTTTTGAGATCTTCTGCCAATGATTCTTGATCACGATATTTTTTTTGATCGTCCGATGATGAATGAGAAAACAACCTTACCGTGTGTGCTTCGATAAGAGCAGGACCTTTACCTTGCCTTGCATGTTTGAAAGCTGTCTGAGCTGTTGCATTCATTGTTAAATAATCGGTACCGTCAACAGACATTCTCAATAAATTTTCATATCCTCTCATCATTTCTACAACTGATGCATTTCTGCCGGCAGTTTGATCTTGCACGGGAACCGAAATTGCCCATTTATTATTTTGGATAACAAAAACTACAGGCAGTTTTTCTCTTGAAGCCCAATTAACAGCTTCGTGGAATTCACCTTGACTTGTGGTTCCTTCACCGCTGCTAACGTAGGTAACCGCACCGGTATTTCTTCTCTTTGCCGTCATCGCACTACCCACAGCTTGGAGGAACTGAGTTCCGGTCGGACTTGATTGAGTCGGTACATTAAATTCTTTACTTGCCCAGTGACAAGGCATTTGTCTTCCACCTGTCATTGGATCAGCTTCTCTTGCCAGCATGTGCAAAAATATCTCCTCAGGTTTAACACCAATTGCTAACATAAATGCCATATCGCGGTAGTAAGGGAATCCCCAATCTATTCCAGGTTTCATTGCAGAACCAAATGCAACCTGAGTTGCTTCGTGTCCGGCTCCAGCAATATGAAAGAAAGCTTTACCTTGTTTGAGAAGCCTCATAATTTTGTTGTCAATCTCGCGTGAAAGATGCATTATTCTCAGAGCGCGCATCAGTTCTTCTTTTGTTAAACCCCCGAATCTTTCTTTTTTACCTGTTGGAGCTTTACCGTTTCCTTTTTCGGAAACAATTGGTTTATTTTTTGTTGATGTTTTTTCTGTCATATTTAAACCTTTCTGTTTCAGATTATTTCTACCGATGAAAACAATTGATAAAGAGTTAAATCAGCACTTTCATCATAACCAAATATTTTAATAAAATTTTCTCTTACTTTTTCTTTTACTTCGTTCAAATCGATTTCGGCATTAAGTTCTTTCGAAAGTGATGTCACGGATTTTTCTTTTATACCGCAAGGAATTATTCCATTAAAATAATTCAATTCGGTGTTAATATTGAAAGCAAATCCGTGCATTGTTATCCAGCGGCTGACTTTTATGCCGATCGCGCAGATTTTTCTATCTTCTATCCACACTCCAGTATAACTCTCATTCCGTTCACCTTTAAGGCCATAATCATGTAGTGTTTCAATTATTACATCTTCTAATGCTCTAAGATATTTATGTGTATCTTGATGCCAATTTTTTAGATCAATTATTGAGTACCCAACAATTTGACCAGGACCGTGGTAAGTTATGTCGCCGCCACGGTCAATTTCAAAAACAGAAATATTATTTTTGTTGAGATATTCCTCATCACCTAAAAGATTTTTCTTATCAGCAGTTTTGCCGAGTGTGTAAGTATTAGGATGCTCAAGAAGAAAAAGTGTATCTAAGATTTCATTGTTGCGTCTTTTCTCAAAAACATCATGCTGCAAATCCCACGCTACTTTATAATCAATTAAGCCGAGATCTATATAATTCAATTTTTTATATGTGAATTGATTCGCCATATGCATTTGCTGCCGCTTCCATCACCGATTCTGATAATGTAGGATGAGCGTGAACAGTTTTTACTATAGTTTCAAAATCTGCTTCAAGTGATTTTGCCAGTCCAAGTTCGGCAATTAATTCTGTAGCTTCGGGACCGATTATATGTGCACCTAAAATTTCTCCGTATTTCGCATCAAAAATAATCTTAACAAATCCTTCTCTTTCTCCGATTGCCGCGGATTTACCGCTTGCAGAAAACGGAAATTTACCTACTTTAATCTCATAACCTTCATCTTTTGCTTTCTCCTCGGTTAATCCGATGCTTCCGATTTGGGGGTGACAATATGTACAACCGGGAATCGATTCGTAACCAACCAGCGGTGGATTTAATCCTTTTAACTTTTCAACACAATAAATACCTTCTGCCGAGGCTACGTGAGCAAGCCATGGAGGACCTATAACATCACCAATTGCATAGACTCCATCAACATTAGTTTGATATGTTGATTTATCAACTTTGATATGACCTCTCTCAACCTCAACCCCGATCTTTTCCAAACCGAATCCGTCTACATTCCCCTCAACACCAATTGCATTGAGAACTGTATCCGCTTCTAATATTTCTTCCTTGCCGTTCTTCTCGATTGTAACTTTAACTTTTTTAGATTTTACTTCTGCCTTCAAAACTTTTGTTGAGGTATAAATTTTAATTTTTCTCTTCTTAAAACTTCTTTCAAGAGTCTGAGAAACTTCTTTATCTTCAACAGGAACAAGTGAATCCATCATTTCAATTATTGTAACATTTGTTCCAAATACAGAATAGAAATACGCAAACTCAACACCAATAGCTCCCGCACCAATCACAATCATTTCTTTCGGTTGCGAATCCAGTGACATTGCTTCACGACTGGTTATAATTTTTTTTCTATCAACCGGAATTGAAGGTATTTGTTTTGGGTGTGCACCTGTTGCAATTATAATTTTATCAGCAGAAACAGTATCAGACAATTCTTCTTTATCATCAAAAACTTCGATGGTGTTTTTATCTTTAAATTTACCGTAACCTTTGATACGCTCAATTTTATTTTTACGCATCAAAAATTCAACTCCGTTAGTTACCTTTTCTGATACCTCACGACTTCGTTTAATTATCTTTGAAAAATCGAAAGAAAGTCCCTCTACTTTTAATCCGAATTCATCTGCGTGATTATTCATCAGATCGTACAATTCGGCGTTTCTAAGCAAGGATTTTGTAGGAATACAGCCCCAATTTAGACATATTCCCCCCAAATTTTCTTTTTCGATCACCGCAGTTTTATATCCCAATTGTGCAGCTCTTATTGCAGCGACATAACCGCCCGGACCGCCGCCTAAGACCGCAACATCAAATTTTTTCGACATAATTTTTTCTCGATTTTTTGAAGAATAGAAATATACTGAAGATAGCGATCAATTAAAAATAAAGCAAAGATGAAAGGAGTTCTAAGTCCAATAAAAACAACTAATTAGAGATGTTTGTTTCTATATTTTATCCAGAAGCATAAATGCATTAGATTTTTTCTTTTCGGCTGGTTCTAGGTTCTTACTTTCATATTCACAAACAGCAATTAAGGGACAAATACTGCACAGTGTTTTTTGAGGTTTGCAGATTTCTCTGCCAAGTTTAATCAGATTTGTATGAAAAGAATGAGCAATCCTCTTTGGGAAATTAATGTTCAGCGAAAAATAAGTTTTGTCTCTTTGTTTTTCAGAAACAATTCCTAAACGGTTTACAGTTCTATGAACGTGAGTATCAACCGGACATACATCTCTATCCAACGAAAAAAGAAGCACACAACTTGCGGTTTTGACACCAATACCTTTAAATGAAGTCAATTCTCTTATACTTTCTTCATTCGACATACTTTTGATAAAATCCAAATTTATTTTCTTGTTCTTTTGGTAAATCTCATTAACAAAATTTTTAATTGCAGCAGCTTTCTGTTTACCGAGTCCGGCAATCTTGATCAAATATTCCAACTCTTTTTCCGACAAATTAAGCAAATCATTCCAATTGTTTATACTTTGCTTCAAGTTTTTAAAAGCTTTATAACTGTTGTTGTCGTTAGTATTTTGAGATAAAATTGTTCCGATTGTAAGGTCCACCGGATCGGGAAGTTTTTCGGCTCTTTGCGGAATACCGAATTCTTTTTTCAACAGCTTATCAACTTTTATTATTTTATTATTTTTTAGTGCAATTTCTTTTTGTGTCATTGTAAACCGTGTACCAAATTTTAGTAAATTGAAAATAAAAAATTTGGAGTCTTTATGCCCGTTTTAATGGTGAGTGTTTCCGGAATAAGAGGAATAGTAGGAAACGGTTTGGATCCTGAAATAATTATTAAATATGCTGCAGCATATAGTGATCTTTTCGGTAAAGGAATAATCGTAGTAGGAAGGGATTCAAGAATTACCGGGAAAATGATTTCAAATATTTTAACAGGTACTCTTTCAGCAAAAGGTAATGATTTAATTGATATCGGTATCTGTCCAACACCAACAGTACTGTTCAACGTAAAAAAACATAAAGCAATTGGCGGAATCATGATTTCGGCAAGTCATAACCCGAACGAATGGAATGCACTTAAGTTGATAAACGGCGACGGTGAATTTATGACTCCCGAACAAAACAAAGAATTGATGAAGTTAATTGATAAAACAAAAAATAATTATGAAAAATGGGATTCAATCGGCAAAATCTTTTACGCCGAAGACGGAATAACGAATCATACCAATTCAGTATTATCAATCCCATACTTAAAACAGGATGAATTACGGAAGAGAAACTTCAAGGTTGTTCTGGACTGTGTTAACGGTGCCGGATATAGAGTGATGCCGCATCTATTGAATGAGTTGGGATGTGAAGTCATAAAGGTCAATTGCGAAGAGGACGGAATTTTCCCCCGGCTGCCAGAACCAATCCCGGAAAACTTAACAGCAACAATGAAACGAGTAAAAGATGAAAATGCCGATCTCGGAATCGTCGTTGATCCCGATGTTGACAGACTAGTTCTCATTACTGACAAGGGAGAACCTTTCGGTGAGGAAAATACAATTACCTCTGTTGTCGACTTTATTCTTTCAAAACAAAAAGGGAACGTGGTTGTTAATTTATCGACAACAAGAAGCATTGATGACGTTGCAGCTAAATACAATGCTGATGTTTTTCGTTCTCCGGTTGGAGAGGCAAACGTAGTAAAATTAATGAAAGAAACCCAAGCAGTAATTGGAGGAGAAGGAAGCGGAGGGGTTATTTATCCTCATTCAGTTTTCGGGAGAGATGCACTCACAGGGACTGTTTTGTTTTTGCAATATTTGTTAGAATCAAAAATTTCGATGAGTGAATTAAAAAATACGCTGCCGCAATATTTCATTAAAAAAGGGAAAATTGAACTAAGCGGAATTGATGGTAACAAAGTACTTGATAAATTAAAGAGCAGATACTCCTCTGAAAAAATTAACACATCCGATGGTTTAAGGATAGACTTCGATGATCATTGGGTACATTTCCGGCTCTCAAACACCGAACCGATATTAAGATATATATGCGAGGCTAACGGGGAGGCAAAAGCAAAAAGATTATTAAATAAATATTATGAGGAAATAAGAAATTTAATTTAATCTTCTTCGTTTTTTGAAATAACTCAAGAGCGCTTTATCGAACGGCTGTGAGGTGTCTATTAAGTTATAATCAATTCCGAAGTTCAAACATTCTGATTTAATTTTTTGTAAGAAATTTCCGAATGCCTCTTGATATGATTTTTGAATTTGGAATGGCTGAGTTGTCATCTCCTCGCTGGTTTCAAGGTCCACAAAAACAGCATCCATTCCGAATGCAAAACTTTTTTCGATAGGGTCTAAAATTTGAAAAACTATAACTTCGTTCTTACCATAGGTTAATCGTTTTAAAGATTCCATTACTTTTTCGGGGTCATCCAAAAGATCGGAGATTACTATAACTAATCCTCTCTTGTTGATTCGCTCTGATATTTCTCCCAAACATGCCGAGGTTTGAGTTGCATTTCCCGCCGTTAGATTTGCGATCTCTTTTATTAAAGTTGTTGTGTAAACTCTTGTCGTTTTTGGAGGATAGAATTTTTTTATTTCATCTGAATACTCGATTAATCCTGTAGCATCGGATTGATGATGCATCAAGTATATTAAACTTGAAGCTAGTATTTTTACATAACTCAATTTTGTAATTGAGCCGGTATGTTTATAATCCATCGATTTACTTGAATCAATAATAACGTGGGAAAGAAGATTAGTCTCTTCTTCGTACTTCTTTATGTAAAACTTTTCCGTCTTTGCATAAACTTTCCAATCCATATCTTTTACAGAATCCCCCTGCATATACGAACGATGCTCGCTGAACTCAACACTGAATCCATGATACGGACTTTTATGAAGACCAACAATAAAACCTTCCACCACTTTTTTTGCAATCAAATCAAGTGATTTGAGTTTAGAAACTATCGAAGGATCAAGAAGAGATTTATAACTTTTTCGTGATTCTCTCAAGATAATTATTCTTCTTCCGATTTTCGGGTCAAAATTTCTTCAGGTGGAATACCTAATGTTTCAAGTTCTGCTTTTGCTGATTGAACTAATTCATGTTCCGGATACATTTCAATAAATTTTTCATAAGTACTTTTTGCTTCATCAAATTTACTAATCTCATTTGCTTGGATGAAGCCGAGCATAAACAAAGCACTTGCTCCCCTATCCGTATTTGGTTCGGATTCATGAACCATTTTATAATATTCTGCAGCTTTTTTGAGCGATTCAATTCCGGGAATATTTTTATCTACTTTTCCATGATACATTTTACCTACCTCAAAAAGAGCGTCAACATAGTATTTACTTTCGGGAAATTCATCGATCAAATTTTTATAAGCAGCAAGCGACTCAACATATTTCTCTTCCACTTTTAATTGCTCGGCTTCGTCCCATAAATCAGAATCACTTTTTCCCCCGCAGGAAGAAACCAATAGAACAGAAATTAAAATTGTGATCAAGAGTATAATTTTCTTCATTATTTTATCCGCTTTAATTAAACAATCTTGAATCCACAAATATACTATCTATAATGCAATGAAAAAACTGAATAATTGACGACCTAAATAAGTGCTATTTTATCTCTTTTGAAGGGTTTTCGAGGTAAGCCGTTGTAAGATTGACTTTTCTTCCAAGATATGTGATTCTATTTCGGAGTCTGATTAAATCATCCAATGGTTTGAATTTTGCAGCGTCTAATTTTTCGGGATACATCTTGTACTTTCCCCGGTAAGGAACTGGAGTGAAGTTAAGCATTGCCACGTTGGCCCCACAGTTGAATGCTGTTTCGCGGCTCGAACTATCAATACTTTCAAGTGCATTAGGGGATGGAATAAATGCCTTGGGTAGCAATATCCTTGCAATTGCTAAAGTTTTAAGTGTTAGTTTCACATCTCCATTGGGATAATTTTGGTATGGAGTGAAGGGTGCAGCAATAAAAGGAGCAATTGTTGCCATGTTAACTTCGAGCTTATGTAAAAGTAAAAGATCATCTGCTATGTCGTGGATTTCCTGCTTGGGAAGCCCAACCATTATTCCATATCCAACTTTATATCCCAAGCGTTTTAAATAATTAAGCTGCTGGGAGCGAGTGTTGATTCTGCCGCGCCGGACATCACCGCGTAAATTTATAGCATTCGATGACTCATGTTTCAGAAGATATCTATCCGCCCCAGCAATTTTCCAAGTTTTATATTCGTCTATTCCGCGTTCTTCAAGCGAGAGAGTAATGTTAAGTTGATAATCTTTTTTAATGGTATAAATTAAATATGCAATAAGATCAGTATCGAAGAATGTATCTTTACCGGATTTTAAGATAATAGATTTTATTCCGAGATTTGATATCACTTTGATCGTGTCCAGAATTTCATCGGGTTTCATTCTATAACGCGGGATTGAGAAATTGTCCTCCCTAATACCGCAAAAATAACAATTGGATTCACAGTAATTGGAAATCTCAACAACACCGCGGAAAAAAACCTCATTGCCAACATTTTCTTTCCGAACATAATCAGCCAATTGAAATAAATCATTGATTTCTTCTTTGTCGCTAGTTGAAAGCAAATGAACCAGATGATTTTTATCAACTTTTAACAATTCATTTTGAACAGTATTTAATGCCTCGGACATCATTAAAAATATACGTCGTGCTCGCCTGCGTTTATTTTTTCGATCATTTTTTTGACAGCATTCTTAGTCTTTTCGTCTAATTTTTCTATTTCTTTAGCAAGAAATTTTTGAACTTTCGTTTTTGTTTCTTCATCCGCAAAATCATTGATATACTCTTGAAAAGTTGCCAAAGCATTTGGAGCACAAATTTTACCTATGTTTCCGCTTTTTGCTAATTCCATAAATCTATCTCCTGTACGATGACTTCTATAGCAAGCCGTACAGAAGCTTGGCAGATAACCTAGATCACAGCAATCATAAACTACTTCATCTAATGGTCTATGATCCCCTAGTTGAAATTGCTCCATCTGATGCTCAGCCATCGCATCTTTGGATTCCTTATATGCTCCTGGTGAAGTTCTGCTGCCTGCACTTATCTGAGACACACCAACAGAGAACAAATCTCTTCTTAACTCTGCTCGCTCTCTCGTTGAAAGAATGATTCCGGTATATGGAACTGCGAGCCGAATAACTGCTACTAATTTTTTAAAATGCTTATCATTTACAGCGTGCGGAGGTTTCTGCGCTGCGGGAGCATTCAATGCCGGTTCTAAACGAGGCACTGAAATGGTGTGAGGACCGATTCCATATCTGCTATCCAAATTGAATGCATGACTCAACAGGCCTAATGTTTCAAAACGGTAGTCGGTTAAACCGAACAATGCTCCGATTCCAACATCATCGATATCTGCTTGAAGCGCCCTGTCCATTGCAAATAGTCGCCATGCAAAATCTCTTTTAGGTCCGTCTGGGTGCATCTTGAGATAAGTTTGATAATGATATGTTTCCTGAAAACATTGATATGTTCCGATCTGAAAAGATTTAAGAGTTTTAAAATCCTCTAGAGTTAAAGGGGCTGTGTTTACATTAATTCTTCGGATATTATTTCCGTTAATGTCGTAACTATAAATTTTTTCGATTGCCTTTCCAACATAATCTAACGTAGATTTTTTCGGATGTTCCCCTGCTACAAGTAGAATTCTCTTATGTCCTTGCTTAATAAGAAATTCTGTTTCCTCACCTATTTCATCAATTGTAAGAGTTCTTCTTTTCAGCTCACGGTTATCTCGTCTAAAAGCACAATACAGGCAGTTGTTAACACATAAATTTGTAATGTAAAGTGGTGCGAATAAAACCAACCGGTTGCCATAGATTCTTTCCTTAATTTCCTTTGCGGTCGAAAACAGGTTTTCAAGAATTTCTGGGTTTGTAGTATTCAGTAGAACAGCTGCATCTTTAAGCGATAATCCTTTTGCTTCTTTTGCTTTCTCGATTACCTCTATTTGGAGTTTTTCATCTAATAATGCATTATCCTCAATTAGAGATTGGATATATTCCTCGTTTATAAATTCCATTTGCGCCTCACTCATTTACTTTACATATTAAAACTACAATAAACATACCATCAGTACTGAATTGTAATTGAGCTTAGAATAAAGGATTATTTTACGGATTTCTTAAAATAGAGAAAGGATTTTTTTAAATTTTCCATTAAGTAGGTAAAATCAGAGATGTTATCTTACATAAAAAAGGGGCTTAAAGCCCCTTTTTAATCCGCTTAATTGCTCATATGTTACTATTTAATAAACAACATCTTTCGCGATTCGGTGTAATTGCCTGCTTGAATACGGTACAAATAAACTCCGCTGCGCAGATTCGAAGCATCAAAATTCAATTCGTAGTTACCCGGTGATCGGGTTTCATTCACAAGTGTTGCCACTTCTGCTCCAAGAATATCGAAAACTTTAATTGTGACAAATGCTTCTTCAGGAATGGAATATTTAATTCGCGTTGAAGGATTGAATGGATTCGGATAATTTGTATATAATTTATATTCTGAAGGAATTGCCTCATCCTGTGATGGATCTTTTACATCAGTAGCAGGATCAATTGTGAACAAACCCGTCTCTCCAAACAACTGTGGATTATTTGCATCTCGGATACGTATTTTCGTCGAATCTGAGGCAATATTCGGTACCAGCCAATTATAAGATTCGACTTGTGATAACACGCTTGTAGCAAGATCAGCCCAGTCACCTCCGGCATTAGTAGAATAAGCAATATTTAGCTGCTCTACTCCGACAGTCTGCCAAGATATCGGATATACTGTATTGCCTTCGATTATTTCACCTTCTTCAGGTGAAAGAACATTTATTGTTGGAATATACTTGATAACGAATAAACCGGTCTCAAAAAATAAAAATTCATCGTTTTCATCACGAATGTAAAATTTGCACGAATCCGAATTAATTCCCGGGACCTGCCATGTAAAAAATTCATTTGAAGCTGAATAATCAGTGACTACCGTGCTCCATGAATTTCCTCCGTTGGAGGAGAACAAAATTCGAATTCTATTAATACCCCCGCTTTCCCAAGTAATATCGTACGGCAATCCTGATCTTACAGTATCACCTGGTGCAGGATGTACGATCTTAAGTTGTGGTTTTATTACTAGATTTTGTACTTCATCTCGTTCATCACCGTCAATCTCAACTATTCTCATTCTTGCGTTAAGCGAAGGAGTATTTGGAACGAGCCAGGAATAACTTCCGACTTCTGCATCAATACTATCAGCTATTTCAATCCACGTGTTGCCGATAAGTAAATATTCAATCCTTACTAAATCAACACGATTACTGACCCATTTAATCTCATATTCATCGCCAATAAAAAGTGTATCCCCCGTAGAAGGCTGCTGGAAAAGGAGAGCTTTATCGCCGATGATAGT
>JAGFIY010000011.1 GCA_024103215.1 Melioribacteraceae bacterium | reverse complement strand
CTGCGTGCCCGAATACAACATAATTGAAGCTATAGTTATCGAGCAAACCTGATAACTCAGTAAGAAATTGAGGGAAAACTTCCGGATGAATTGCCGCATCTTCAACAAAAGGCACAGGTTTTTCTTTACCCTGAATTTTATTTAGAATTACAGTCGCAGCTTTTCTTAGCCGGAATATATTTACAATTTCTTTTTCCTCGGTTGAATATGAACCCAGCTCAGCAAGATTTTCTTCTTTGCAAATTATTCTTTCCGCTTCACGGAAGAAATTAGCTATTTCGTTTTCATCATCGCTTTCATATTCAACGTAAAGCAAATACTTAACGTGATCGGGCAAGAACTTTTTTAGTTCTGGTCTGAACGTTAGTGCGAGTACAACAAATGAATGATCAACGAACTCAATCGCGGAAGCATTTAAACTGCGCAAGTGTTTTACCGCTGTACCCATTTTTGAAATATCGGTAAAGTAAAGTGACAGTATACCGCGATGCGGAACAATTGGAATAAGCTTTAAAACGGCATCGGTAAAAACACCGAGAGTTCCTTCACTTCCTACCATTAACGAAGCCATATTCAAATGTGTATCGGTTAAAATATCCCACACCTGGTAACCCGATGCATTTTTTGTTGTGTATGGTTTACCTTCTTTTATTTCATTCACATATTGTTCAAACAACTGTTTGATTTTTATATAATACGGTTTATGGAAATCGTCGAGGTTTTCTATTTCATTAAGCGGAATGTTTTTGGCAGTAAATATTTTTCCGTTGGATAAAACTACATTTACTTCCTCAACGTGTTTGTACATATTGCCGTGCTTAAGCGTGTGAGGTCCGCCGCTGTTGTTGCCCAACATTCCACCGATTACGCAGACATTGCCGCTGCTCGGATCGGGTGCAAATTTTAATCCTCTTTTTTTCTCTTCATCTTGAAGATGATTTAGAACTACACCTACATCAACTCGTGCAAGATTGTTTTCGAGATCAATTATTTTTTTGAAGTAACGGGTTAAATCGAGTATAACAGCTTCACCGACAGAGTTGCCGGATAAGCTTGAACCGGCACCGCGTGGAAGAACTGGAATTTTATACTTTTTACAAATATTTACAGTCGTAATTATATCATCAATATTATGAGGAATCACAACTGCGAGAGGTGTAACTTCATACATACAAGCGGCTGTGCTGAACATCTGAAGTGTAACAACATCCCAAGAAACTTTACTACCGAGCTTATTTTCTAATTCCGCTTGCCATTCGGTTATCTTTTTAAATCCATTATTGGAAATTTTATTTTTAGTAAGAGTACTTTGCATAGTTTAATTACTTTCCAATTTTTCTTTTGTTATCAATTCAATTTTAGTTGGGATTTCTTTTGGAACCGGTTCCCCGTTCATAGCTTTAACTGCATATTCAATAGCGGCTCTCCCCATTTCTTTTGGATACTGAGCAATTGATCCCGCCATTGTGCCTTGGAGAATAGCTTTGCGGCTGTCTTGAATTGCGTCAAATCCTAAAACAATAATTTCACCTGTTTTCCCCGCGGCTGAAATTGCCTCAATCGCACCAAGCGCCATCATATCGTTGCAAGCAAAAACAGCTTCGAGATCCGGGTTAGCTTGAAGAATGTTTTGAAAAACATTGAAACCTTGATCACGTTCAAAATTTGCAGTTTGAGAAGCAAGCACATTTATATCGTTGTATTTTTTTATTGCCGAATGAAACCCGCTTAAACGTGCATCGCCTGTTTCGTGACCGGGAACTCCTTCAAGAATTGCAATATTGCCGCTGCCGTTTAATTGTTCTGCAATAAATTCGCCGGCTATTCTTCCGCCTTCAAAATTATCCGAACCGATGAATGCCGTAATTTCTCCGCCGGATTGTTTTAGAAATTCTTCATCAACTCTCGTATCAATTGCAATAACATAAATCCCCGCTTCGTTTGCTTTTACAATTGCAGGTATAATTTCTTTGGATCCTGCTGCTGCAAGACAAATAACATCAACCTTTCTTTGAATTAAGTTTTCGATTATCTGCATTTGCTTTTCTACATCTATTTCCCTTTCGGCTGCTTGAACAAGTAAATTGACATCATATTTTTTCGCTGTTTCTTCTGCACCGAGTTGAATATCAATAAAGAAAGGATTGTTCAATGTTTTCAAAACGATGGCAACGGTAGGTTTGCTTTCATCGATAACTTCGGAATCTTGACAACCCGAGAAAATGATAAGACTTATTATCAGGCTAACAAATATTATTTGAAATATCTTTTTCAAATCACCCTCCGTTTATTATGCTTTCTTTTTCTTCAATGCCATATCTATCAACACAGCGCTTATAATTACAGAACCAATAACAATTTGCTGAATGAAAGAAGATACATCGAGTAAATTCAATCCGTTGCGCAGCACACCCATAATCAATGCACCGATTAGCGTACCGGTTAGTTTTCCTTCACCGCCCATTAAACTCGTGCCGCCTATAACAACCGCGGCAATTGCATCGAGTTCGTACATTATTCCGGCAATCGGCTGCGCTGAATTTAATCGAGCTGTTAAAAGTACAGAAGCCGCACCGCTTAATAATCCGCACAAACTGTAAACTACAATTTTTATCAATTTTACATTTACCCCTGAAAGAATTGCCGCTTGCTCATTTCCGCCGGTTGCGTATGTATATCTTCCTAATTTTGTGCGCGTTAATACAAAGTGTCCAATCAAATAAATAATAATCATTACAATTATCGGAAAAGGAATGTGAAGTATTTCACCGGTTGCGATGAATCTGAAATTTTCCTCGAAGCCGGAGATCGGACGACCATCAGTGTAAAGTAAAGCCGCTCCGCGTGCAACACTCATTAAACCGAGCGTAGAAATAAAAGGGGGAAGTTTACCGTAACTTATCAATACGCCGTTTACAGATCCGCTTACCGTACCGACCAGCAAACCGCCTAATATTGCAACGATTAACGGTTGATCAGCTTTCAATAAACTTGCAAGAACAACACCGGAGAATGCCATAATTGATCCGACCGAGAGATCAATTCCTGCAGTTATAATTACATAAGTCATACCGACCGCAATCACTGCATTGATTGTTGTCTGTTGTGCAACGTTTAATAAATTTGAGACTGTGAAAAAATAGGGAGTCCAAAATGAAAAAATTAAAATGATTGCAATCAACCCGATGAAAGTACCGAACTCACGCGCATTTTGTAACCATAAACTTTTAATTTGCATAAACCTCTCCGATGGCTGAACTTATGATCATTTCTTGAGTTAGGTCTTTGTTTTCAAATTCAGCTGTAATTTCTCCGTTGTGCATAACAAGAATTCTATCGCTCATTCCGAGGACTTCAGGTAGTTCGGATGAAATCATAATGATTCCGTATCCATTTTGAGTAAGTTTATTCATCAGCTCATAAATTTCTTGTTTTGCACCGACGTCAATTCCACGAGTTGGTTCATCGAAAATGAAAATATTCGTTTCGGAGTTTAACCATTTTGCAAACACCACTTTTTGTTGATTGCCGCCGCTCAAACTTCTTACATCTTGATTGCTGCCG
>JAGFIY010000054.1 GCA_024103215.1 Melioribacteraceae bacterium | reverse complement strand
TACCAAAGAGTTTCCAGAATTTTCCGAGTCCGCCTTTATCAACAAACGGCGAGAAGTCAAAATCTTTTTTATCAATTCTAACTGAAGTAACAAGATGATCTTTTATCATACGCAGCCATTCAACCTGCTCGTTTGTAAACTGCACCGGACCGGCATTTTTCTTAAACATCCAGTCGCGGTAATTACGGTTAATTATATCGCCGTATGGTAAAAGCATATCGTCAATCTTTAGTTCAAAGCGAATCAAGGAAATGATATCGGTTAACATTCTCTGTGCGGTTGTTCCTTTTACTTTTGCCGGATAAATTCTTTCGTATGCATTCCAAATCTGTTCGGTTGATAAATGATAAGGTGCATTGTTCAAAACTTCTTTCAGCTCTTTTATCATTTTATAATTAAGTTCTTTTCTTCGCTCGGGCTGACTGTATAAAATCTTAAGAGCGATTATTTCATCTTTGTTCTCTTCAATAAACTTTCTAAAAGAACCGATGACTTCCTCAGCATTTTCTTTTGCCTGCGCATCAAAACCGGAGAAAGTTACCTTGTCAATATTAACTGTGTCTATTACCTGGTAAATTTTCTGCCGGACGGTTTCAACAAAGTCGCGAAGTTTTGGATTGTCAAATGGTTTAATTGCTTCATTGCTAAATGGTTGTATTGCTTCGCGGATTTGGTCTGCTGTCGGTTCGGAGTCTTCCGGTAAGTTAAACTTTGTTATAGCTGCTTTGTTTTGAAAATCGGGATCGTAAAGATCGGCTAATTCGTTCGCAACTTCCTCAATAGATTTGCCGCCGCTTAGTTCTTTGAACTTATCATTGTCACTTTCTGAAATTTGTTTTGCTAATCTTGTTAATCTGGATGAGAGCGAAGTTACAGTATCTTCATCCGGCTGCAGCATGACCATTTTCATTAAATCTTTGAGAGGAACAGAAGGTTTCTTATCTAAAACGGGATAATCAACTTTAACAGATTTGAAAACACCGACTGCATCAATGATATAGAACCGTTCTTTATTTACCCTTGCACTGTTGGTAACTTTTCTTAGATCATCTCTTGAAAGAGATCGAACACCACGACCTATCATCTGCTGAAAATAATTCCTTGAACGAACATCACGCATAAAGATAAGAACTTCAATCGGCTTAACATCTGTGCCGGTTGCAATCATATCAACTGTAACTGCTATACGCGGATTATAAGCAGTTCTAAACTGTTGAAGCACGGATTCCGGGTTTTCATTCTTAACGTTGTAAGTTATCTTTTTGCAGAATTCGTTTCCTTCGCCGAACTCTTCTCTTACTATATGAACAATATCTTCGGCATGGCTATCGGTCTTTGCAAATATCAGTGTCTTCGGCACTTCCTTATCTTCGCCACGTTCCGGGAAGAACACTTCTTTCTGGATTCGTTTGAACTCACGGATAATTTTTCTGATCTGACTTGGATTGACTACATCTCTATCTAACTGAGTGCCTTCATATTTAATTTCATCGTCAAGCTGCCGCCATTCTTTTTTTCGGGTCTGCTTGTTGCGAAGATCTACATATTCCTTTGCCTTAATCTGAGCACCTTTCTGTGTTATCTCAGTTTCAATAGTGTAAACATCATAACCTACATTTACCTTATCTGAAATAGAATCTTTAAGTGTATATTCACTTACAACATTTTCATTAAAGAAAGCAAAAGTTCTTTTATCGGGTGTTGCCGTAAGTCCTATCATAAAAGCATCGAAGTAATCAAGAACTTGCTTCCACAAATTATAAATTGATCGGTGGCATTCATCAATTATAATGAAGTCGAATGTTTCAATCGGTACTTCCGGATTATAAACAACCTCTTCAATTTTCTTTTTTAGAATTTTAGATTCGTAAGGAGAATCATCTTCCAAACTTTCATCGAGCTCTTTACCTTTAAGAATTGAATACATCCTTTGAATTGTGCTTATACATACTTGTGCGGATGGATCAATATAATTAGACTGAAGCCGTTGTACATTATAGAGTTCGGTGAATAATCTTTTATCATCGTTTGGTTTGTATGCCTGGAATTCTTGTTCTGCCTGTCTGCCAAGATTTCTAGTATCAACAAGGAATAAGATTCGTTTAGCCTTTGCAAATTTGAGTAATCTGTAAACTGATGTAATTGCTGTAAAAGTTTTACCTGCACCGGTTGCCATCTGAACCAAAGCACGCGGATGATTCTCAGCAAACGAACTTTCCAGATTAGTGATAGCATTTATCTGACACTGCCTTAGTCCATCATAATTCAATTGAGGAAAAGATTTTAATCTTGATCGGAGCGAAGTTCCTTGCGTAAACATTTCATAGAGAGTTTCCGGTTTATGAAAATGAAATATTTCTCTCTGTCTTGGTGAGGGATCGCGTGTATCTGTAAAGTAAGTTTCCGTTCCGGTTGATTCGTATTGAAAAGGAAGGTCTTCTTTTTTGCCGATATATTTTAATGGATCGGTCGCATATCTTTCGGTTTGATCGTGAACTTGGCTAAGGGTCTTTCCTTCTGCCTTAGCTTCAATAACTCCAACTGGTTTTCGATCAACGAAAAGAAGATAATCAGCACTGCCGGACTGAGTGGGATATTCGGTTACGGCAATTCCAAAGTTTGATGAAGGATTAAAATCTTTAAGCGATTGAACTGCCCAGCCAGCAGATTTAAGTTGGTTATCAATATTTTGACGTGCTTTTTGCTCCGGCGATAACACTTTATTTTTATAATTGTTGTAAACTAAATTCCTTTTTAACTTACTTAAATGTTAAACTTGACGCAATAATAAAATTACGAGATTATATTTGATTGGATTTTAGTAAGATTATAAATAAAAATAAAATTCCACTTAAGATTTAGTGAGATTGAAGTTAAAGTTGTGCAATAAAAAAGCCGGAACGAATCCGGCTTGAAAATTATGTATGTTTATTTAAGCAGTGTCATTTTAATCGACTTTGTAAAGCCTTCTGCTTTAATGCTTGCTATATAAATTCCGCTTGGAAGATTATCGGCATTAAAGTCAGCCTTGTATGAACCGGAAGGTAAAAACTCGTTTACCAATGTTGCAACTTCCTTACCGAGAATATTATAAACCTTCAACTCAACATCTGCTGATTTAGGAATTGAAAACTCAATTACTGTTGAAGGATTGAATGGATTGGGGTAGTTTTGTTTTAAGCTGTAATCAACAGCAACAATTTCTGTCGGTTCAACATCAGAGGTTCCGTCTCCGTAAGCCCAGTCAACAGAAACGATTTGGATTGTTCCGTTATCCGGCTGATTTTCATCAGCGGCACTTACTGCAACCATGTCGCCGGTCTTTGCAAGAAATTCATATCTAACACTTGTTGAAACTGTCGGAAAACCCGGAATGATTTCTGTCGATAAGGTTTCAACAACTTTAACTCTAAGACATTCTACAGTTCTGCCGTCGGGCATTTTCATAGTTCCGTAACCGTCAACAGTATTAACAGATTCAAGATCTGAGGTTACTACGAAAGGGAAGCCTGCAGCCACGGTTGCAACTTCCTGCTCACCCGTATAATTCCACGTTGAACCCATTGTAAACGGAAGTTGGTAAAAACTTCTGTTTGGAGTGTATTTTGTTGTTGCTTGAACATCGCCTTGATTTGTATTTGCTTCTGTTGCGGTTCCGTGGAGAAAGTAATCTCCTTCAATTGATGTGTAAACCCAAGTTTTTGAGAAAACACCTTCAAAAGTTCCTTCGTAGTAACTGCAGTACTCAGCACCTGGATATTCAGATGCATACTCAGAACCGGCGACGGGAATTGAGAGAGTTGTAAATTCGGCTTGAGGTACTAGGTCAGAAAAGTCAACATTAAACTCACCGGTGCTGCCTATGTTGATGGATGTTCTCGTACTGTCCCAAAAACTTTGAACTTCTGTACCCAACTGAAGTTGTGATTCAAAATCCGAAGATGTAATGGTTATCTGAGCATTAAGCATCCCGGCGAAAATTAACAGCGTCGCAAAATATGTTAGTATTTTACTCATATTCTCCTCTTTTTATTTTTATGGAATTAATTAAACTGGGGAAGTATGCAATAATACAAAATGTCCTATTAAAACCAAAGGGACAATTTATCTTTTTGTTTTAGCTTGTGAGAAAAATCAATTTCGTTTAGTTATTGACTTATTATAAAGCTCCAGATATTTTATTGCTGAAGTTTTCCAAGAATAGTCTTTAATCATTCCGTTTCTTTGAATTTTCTTCCATATCGGTTTATTGTGGTAATCGTTTATTGCTCTGTTAACCGAATGAGCAAGTGCCCAGGCTGAATATTCCGAGAATGAAAACCCGTTTCCTATATCCATACCTAATGAATTAAGTTCGTTCCAATCATGAACTGTGTCTGCAAGTCCGCCCGTTTTTCTAACAACAGGAACAGTTCCGTATTTGAGAGAATAGATTTGATTCAAACCGCATGGTTCGTAACGGGAAGGCATAAGAAAAATATCCGCACCGGCTTCAATTAGATGAGCAAGTTCGTTGTTGTAGCCGAGATAAACTGAAAACTTGTCCGGAAAAGTTCTTGCATATTGCTCGAATAACTCTTCATAAACGTTTTCGCCGCTTCCGAGCACAACCCATTTGCAGTTTGAGTTAATCAGATGTGGCAGTGCTTCCGCAAAAATATCAAATCCCTTCTGCCTCACTAGTCTTGATACTATCCCGATAAGCGGAACATCTTCTTCATAATTAAGCTGCATGTGCTCCATCAAAAACTTTTTGTTCTTCTCTTTACCGGAAAGATCATCAATTGAATAGTGATAAGGAATGTGCTTGTCGGTTTCGGGATTCCAAACAGTGTAGTCAACACCGTTTACGATTCCATAAAGATCATCTTTTCGCAAAGCAAGAATTCCTTCCATTCCTGCTCCGTACTCCGGGGAAAGCAGTTCTTTTGCATAAGTTTCGCTTACCGTATTGATTATTTCGGAATAAAGAATTCCGGTTTTTAAAAAGTTTACAGCACCATTTTGCTCTGCCGGACCGCCCAGGGAAATCAGCTCTTTACTTATCTCGGCTTTAATTGCAGCGTCCATTCCAAAAACACCTTGGTAACCCACGTTGTGAATAGTAAGTAGCGTTGAAGCTCGATTAAAAAGTTTATCCCAACTGTAATTGTCTTTAATAAACAAGGGAATAAGCGAGGTCTGCCAATCGTTAATATGAAAGAGGTCGGGAGTCCAGTTCAATCTTTGAATTGTTTCAATTACTGCCTTTTGAAAGAAGATGAAGCGTTCATCTTCGTCCCAATCATTTGTGTAAATTTTATGGCGGTGAAAAAAATGAGGATTGTGAATTGTATATAATTCAACATTTGAGTTAGGAAGATGTCCCTTGTAAACCCACGCTGAGTGTGGATGACCCCCGGTTCTAATTTTCATCTCACCGATGTAATCATCGTAATAAAGATTGTATTTGAATTCATCGACAGAATAATATTTCGGCATAAAGACTTTAACATCAACACCGAGTTCACTCAACGCAATTGGAAGTGAACCTGAAACATCAGCTAACCCGCCGGTTTTTGCGTAAGGAACTACTTCGCTTGATATAAAAGCTGTTTTCATTGTTGTAGGATGATTGTATGGAATGCCAATTTTATTAAAAAAAAATGATATTCCCAATACTAATTGGTGATTTACCTTCTATTTTACTATCATTATTCTAATAAGTTATTTTATACAGTAATACCTATTTAAGATTAATTTTTTGTCTGTAGGTTTAACAAATGTTATTAAAACGTTATTTCTAAAATAGAATGAATTCATTAAAAGATTTTATAGTCTTGACATTTGCTTTCACTGCTCTGCTCAAATCAATAATCTTTGCACAGGGGAGTTTACATGTTAGAATTGAGGAACTTAAAATTAATTCTGATCATGGTTTTTCAAACCAATCAAATCCTATAATTAGTAATTATTCTGATGCCATATTAATCTCCTGGAGAGACTATAGAAATGGTGAGCAAGAAATATTTGTTTCTAATAAATTTTTAAGAAGCGGTAATTCGCAATGCAATAATATGATTTCCGGTATTGATAATCAAAAATTTGCTGTGGATAGGAATAATGATATATTCAATTGCTTTCTGTCTGATAACAAACTTTATATTAAAAAGTATGATACTGATTTTAACGAAATAAAAACTTCTGAAATAGATATTACCAATTTTACATCGATCACTCAATATTTTAATATTAGTGTGAATAAAAGTGATGAGTTAGCAGTAGTTCTAGTCGGGAAAAAAGGATTTCAAATATCTAATGGTTTGTATGGTATTCGTTTATCAGTTGATCTAATTCCACTGGATGATTTCAAACTCCTAATTCCCTTGCCAGTTGACAGTGAAATTGGTCTTCCTCAAATAAAGGCATTGGATAATCATAAATTTGTTACAGCGATTAAATCAAATAAAAATGTCTTGTTACAAATTTTTGATAATGAGCCCGTTTTTGATCAGTTACATTTAGTTAACGAGAATAATAATGACATTTTAGTAGGGTCAAATCCTGTTATTGCAGTAAACATCGCTAATACTTTTGGAATTGGGTTTTTAAGCAACAATTTCGATAATACCATGGAGCATTCTGAGAAAATATATTTTCAAAAATATACACTGTCCGGTGAAAAAATTAATAATAACTTGATAGTTAGTTCAAGTTTGTCAGATGGTTTCAATCGTTATTATCCTGCAATAGCAAGTATAAACGATGGCAGTTATTTATTGTCTTGGTGGGAAAGAGATACTTCAGGCAGAAAGTTGCTTTATCAAATTGTTGAGGATGATAATAATTTGTTGTTTTCTCAAAATCAGGTTATATGTTCTTCACAAGCTATGCAAATATATGTTGCTGTCTCTACAACATCTTCTGATAGTATTTTATTTTTATATGAAAAATTATTTGATAACACTTCGCAAATTGTCCAGCGAAAACTTAATTATAATGATAATACTCTGAGCAATGAAAGTTTTCTGTGTAGAAATTCTGGAAGTGTCTCGCAAGATTTCCCGGTTGTCTCAAATTCTTATAATAATATTCTGTCAATTTGGAGTTATAATAAACGACTGTTTGGCGTATCCCCTTTGTTTTACAGAAAAGTTGATGAGTCAGGGGAATTATCATCTGAAATCGTGATTTCTCTAGATGATACAGTAACAACAAATATAATTGAAGATATTCACAAACTAGATGATGAAAATTACTTCTTTCCTTGGATTAAGAGTTTCTCATCAGAACGTTCCGATGTAAATGGAAAACTCATCAATTGTTTTGGTGAAACTATTAAAGATATTTTCATAAATGAGATCGACAATTATTTGATAACAAATATCACAAGTTCATTAAATGGTTTACATAACAGTATTATTGTTTGGAAACAATTTGAAAACGAGAAGCTATTATACCAAAAGCTTAATAGTGATTTTACTAAAATTGGAGAGAATACGATTTTAGATATTGATTTAACAGGCTATAATATTGGGTTCCCAGAAGTACTGCTTAATGACAACAACGATATATTTTTATTCTGGCGGGAAGAAGCAAGAGAACGTGATTATCTTTTTATGCAGCGGTATGATTTTGATTTTGTAAAAATTGATAGTCAAAAGGCAGTAGTAAAATCTAGCACACCAGGCATTGACATAAAAGATTTGGATGCGGAAATAAATTTAAAATCCGGAAATATGGTAGTTGCCTGGATTGATAACAGGAACGGTGACGACGATTTATTTGCACAGATGTACGATAACAATGGATCGAAAATTGGTACAAACATATTAATCAATGATGATAATGCTGGCTCCAGACAATCTTCGCCAAGAGTTTCAATTCAAGAAGATGATAAGTTTGTTATAACATGGAGCGATGATAGAAGCGGAAGTCCCGATATTTATGCACAACTATTCAATTCAGATGGAAGTAAGTGGGAAATTAATTTTTTAGTAAATAGCCACACAGGTCGCAACCAAATCAATCCGGATGTAAATTTAGAAAACGATTTCATCTCATTTTCCTGGTCTTCAAATCATCTTGAAGGGACGGGATATGATATATTTGTAAAGCAGATTGAGTGGGATTTTGTGGATCAAATTGTTGATGAAACGTCGGAAAATCTTGGAAGTTCATTTTTTATAAATCCAAATCCATTCAATTCAGAGACTACCTTAACTTATGTCATCTCGGAAGCCGCATTTGTAACGATTGAATTGTTTGATGTTCTCGGCAGGCAAATAAAACAGCTTCAATCCGAATATAAATCAGCTGGTTTGCATACATTAAGACTAAGTGCCAAAAATCTAAGTTCTGGAATTTACTACTGCCGGATATCGGCGGATAAGTTTTATGACACAAAAAAAATCTTACTTCTAAAATAATTTTAACTCGACTTCATCAAAAAAAGACTCCAAATAAGTTGGAAGATTTTTTAAAACATTCCTTCACGTTTTCTATGTGCCATGCTATTTTTTTGCATTGTTTCCAAAAAATATTTTTTATATTGAAAATAACTTAACTTCTTTATTAAGTATAATCCTCAAGGGAAAAAATGAAAAAACAAGAAGTAGTGTTAATAATGATTTTGATGATAATTATTGTGGGGAGCGGCTATTCACAAGAGTTTCCCGTAGGAGTATTCGTGAACAGTGCTGATGACAGCACCTATACGAGAAGTAATAATTATTATCAGATAAAGGAAATGGGAGTAAATACAATTCTGCAATATGCAAAACCCTCGAATAAGGACAGTTTATCGATGTTCAGTAGAATAATAGCGACAAATATGGATAGGGAAGAAGATATTATCCATCATTATGCATCGGGATATTACACGAGATGGGAAGCAGAAGAAGAGACAGTGGGAAATATACCGGGCATTAAGCACGAGACGGGACATAGAAGCGGAAGCGAGTGGAGGGGCATAGTCGGTAATGATGAAGCGGGAAAGCACTTAATTGATGGACCGGACTATGTTCAAGATAGAAACTACCGTCTGCATTATCTGCCATATTATAAAAAGCCCATCGATTACAAAGTTACCTTTAGATTGAAAGCCACGCCGCCGTTTGTTTACGGAATGGGTGGAGATCCGCCGGCAGAGGGAATAAACATATGTGAGATATCGGTAGAATATAAACTGCAAGACGGTGAAGATACAACGCTAGTATCAAGGATATTAACATCGGATACGCTTACATATAATTATCAAGATTATACTTTGGAATATAATATACCGGAGAAAATAGGAGGAAAGGAAGTAACGAAATATAAGCCGGAATTTACGCCGATAGATAAACCGGGATATCCGGATAAAAGCGGAGAAGAGGAATACGGGGTTAAGTTCAGAGTAAAGTGGTATGGAAATTATAATCTATATTGCGACTATGTTGAGGTTTATGATAGGGATATTTGGGGGGAATATTTTGATGAAAGCGGGATAATAAGCAATCTTATTAAGGGATATGCTCAAAATTTCAATAATTGGGCAAATCTAAGATATTGGTATTCTTTAGATGAGCCGCAGACAATAGATAATTATGAGCCATACCGGGTTATAGATTCGTTAATAAATTCCGTAGGCGACACGCTGATAACAGCATTTTACCCGCACTGGGACGGAAACAGAAATCACGAGTACTCGTTAAAGAGGTTTATAGATAAAACCAATCTCAGCAAATTAATGGTTGACTACTATCCGTTGTGGTATGATCAAACCTTCAATTACGGATTACAGACTCAAAGAGAAACTATTCAGAAGTTGTTTGATGATCCGGAGATTGATTCATTAAAAGTTAATGATTATTGGTTTGTGGCGCAAGCAATGGGCTTTTATGCTCGAGATAGTTTGGGAGTACTCGATACAACTTGGTCAAAACCCCGGATAACACCAGAACAGATGAGAGCGAGTGTGTTTTTGGCGCTTTCACAAGGGGCAAAGGGGATTATGTTCTGGAATTACTATTCTTACAATCATCTGGGTTATCGCAGATGTTATGGAATAGTTGATACAATGACAAGCGGCAATTACCCCAAGACAGACCTTTACTATGAAATTAAGAACAATATAGCCCCTAGATTGAATAATAAATTGGGGAACTCATTATTAAAATTAAATTATACCGGAAACTTCGTTCACGAAACGAAATCAGTTGAGGGTATAAATTCTGACGTTTCGATTGATAGAATAGACTGGTTGGATGCTTCGCATTCAGCAAACAAAGTTGATTACCACATAGGAGAATTTACTGATCCGAATCAAATCATTCCCAAATACTTTTATGCTGTTAATCTTTTGACTGATAGCAATGTTAATGTCTTGTTTTCGGTATCCGGATTGAATCAGAGTTATACTAATTATAACGTCAAAAATATTGAGGGGGGTCTAAAACAATCATTCACGGAAAATTATTCATTTTCTGATGTGTTGGGAATGGGGGACGGCAGTCTTTTTATGGTCGCACCGGTTATAATTTACGGCGGAGAATTGATAGAAGATGAAACCATCTCTCAAGCCACGATACTTGAGGACACTCTTTTTATAGAAACGGGAGTAAAATTAAGAATTGATGAAAATTATACAATTACGGAAAATATTTATGTTGCTGACGGCGGATTTGTAGAAATAGGCGAAGACGGAAATTTAATAAGGACTGGCGGCGCCGACCTATTTTTTAATAGTTGGGATCAATCATTGATTCTTGCAGAAGCAAGTCGTAACCCTAAACTAATCTGGGGCAGACACCCGAACTTTTCAGCCAGCCAATATAGAATTTATAGAGCAATATCAATGACGCCGCCGGGAAATCCTTTATCGTTGGATTATATTTTAATTGGAACAGTCTCAAGCAGTGTATATGAATTTATCGATTATGATGTATTGCTGGGAAACTGGGACTATCTATATTATTATGTGTCAGCATTTAATGAAAGTTCACAGCAAGAATCCGGTATTTCTAATATAATCGAGACAAGAGGCGGGTTATATAAAGAGAAAACCGACGAGCAAGTAACAACTGAATTTGTTTTGTATCAAAACAGTCCAAATCCATTCAACTCAAGTACAAGGATAAAATATGCCATTCCCACAACAATAAATTCAGCCGAGAATGTAAAACTTATTGTTTATGATATTTTGGGCAGAGAAATAGAGGTTTTGGTTGATGAGCAAAAATCGGCTGGTGAATATGAACTTTACTTTGACGCTTCAAATCTTACATCGGGAATGTATTTGTTAAAATTAGAAGCTGTAGGAAAGACGTTTATCAGAAAAATAATTTTAGTCAAATAATACTTTGGTAAAAAACAGACAATTTATATGAAAAATCCAATAAAATATATCATAATAAGTTTGATGGTGTCGGTTAGTCTTTATGGACAAACAAGATATGTCAGCAAGCAAGGAAGTTCAACATATCCATATACAAGTTGGGCAAGTGCAGCGGACAGCATACAAAAAGCAGTAGATGCATCAAATGAAGGAGATAGTATAATTGTGGGTTCCGGCACTTACGAAGAAACAATTATCTTAAAGCGGGGGAATAAACTGATAGGAATGAGTTCCGACAGCACAATAATTGATACAAGGACTCTGGTAACACCAAGTAATTTTCATGTAATTACATCCGGAGATTCAAGTACGATAAAGGGATTTGCAATAATTGTATCAGATAGGGATAATGGAACAGCTATTCTCTGTAATGAAGTTGAAGGGCAAATAATTATCAGTGATAACAAGGTTGATAATGCAGCGATGGGAGTGTTTATTGTTAATTCTGGGGCTGATTGTAAAAGAAATGAATTCCGAAATAGTAAGCGCGGCATTCATTCTCTGAGCTTGAACAATGATTCTTATACAAAAATAGATAAAAATATTTTCTACAATAATGAAACAGCAATAAGCACATCATTCCCGGAGAACCTAACAATCCGTAATAATATAATAATCACAAAGGATGAGTATTCAAGGGGAATGTATTGTGCGATATCCGACAGTCTTTCGGTAACAAATAATTTAGTAATATCAGAAATAGCAAGCGATGGAATAATTATGGGAGATGGGAAGGGAGAAATAAGCAACAACGTAATTTATGGTAATCATATTGATGATGCTTTAGCTCTAACAGATGATTCGGAAAATTATAATAACGTTATTATAAGCAGTAGTAAAGGGGTAAGATTTTTTGACGGAAAAGTAAACAATTATAAATACAATGTACATTGGGATGTTTCCGAGCCATATATAAATGGCACACCCGATACAACAAACAAGGAGCTGTACCCAATGTTTATGAACGAGGGAGAAGAGGATTATAAACTGCAGAAGTACTCGCCGTTGATAGATGCCGGTAATCCGGAGATAAAAGACAAAGACGGAACAAGAAGTGATATAGGGCTATACGGCGGTCCATATGGGGAAGAATATGCATATCTGGATTTATCACCGAAAGTACCGGTTAATATATCGGCAGATGTAATAGGAGGGGTGGTAAGAATAATGTGGGATAGAAATTATGAAAGTGATTTTGATGGGTATATAATATATAGAGATACGTTAAAAGGATTTAATCCCGGAGAGAACAATAAATATTCAAGTGCGGACACAGCCTATTTTGTTGACGAAAATATAGTTGGCGATAGATATTATTACAAAATAACATCAATAGATAAGCAGCAAAACGAAAGTGAACCGGGAGAGGAGATAGAAGTAATAATAAGCGGAATAGATGCGGGGGATGTAGTATATACAGAAAAGTTCAAGCTGTATCAGAACTACCCAAATCCTTTCAACCCGTGGACAAGGATAATGTATAACATAAGAGAGAGAGGGAGAGTAATAATAAGTATAATGAACATAAACGGGGAAGAGATAGCCACATTGGTGGATAAGGAATTAAGTCCGGGATTATATGAAGAGGAGATAAATATAAACGAAATAAGATCAAGAATATCAAGCGGCGTTTACATATATAGACTTATGGTGATAAGAGGTAATGAAATTGTGTTTAAGGATTCGAAGAAGATGATTTATTTGAAGTAAGGGAAACGAGTTGGAAAGAAGTTTATTTACAAAAACTTAGAGTCTGTAAAATAGTTTGTGTAAATGGAATTTTGGGTTAAGTAAAATCGTCAAATCTATCCTTAAAATAGATTGAAAAATTTGAAAGAACAAGTGCCCAGTTTCTTATCGGCATAGTCCATTTCTTCGATAAGTCTCTGTAAGCCAGGTACAACATTTTTTTAAGTGCATCATCATTCGGGAACAACGATCTGGATTTGGTTACTTTTCTAAACTGGCGATGCAGTGCTTCTACTGCATTTGTGGTATAAAT
>JAGFIY010000043.1 GCA_024103215.1 Melioribacteraceae bacterium | reverse complement strand
GTACTTTCGGTGCTTACCGGCAGAAACCCGGAATGGGCTGGAGGCGCTGCAGTTTTTATACTTACTCTGGCGAAGAAAACATTATCACGAAACGGAAAACTGAACAGGCACGCACTTCACGATCTTGGCTTAGCCGTTGGGAACCTTACTGTTCAAGCGGCTGAGATGGATTTGTATCTTCATCAACTTGGGGGATTTAACAACAGTTCAGCAAGAGACATATTTTCTATCGATGACGATTTTGAATTGTCGACAATAATCGCATTGGGTTATCTTGGTGATCCCGAAATACTTCCGGAAGATCTCCGACAAAAAGAGTTCGGTGAAAGTAAAAGAAAACCGATCACTGAATTTGCTGAGATAAGATAATTATTCGCTCTTATTTTCAACAAGTACAGGCAATTTACCTGAGCGAACATGCAGGTCTCTTTGAGGGAAGGGAATTTCAATTTTGTTTTCTCGGAACTTTTTAACTATCGCAACATTTATTGCTGACTTTACCGCTAAATGTAATTTCGGATCACTGACCCAAACTCTCAGCGTTAAACTCCAGGACGAATCGCCGAATTCGTTAAAGTGAACAACCGGCTTAGGTTCTTTTAACACGTCTTTGTTTTCTTCCGCCACCTCGTAAAGTGATCTTAGAACAAGTTCGAGATCAGATGAATAAGAAACTCCAACATTAATGTTGACCCTAAGTTTCAGATCACCATGCGACCAATTAATTACGGTTCCGGAAATAAACTCCGAGTTTGGGACAATGATGGAAATATTATCAACAGATCTTATTGTTGTAGCTCTTATCGTAATATCGGTAACATCACCTTGAATATCGTTTACGGTAATTCTGTCCCCTACTTTAATTGGTCTTTCAAACAACAAAATGATTCCCGAGATAAAATTTGAAGTAATATTTTGAAGACCAAAACCGATGCCGACGGATAAAAATCCCAGCACAACCGCAAGTCCGCTTAAATCTATACCTATAAATTGAAATGCTATTAATACGCCGATAAACAGTAATGTATAATTAGTGATTTTACCCAGCGTAAACTGAAGACCTTTATCCATGCCGGTTCGTTTAAGCAAAACCTTTAGAAGTCTGTAACGGATAATTTTTGATAAAACAATAAATCCAACAATTATTCCGATAAAGATGAGAACAGATAAAAGTGAAATGGGCGTATTGTTCACCTCAAAAAGTGAGTAATGGAGAATATCGTTAATATTTTCCTTCAAATCGGTTGTGTTCATAGGCTTTTCATAATTTTCATAAATATATCAAATCTTTAAGAATGTATAGCAAAACAAAATTTGATACGCAAAATATAATAGAAATGAGAATTTTATTAGAACTATTTTTAACGAAATGCAAAAGTTCATTTTTATTTTCTTTTCTAACTGCAAATTCGCCAAGCTTTTTTGGGAGCTGCCACAGAAAAGTCACTCACACACAGGTTGTCTCTTAAAAAAGAGTTCGTTAACCACATTTTTTGTAAATTTACGTTTAAGAGTTTTTTTGATAAAAACGGAGACAAAATATGTACGAAAAAAGTATTGAATTATTAAACAAAGCTGTTGCCGACGAGCTTTCAGCAGTGCACCAGTATATGTATTTTCATTTTCACTGCGATGATCAAGGTTATGATCTGCTCGCTAATTTGTTTAGGAAAATTGCCATAACTGAAATGACTCACGTTGAAAAACTTGCTGAAAGAATTTTATTTTTAAAAGGCGATGTAAAAATGGAGCTTGAAGATCAGGTTGAAAAAATCCAAGAGGTAGCTAAGATGCTTGAAAAAGCTGCTTCTATGGAGCATGGTTCTATGCTCGAATATAATAAGTGGGCAAACGAGTGCGCGCAGAACGCGGATTCTGTTTCGAAAAAAATATTTGAGGATTTGGTTGCCGACGAAGAAGGTCACTACAACATCTTTGACGATGAAATTGAAAATCTCAAAAAATTCGGCGACAACTACCTTGCGCTTCAATCTATCGAAAGAAGCAAAAGCAATTCAACCTCAGGTTCTGCAGAATAATTTTAATCCCCGGAAGTTTCTACTTTCGGGGGTGACTATTTCTCGTTTGGTAGTGTAAAAAGTTTTGTGTAAATGGTTAAAGAAGTAATTGAAGCTAAGCGGAGTGAGGCGTAGCCGAACGTAGCTTAGCTTCTGCAAAATCGATTTGAAATAATCGATTAAAATTCACAAA
>JAGFIY010000178.1 GCA_024103215.1 Melioribacteraceae bacterium | reverse complement strand
AATTTTCCTTCGCATAATCCGGTAAAGAAAAAGGCACCTTTAAGTCTGCTGCTTGGATTAAAGCTGAAGCCGGAAGAAGTTTATTATTCTGACGGCTACTATCTGGTTGTTTATAAATCCGAAAAAGATGTTTTTTCGATTGCTCCGGATTTTAACGAACTGATGAAGCTAAAATCCTCCGAAGTAATAGTAACAGCACCCGGGACACGATCAGATTTTGTCTCGCGTATGTTTGCGCCCGGTGTTGGCATAAACGAGGATCCTGTAACCGGATCCGCACACACGATTTTAACTCCATATTGGTCTAAACGGTTAAACAAACAAGAACTAAAAGCATTCCAAGTTTCAAAAAGAGGCGGAAAATTACTGTGCAGGGATTTGGGGGATCGAACAGAAATTTCGGGTGAAGCAGCACTCTATCTTAAAGGTGAGATATATATTTAACAACTGATTATTATTTTTATTTTTTGTTTATTGTTTTCGTTAAGCAGAACAACTTAAAATCGGGAGAGATAATTGAAAACAAGATACCTGGCAAAACTATTTTTGCTTGTTTTGTCTCTCATATTTATTACAAATTGTGAGGCTCCTCGCAATAATCCGCTTGATCCGCAGAATGAAAACAATCAACTCGCTCAACTTACGGGAACTGTTCAAACAGAGAGCATTCCGCACATTCCGCTTCCTTCTGTTATTGTTAAATGGAATTCCGGAAGAAACATAACTACCACAAATTCTGAAGGGATATTCTTCTTCGGCAATATCAACCGTGAGGACGGATGGCTGCATTTTGAGAAGGAGAATTATGTTGATGACTCGATCTTTATAAGATGGAACGAAGAAAAGCAGATAAACAAACTTATCTCTCTCAATCATCGCCCGTTTGTCGATTCAATTAATTTTTACAGTATTGTCGAACATCGTTATCCTTCAGAAAAAAGATATAAGGCAGAAATTGTATTGAGGATTTCGGATAACGACAACGACACAGACACAGTGTTTGTCACTAATCCAACGCTCAGTTTCTCAACGTCGATGGATTTTAACGCTGCAACAAAATTCTTCTTGAAATCTTTAACTCTCTCCGATTTGGGAATAGAATCATTAAATGAAATAATAGGAAGAGATTTTGAAATTCTAGTTAAAGATAACAGTGGAAGATTGTTCAATATTGGCGTAACAAATATTAAACGAGTTATAAACGAAGAGGTGCAGATAATTTCGCCGATAAACAACGACACTTTGACATCGCTTCCTTTTTTGAATTGGAAACGTTTCCTGCCGGGATTTAAGTTTACATATCTCGCTCAAATTTATACTAACGAAATTATTCCCGAACTAGTTTGGCAGAAATCTTTTTCGTCTGAGGAAATTCAATATCAAATAGATTCGCATATTGAGAGCGGTGATTATTTTTGGGTTATCTGGTGCATCGACGAATTTTATAATCAAAGCAAATCGAAGCCGGCTAGTTTTGTGCTTAATATGGAAACGCCATGAAAAACGAATTGACAAATATGGATTTTATAAATCAAATTTCGGATGAACAGTTCAACGCTTTGTACGAAGTTACAAAAATGCTTAATGCGGCAAATCTTGAAGAAGAACTTTTTGCAAAAGCTCTTGATTGGATTGTCCAAACTGTTTCGGCTGAGAGGGGATTGTTCGTAAAGTATAATTCCGGCAAAAATGATTTTTCGATAATAGTTGCGCGCAACATTGAAAAAGAATCGATTTATGATTTGTCCGAGTTTTCAAGTGGTGTGCTTCGTCAAGTTGTTGATAAGAAAAAATCAATTATCTATCACGACGTTCAGAGCGATCCAACTTTATCGCAGTTCGAAAGTGTTAGGATAAAAAATATAAAATCTGTTATAGGAGTTCCGATCTTCAACGAACAAAAAATTTACGGAGTTATCTTAGCAGACAGCACAAAGAATAGAAAAGACTTTAACGAAAGAAGTCTGCGGTTCATTAACTTTTTCTCAAACCTCGTTTCGCTTGCCTTGGAAAAAATTGAAAACTTCAGGCATCTTAAAGAAGAAAATCAAAACCTTATTGAGAAGTTAAGCGGAGCAGCTTTAATACCGGGAATGCTCGGCAATTCACCAGCGGTTCAGAAACTTGCGAAACTTATTAATAGAGTTTCAATGACTGATGCAACCGTTCTGATTTACGGTGAAAGCGGAAGCGGGAAAGAACTTGCTGCAGAAGCAATTCATAAACTAAGTAAAAGAAACAAAGGACCCTTCTTAGCACAATTCTGCGGCTCTATTCCCGACAGTCTTCTCGAAAGCGAATTGTTCGGGCATAAAAAAGGAACTTTTACCGGGGCGGTATCAGACAAGGTCGGTCTTCTCGAAGCTGCGGACGGCGGAACGTTTTTTCTTGATGAAATAGCGGACATCTCCGAAGCGCTTCAAACAAAACTTTTGAGAGTTCTTGATAAAAAAGAAATTATAAGATTGGGCGAAACTAACGTCAGAAAAATCGATGTTAGAATTATCACCGCGACAAACAAAAATCTCTCCGAACTTGTAAAGGAAGGAAAATTTAGAGAGGATCTTTTTTATAGATTAAATGTCTTTCCCGTAAACGTTCCTTCTCTTAGAGAAAGAAAAGAAGATATTCCACTTTTGGCGGATCATATTATAAAATCGTCGGCAAAACCAAATTTACGCTTGACTGAAAAGGCTCTAAACAAAATTATAAAATACAATTGGCCGGGCAACGTAAGGCAGTTGATAAACGTTCTTCACCGCGCGGTAATTTTATCTGACGGAAAAACAATTACTATCGATGAAGTTATAATCGATGAAGATGATTCAATAATTGGTTTCGAAGGAACATTAAAAGAGTTTGAACAAAAACTACTCTTGGAAAGATTAAAGCAGTTCGAAGGCAACAGAACCAGAACGGCAGAATCATTAGGTGTTTCGGTCAGATGGGTTCAGCTTAAATTGAAAGAAATGAAAGAACACAAGGCATGAGTTCCGGAAGTAGAGAAATATTGTTCGAAAAATTTGAGATAAAAGAATGTCTCAAGAAAGATCAATATTCGTCAGTTTATTTGGCCGACCATATTTATCTCGGTAAGGAAATTATACTTAAGTCTTTGAAACTAAGTGAGGATTTGGATAAAACCATTGCCGACAGATTTAAAAGAGAAGCAAAAATTTTAGCACGTCTCGATCATCCTAACATCATTAAGGTTTTAGATTTCGGAACTTTTGAAAACCACTTCTATATTTCGTTCGAATATTTCCGCGGCAAAAATTTAAGAGAATTAATAAACCGGAACGATCTTAACCTAGATGAAAAATTAAGCCTAACCCAACAACTTCTTTCGGGATTGAACCATGCGCATAATCTAGGCATTATTCACAGAGATATAAAACCGGAAAATATTTTTGTTAACGAAAAGCTTGAACTGAAACTTGGTGATTTTGGTCTCGCCACATCTGCAACGGAAAATCTTGTCACTGAACAAAATTCGCTTGTGGGAACGCCGAGTTATATGTCTCCAGAACAAATTATGGGAGAGGAGTTAACAAGTTCAACCGATTTGTTTTCAAGCGGAACAGTTTTGTTCGAACTTTTTCATGGATTTAATCCTTTCTTGGGAAAAGACATAAACGAAACAATCTCGCGGCTTCTTAATTATTCGGAAGATAAAACCGCCGAGAAAATTAATTCGGGAAATATTGAACTAGATGAACTCTTAAAAAAGATGCTCAAAAAATCACCGTCGCATAGATTACAGAATGCCGAAGAAGGATTAAAGATTTTAGGAATGAAGAAGCCCGAAATTTATACCAGTAAGAAATCAACAAAGAATGAAAAAAAAGTTGTGGGTTTGTTCACGATCGCCGCAGTAATAATTGCGATTGTCGTTTTTCTTCCAAGCAGAATTGAAGACGAAAAACCAATACCGATTTTGAAAGATACTTCTACTGCTGTTTCTGAAATTAATTCCACTGATAAAGGATTGGAGATCTTGCCAGCTAATATTGATGAGGAATTTAACGCATCTAACGAGAAACAAACAATTAACCCGGATGAAGTCAAAACAAATCTTTTTCAACAAGTTGAAACAGATCCGCTCGAAAAAGAATCAATTAAATACGGTGAGTTGTTCGTCGAATGCATACCTTGGGCTGATGTTTATCTCGATTCCGAACTTGTGGAAACAACTCCAATTGCGAAAAATATTCGTATCAAAACCGGAAAATATAATTTAAAGTTGGTTCATCCCGAATTTCCAAAGTATAATGTTGGAATAGAAGTTGATGAGAACAAAGTGACAAATATAAAAGTAAACCTTAACGAATTAATGGCTGAAATTGATTTTAACGTTTTTCCTTGGGCGAAGGTGATAATAAATGAAAAAATGGTCGGAGAAACTCCTTTAAGCGAATCAGTAAAAGTAATTCCAGGTGATGTAAAAATCACTCTTCAAAATCCGGAGTTTGTATCGTTTGATACAACACTTACCTTATCGCGAGGTGAAAAAAAAAGATTAGTTTATAAGTTTAAAGAACAGTGATGAAAGGAATAGTAAAAAAAATATTAACAGCTATGATGCTTTCGTGGTCGGTTATTCCTGCTCAGTGGGAAATTGCAGGAACCATGCCGCGCCACGTTGCAGGAGCCGATGCATTTGTTAAAGATAATAATATTTATTTGTTCGGGGGTTATTCGGATTCTACGCAGACAGTAGTGAATTGGATTCAAAAATATCAAGTGCTGTTGGATCTGTGGAAGCAGATCGGAGAGATGGAATATCCAAGATATTCTCCGGTTGTTGAAGCTTATGACGATACAGCCTTTATTTTCGGGGGAGCAGATATCGGCGATGTTGAAAAAAGAAGCACTATTTCTAAATGGTCTCTCGAACCCCGAAGTCTCGTCTTTGACACAAACGATGTTTTCAACAGACACTTTGCCTCTGGAAATATTGTTGACGGAGTTTATTATCTAATTGGCGGCAACTTTAATGATAAATCATCAAACGACACAAGTTACATTACCGGCTACGATTTAAGAACAAAAAAAGTTGTGTACCGATCTAACAAAATTTTTCCCGGACTTAAACCCGATCAGCAGATGTCGGCTGTAATCGGAAATGAAATTTATATCTTCGGCGGCGTTCTTAACGGAATTCTTAATTCGATTTTAAGATTTGATACTGTCACCAAAGAACTTACAACGCTAAGATCAACACTTTTAATTCCGCGTGCGGGAGGAAGAGCGATATACGACCCGAGTGAAAAACAAATCATGATTATTGGCGGTTACAACGAAAGTTCGAGTGCATTAAAAAGTGTTGAGATCTTTAAGCTTCTCGGCAACGAACCGATAGTTTCCTATCTTAACGAATTGAATTTTGAGCGCACAAATTTTACAACGGCGTTCATCAACGATAAGATATACGTGCTCGGGGGATATGACGAACAAGGTAATCCGGTTAAAGAGATCGAAACATTTGCTACGGGGCTCACTTCTTCGGAAGAAATAATTTTGCCTGTGGCAGGGTTGAAGCAGAACTACCCTAATCCATTTAATCCATCAACAACAATTAGTTATCAATTGTCAGAAAGTGGTAAAGTTAATTTAATTGTTTATGACATCCTTGGCAGAGAGATCACTGTCCTTGTAAACAATCATTTGAACCCGGGTAAATATGAAGTTGAGTTTAATGCAGAAGGCTTATCTTCGGGAGTTTATTATTACAGACTTGAAATCGGTACCTTTGTCGAAACAAAAAAAATGATTCTTCTTAGATGAGAAATGCGCTCTATAAAATAACACTGCTTCTTCTTTTTGCTGCGGGCATTTCTTTTTCGCAGACAAAAATTACCATCGAAGAAATTAAAGCAAAGTATGAATCCTTTAAATACCGTGATGTAATTCGTCTGGCGGATATTTTCCTGTTTGACAATCCCGGGATTACAAAAGAGGATTCCATTGAAGTGCTGACGATGAAAGCAGTCTCATATTATTCCTTAAATGACGAAATCTCAGCAGAAAAACCCTTGCGTCAAATTATTGATCTTGACAGAAGTTACGAACTTAACCCAAGAACAGTCTCCCCTAAAATTATATCTTTATATGAGCAACTTAAAGTTAAATATGCTCCCCCGTCAAAAGAAGAAGAGCCTAAGAAGTCAGTAGAAGAAATGGCAGAAAAACCAGACTATAATTTGTTGATTTCAACGAAGAATGATGTTTATATAAATACATTTGCGCGTTCTGTGGTTTTCCCAGGGCTTGGTCATCTCTATCTCGATAAATCCACAAAAGGATGGGTGCTTACTGCGCTTACGGCGATTACTCTTCCGACGATGGTTTATTTTATTTTTGATGCTTCGTTGAAAGAAAAAGATTATTTAAATGAAATTGAACCGGCGTTGATCGAGCTAAAATATTCTGAGTATAACTCTGCATATAAAACAAGAAATCTTTTTATTGCCGCGTTTGCAGTCGTTTGGCTATACACACAAATTGACTTATTGTTTAATTCATCAGAAGCCTTCATGGAGAAGATAAAAACAGAATTTGTTGTAAGCCCGGGATTTTTTTCAGATTTATCCTACGTCGTCACATTCCGGGTCGCACTACCATTTTAAACATAGTTTTAGACTAATAGAGTTTCTTATTTATTAATTTACATATTAATGCTCTAAACAAAAACAGTATTTGATCACTTTTATTTTTTCGAACTCTTTAAGTAGTTGCAATCAGCAGAGATATGATCAGTTAAATCTCTGCTTTAAACGGGAAAGTTTGTTGTTTTAGTAAGGACAATTATTATTTGCGGCAAATTATTTCATTAAACTTTTTTTGATTTTAATCATCTAATTTTTTCCGAAGTATATTAAAGTTGTATTGCTAGTTGTATATCCTACAATAAATACTTTGCTGCCGGAAATAAAAATTCCGCTCATTACACCGGAATCCCTCGTTAATTCTTCATACTTGTGCCATTCAATTCCATTAT
>JAGFIY010000172.1 GCA_024103215.1 Melioribacteraceae bacterium | reverse complement strand
TGAGCAAGGTAACGCAAGTTTTATAGAATCCGAAATCGACAGTATAGTCATCACCGCAGTCTAAAACTACAGTAACAGATTCATTTTTATTTGCATCGCTGTCTTTTGTATCGTCGCCTTGATTTTTATTTGTTGCATACCACTTTGTTTGATCAGAGTTTGCAAGAACTCCTCCAGAAGCATAGTTTGAAGTAGCTACTTTAACTTCATAGCTTCCGTTCGGAAGATTTGCAAATTGATAATAACCGTTGGCATCAGTAGTTGTAGTAAGTGTTGTGTTATCAAAACTCAGTTCAATAACCACACCTTCAATACCGGGCTCGCCGGCATCTTGAATACCATTAACATTTTTATCGTGCCATACAAAGTCGCCAAGAATATTTTCACATTCTTCTTCAGCGCAAGTCAAGAAACCATTATTTGCACCTTCATTAAAGTTTTCATTAACTGCTGTAGCAGCATCATTAAGTTCACTTAATGAATAAGGAGTTGAGCCTCCGCCTAATGCAGTGTTTGCAAAAGCTAATAATTCGTATACAGTTTTACCGGCAAGTGGTCCGGAAGTAATTATCAAATCCCCCAAAGGATAAGAATTAGAACCGGTATATCCAGCCGCACTGAAATATACGTTTAGAGTCATTGCAACAACTTGTCCGGCAAGAACTGAAATGTTAGGATTTCCCGGATCAGTATAGTCCTGTGTTAACGCAGATGGTGTACCGCCTTGAGGTAAAAAGTCTTCAACGGCTTGAGCCGAGGTCAATGTAAGAGTAAAATTTCCACCGACAGTAAGACCAGCGGGAAAAACATCGTCAAAATATAAATCTCTAATTGTTCCAGGACCGCTGTTGCTTGGGCTTCCCCATCCGCCTTGAGTATAAGTCGCAAAACCATCGAGGTCGCATTCGCCATTTTGTTCATACCATTGAACCGTAGCGTAATTATCTCTGTTCAATCCGGCAGGAGTTGCCAAGACTAATTTTTGATATGTGTCAGGAGCGTTTTTATGAACATAACGAGTTCCCATAGGAACTTGAACGTTTGCATTGGCTGTTATCTCGCTGTAGTCGGAAGAGCCTTGAGTTAAGGTAATTATACCAGTAAATCCCGAAGCATTTGTGATTGCAGTGCTTGAACTTAAAGTTCCGGTTGAAGCACTCAAATTAACAGTAATTCCACTAAGAGGATTACCATCAATATCATAAGTTGCTACATAAAACTGAGCCGGTGATCCGTATGGTACATTTTGAGAAGCTGGAATTATAACCAATGTCTCAAGGGGTTCAATTGTGCCGGCTTTTGCATTCGCATCAGCAACTATTTCGATCACTCTGTTGCGGATTTCGCTATTTTCAATGGTGCTTAAATCAACGCCATCAGCAAAATGCCAAATAGCAAGCTGAACAGCAGAGGCTTCCTTATTTTCGGTATCGAGTGCACCCGTATAAGGATAAGAAATATATGGATAATAATTGTTCAGAATGTAGGTAATTTCTTCCGGAGTGGGTCCGTCATCAGTATATTCATGACGTTTTCCATCTTCATCCTTCCAAAAAGCTATATTGTGCTGAAGGTCAATACAATAAAATTTTGCATTTTGACCATCGACTTCCCCATCAAATGTGCCGGCAAATACATTGAAATATTGACCGGGATTGTAGGGATCTCCCCATTTTTGCGTAGCTCCTTTATCAGTATCAAATACTTTTGCAGTGGTGGCTCCTTGAACAACTATATTGTCAAAGAAACTCTGCGGGAGTTTTTGAGACGAAGTTTTTCCATCTCCCACGCTTGCCCAAGTACTGAGAGAAAAGCCAAGAAAAAGAGTAAAAGTAATGAGCCAAACCAGTTTGTTAGTGGATCTTACCTTCAATTTTACCTCCTTTATATGTGATATAATTTGCTCGTATTTTTTCATACCGTATTGGCAAAACAAACCATATACCATAAAAAAGGGACGAAAAACGACTGTAATCACAATAAAAATATAAGGGTCGGGAGTTGAAGTGTCTCAAAATGATATCTTGAAAAGAATTGAGTCAGGCAGAAATTCGACTAACGAATCATCAAATCATAGAAAATTTCGCAAGTTGTTCTTATTGTTAAGCATTTCGTTAATTTTAGAAGAGATTTATCATCTTATTTGATTGTAGGATAAGGCTTTAGTTAATGGGTCAAGGCTTTGTATAATCTTCAATCTACATTATGTTTAATTGTTGTTTAATCTTGATACAAATTTGGGTTGGTAAGATCGGTTGTGTCATCCGGGCTTACAAATTAATCTAAATTAATCTTTTTATTTTATCAATAGCGCAACATTTTCAATGTGGTAGGTATGAGGGAACATGTCAACAGGTCTTACATTTATAAGTTTGTATCCGCCCTCTTCGTTGAGCATTTTTATATCGCGTGCTTGAGTTGATGGGTTGCAGCTAACATAAACAATCTTTTCCGGGGAAAGTCGTATAATATCCTTTACAGTTTTAGGATTCATGCCGCTTCTCGGCGGATCGGCAACGACAATATCCGGTTTGGGAAGGCTGTTCACCTCGATCAAGTTAAGAAATGATTTATTCAAATCCGCAGCAAAAAATTTACAGTTATCCACAGAGTTTAACTCTGTATTCAGCCTAGCATCGGCAATTGCTTCCTCAACGTATTCGATTCCAAAAACACTTTTTACGAATTTTGAGAGATATATAGATATAGTGCCTGCACCACAATAAAGATCATAAACAATATCTTCTTTCTTGAATTTTCCGAAATCGAAAACCGCATCGTACAATTTTTCCGCCTGCAGCGTATTGGTTTGGAAGAAAGAATTTGCACTTACGCGGAATTTATAATCACCTATTGAATCAAAAATAAATCCTTCGCCGTGATAAACTTTCTCATAATCCCCTTGTGCAATTTGGGCTTTACGAAGATTTATATTGTTAACAACTGTTGTAACTTGAGGAACTTCCTTAAGCAAATTTTTTGTGTATTCGGTCATTAACTTATCGTTCTCTTGGGAAGTAACAAGATTTACCGTCAAACTTTCGTGGTGATGAGAGAATTTAATAACAAGATTTCGCAAATAACCGGTGTGTGTTTTTGTTGAGTAAATTGTTGTATTTCTCGAACGGAAAAATTCTCGTGTGAAATTCAATATTTTGTTCCCGGTTTCCGGATGAAGATGACATTCTTCGATGTCAAGCACTTTGTCGAAGATGCGCGGAATATGAAGTCCCAATGCAAAATTACGATTTTCAATTCCTTGTTCGCTGTTCAATTCGTCAACAGTCAGCCATCTTTTATCAGAAAAAGAGAACTCCATTTTGTTGCGGTAGTTGAAAATTTTTTCGCAAGCCACAATCGGTTCAACAAGAAAATCAGATTGACCGCCGATATGTTCGAGAGTTTCGACAACTTGATCCTGCTTATATTTCAACTGTGCCGAGTAATTTAGATCCTGCTGTTTGCATCCTCCGCAAACGCCGAAATATCTGCACTTTGCTTCGGTTCGATCCTCTGATTTTTGGATCACCTTTTCGGTTAAAGCTTCAGCAAAATTTTTCTTCTTCTTAATTATCTTCGCATCAACAACATCGCCTGGATATGCGCCTTTAACGAAGACGACAAAATTGCTGTTTCTCTCCTCGTCATTCTGCAGAGAAATTTTACTTATTCCCTTTCCTTCAAATGCGTAGTCGGTAATGTTAAGCCTTAGTATATTTCCTTTTTTAAGTTCTTCAGCCGTCATTTCTTTTCAGAAGCAATGTTTTGAAACCGTAATATTTTTCCCCGTTTTGATGAAGATACACATTGCTTTCGTGGTTTATTTTAGAGATCAATTTTTTATAATATGATATTTCCTCTTCGCTAAGCAGCTTGATAGAATTCTCCAATTCCGAGCTAATAATAATGTAATATTCCCGCAAAGTAGATGAAAGATTTTTGCTGACCATAATCTTAAATCCTCTTTCCAAGTAAAATTTTTCAAGCTCGTCCACAAACAAGGGCTGCATTTGGGAATATTCAAAGAGATTATCGATATACCTTGGAGTTTTTTTTTCAAGAAGGACTAACTCGCCCACGCAGATTCTTCCGCCGGGTTTAAGCAATCTTTTAAACTCTTTTATTATCTTATTCCTATTTGGATTAGTAATTGAAGCCTGTGCATAGATAAGATCAAAATTTTTGTCGTCGAAATCAGTCATTGAATATTCCATCAATGATGATTTTATACCCGGTTCGCCTTCGAGTTTTAAGTTTGTGTTGATAAGCGAATCAAAATCTTCAACGATAATGTTAACATCGGCTTTCGAAACATTTCTTATCTTAACAGCCGCAGCAGCGCTTTCAGGACCGCAGACAAGAACTTTGGATGGGGTTGTGTCAAGATGTTTATGTAAAAATTCAATTTGCTTATCCAGTCCGGGAAGCATTATTTTATCATGAAATTTCATAACGGAAAGATAAACAAGATTAACTACGCCTCCAATGAGGAAGGTTTACAATTATTACAACCTTTTCCACAAAAGTAGGTCTAAATAAACAGTTAACGGAATTCGAATGTACAGCGACAATCATCTAATAAATAAGGCAAAGGAAGGCGAAATAAGCGCTTTCGAGGAATTGATCAGGAGGTACGACCGTCATGTTATCAATATTGCATATTCTTATAGAAACAGCCAAGACGATGCAAAAGATATTTATCAAGAAGTATTTCTGCGGGTTTTTAAGGGAATTAAAAATTTTGAGTTCAGAAGCGAATTTTCAACTTGGCTTTACAGAATTACAGCGAATGTATGCATCACTTATAAGAGGAAAGAAAAAAGAGATAAGATGGAATCTTTAGATAAAAATTATTTCGAATCGGAAAACGAATCGTATAAAGACCGGCTCGAAGGCGAAGAAAAAAGCGACGATCTCGTAGTAAACAACGAATTGAAGTCTAAGATAAACGACGTAATCAACATTTTACCCGAAAGACAACGTATGGCGTTTACATTAAAGTACTACGAAGGTTTGAAGATAAAAGAAATTGCAGAAATGATGAATTGCCAGGAAGGAACGATTAAAAGATATCTTTTCAACGCTACAAATTTAATGAGAGAAAAATTGCAGCCGCTCTACGGCTGAGGAGCAAAAATGAAGCACGATAGAATTAAAGAGCTGATAGAAAATTACTTGATAGAAGAGATAACTCCGGACGAATTAACCGAGCTGGAAAACCACATTTTTGAATGTGCCGAATGCAGCGCTTACTTCGATGAAATGAAAAAATTGAGTGCGGCTATAAGAGGAAGCAAACCCGAACCTGTTGCGGATGAATTTTTGGATCAAGCACGCAACGAACTTTACGACCGACTACGAACATTAAACAACACGAACAGAAGTAAACATTCTTTATTTGAAAAAGCTAAAGAATTATTTGGAAATAATTATAAGATTGCTTTAAGCAGCGCATTCACTCTTGTTTTAGGTTTTATCATCGGTTATGCAATATTCTTTACTCCGTCTGGTGAAAGGAAAGACTCACTTTTTGCGAACGAGATTGATCTTGATAATCTCGATAAATCAAAAATTAGTGTGGAAAAAATCTCGTATCCGTCAATTACCGATCAAACCGGCGAAATAGAAGTAGCCTTCGAAGCCTCAACTCCCGTGGTTTATAGAGGAAGTTTTGAAGACAAACTTATACAAGAGCTCATTGTACAATCTATTGTTAATTCAAAAAACCCGGGAATAAAAATTGAAACGTTAACGAGAGTTATAGATAATCCTCAAATTGTTGACGATAAAGTAAAAAATGCTCTAATAACCGCATTAAAGAAGGATGAAAATGACGGAGTAAGAAGACAGGCATTGATAGGTTTGGCAAATTTTCAATACGACGATGATATTAAAGAAGCGCTCCTCTTTGCTCTAAACAACGATTCGAACGCAGGGATAAAAATATTAGCGATAAACACATTAACAAACTTTAAACAGAGCGGAGTGTCGTTCGACGATAAAACATTAAAACAACTCGATGAAAGCAGCAGAACCGATGAAAATAATTTAATAAGAATAAAAGCATCAAATCTTTTGATGGGAGAATTAAAATGAAAACAAGAACTATCTATCTAATTGTATTTACCATTTTAAGTTTCGTTTCATACTCAAGCGGAAAAGATTTAACCGATGAGAGATCCAAAACTTATAAAGTAAGCGCGGGAGATCAACTTTATATCGATGCGAATCCCGGGGATATTACAATCGCAGTATGGAATAGAGACGAAGTTGAAATTGCCACCAGCGGCATCGATGAGAATGATTATGAAAATCTTACTATTAGACAATCAGGTGACAAACTGACAGTCAGCTTCAACCCAAGGTGGAGCCATTCTACTGATCTTTCATTAAAGATCACCGTGCCGAATGATTTAATAATTAAAGTGAACACCACCGCCGGAGAAATTAAAATAAAGGATAACATTGAAGGAAAGATTAATCTTTTTACTTCGGGCGGAGATGTTTCGGTAAAAGATGTAAAAGGTGATTTGCAAATTCAATCTTCCGGTGGAGATATTACCACGGACAATATCGTTGGTATTGTTTCAGTAAGAACTCAGGGCGGAGATATTACTTTGGGCAACATAAAAAGTACATCCGCTTCCGTTTCAACAATGGGAGGAGATATTAAAATAAAATCCGGCGGAAGTTTGCTGAACGTAGAAACACTTGGCGGCGATATTTTAGTCGAGAGAGCTAACGGTGATTTGAACGCTCGTTCTTCGGGCGGCGATGTTGTTGTGGGAGAATTCGGGGGGAATTCTCTTAGAATTGAAACATTGGGCGGCGATTTAAAATTCGGTCCAAGCAACGGCAATGTGTTGGCTTTAACCTCGGGCGGCGATATTTACGGCGGTAAAATTACAGGCTCTGCGGATGTTAAAACAAATGGCGGAGATATAAACTTAGAGCTTGATCCAAAAGGGGAAAACTCAAATCGAGTTTTGACAAACGGGGGTGTTATTTCGGTAATACTTCCTTCAGATGCTGCTGTTACGGTTGAAGCAAAAATTAAACTAAGGGGTAATGCACGCGATGATTCCGGTGAATATAAAATCACAACAGATTTTCCTTCCGCTGTAATTGAGGAAAACAACACCCGTCTCGAAAAATCATCTGTTATAAAAATAAACGGCGGGGGAAAGAAAATTTATTTGGAAAGCAGCAACGGAAGTATCCGTATTCAGAAAAAATAGACTTATATTATGCGGAGTTCCGGGAAATTTGGGGCTCCGCTTTTTTATCACCTCAATAAAATCATCTTTTTTGTTTGGCTGTAGCTTCCGGCTTCGAGACGGTAGTAATAAACTCCCGAGGATAAACCTTCCGCATTAAACTCAACTTCATATTCTCCCCGGGTCAAATGTTTGTTTACAAGCGTTGCAACTTCTCTTCCGAGAATGTCATAAACGCGAAGAAGCA